>NZ_NYWI01000033.1:0-79135 GCF_002684955.1 Tistrella sp. | reverse complement strand
CGGAAGCCTCGGTCGATCTGGTGATCACCGCGACCGACGGGGACGGGCTCACCGCCACCCGCAGCGTGACGATCACCGTGACCGACGTGAACGAGGCGCCGACGCAGCCGGTACTGACGGGTTCGACGGTGGCCGAGAATGCGGCGGGTGCCGTGATCGGCACTGTGACCGGCAGTGACCCGGATGATGGCGACAGCGTCACCTTCACGGTCGACGACGACCGGTTCGAGATCGTCGACGGCAGCCTGAAGCTGAAGGACGGCGTCTCCCTCGACCACGAGGCGGAAGCCTCGGTCGATCTGGTGATCACCGCGACCGATGCGGACGGGCTCACCGCCACCCGCAGCGTGACGATCACCGTCACCGACGTGAACGAGGCCCCGGCGCAGCCGGTGTTGACCGGGTCGACCGTGGCCGAGAATGCGGCGGGGGCGGGGATCGGCGCCGTGACCGGGTCGGATCCGGATGCCGGCGATACGCTGACCTTCACGGTGGATGACGACCGGTTCGAAATCGTCGACGGCAGCCTGAAGCTGAAGGACGGCATTGCGCTCGACTACGAGACCGAACCGAGTGTCGATCTGGTGATCACCGCCACCGACGCGGATGGGCTCACCGCCACCCGTGCCGTGACCATCACCGTCGTCGATGACGGCATCGTCGCGCCGACCCCGGTTCTGGATGGCGGCATCGTGGCCGAAAATGCGGCCGGTGCGATCATCGGCTCGCTGCCCGATATCGGCGACGGCAGCTATGCGGTTGACGATGCCCGCTTCGAGATCGTCGAGCGCGACGGCGTCCAGCTTCTGAAGCTCAAGGACGGCATCTCGCTCGATCACGAAGCGGCGGCCGAGGTCGTGGTGCGCCTGACCGCCACCGGCGGTGATGGCGGCACGGCCGAGGGTGACGTCACCATCCGTGTCACCGATGTCAACGAGGCCCCGGCCCAGCCGGTGCTCGATGCCGCGACCGTGGCCGAGAATGCGGCCGGTGCCACGATCGGCCGGGTGACCGCGACCGATCCGGACGATCCGGCGGTGAGCTTCGGCCAGAAGACCTTCACCGTCGACGACGCCCGTTTTGAGATCGTGGGCGGCGTGCTGAAGCTGAAGGACGGCGTCTCGCTCGATCACGAAGAAGCGGCGACGGTCGATCTGGTGCTGACCGTTACCGATGGCGGCGGGCTCACAGCCAGCCGCACGGTGACCATCACGGTCTCGGATGTGAACGAGGCGCCGGCAGCCCCGTCGCTCTCGGGCACGACGGTTGCCGAGAACGCGGCCGGGGCCGCGGTCGGTGTGGTCACCTGCACCGATCCGGATGGTGACGCGCTGACCTATACGGTGGACGATGCCCGCTTCGAAATCGTCGATATCGACGGTGCGCAGACCCTGAAGCTGAAGGACGGCATCGCCCTCGACCATGAGGGTGAGCCCGAGGTGACGGTGGTCATCACCGCCCGTGACCCGGGCGGCCTTTCGACCCCGATGATCGTGACCCTGACGGTCGGCGATGTGAACGAGGCGCCGGCGGCGCCGGTGCTGTCGGGCACGGTGCTGCCCGAGAACACGGCCGGCGCGGTGGTCGGCACCGTCACCGGCAGCGATCCGGATGCCGGCGACAGCGTCACCTTCACGGTGGATGACGCCCGCTTCGAGATCGTGGACGGCCAGTTGAAGCTGAAGGATGGCGTCTCGGTCGATTTCGAGACCGAGGCCAGCATCGACCTGGTCATCACCACCACCGATGGCGACGGGCTGACCGCGACCCGGGCGGTGACCATCACCGTGGTCGATGATGCCGTCACCCCGGTGCCGCCGGTGCTGACCGGTGGCAGCGTGGCCGAAAATGCGGCCGGCGCGGTTGCTGGCACCTTGCCGGACCCGGCGGGCGGCAGCTTCTCGGTGGATGATGCCCGTTTCGAGATCGTCGATCTGGACGGCACCTGGACGCTGAAGCTGAAGGATGGCGTGGCGCTCGACCACGAGGCAGCGGCCAGCGTCACCCTGACCCTCACCTCCACCGGCTCCGACGGCGGCACGCTCACCTCCACGGTCGTGATCACGGTGGGCGACGTCAACGAGGCGCCGGCCCAGCCGGTGCTCGACGCCGCGACCGTGGCCGAGAATGCGGCGGGGGCCACCATCGGCCGCGTGACCGCGACCGATCCGGACGACCCGTCGGTGAGCTTCGGCCAGAAGACCTTCAGCGTCGACGATGCCCGCTTCGAGATCGTGGGCGGCGTGCTGAAGCTGAAGGATGGTGTCTCCCTCGACCACGAGGCCGGGGCGAGCATCGACCTGGTGCTGACCGTCACCGATGGCGGCGGGCTCAGCGCCAGCCGCACGGTTACCATCACCGTGACCGATGTGAACGAGGCGCCGGCCCAGCCGGTGCTCTCGGGTGCGACGGTGGCCGAGAATGCGGCCGGTGCCGTGATCGGCACGGTGACCGGTATCGATCCGGATGCCGGCGACACCCTGACCTTCACGGTCGACGACAGCCGCTTCGAGATCGTCGACGGCACGCTGAAGCTGAAGGACGGCATCGCGCTCGATCACGAGGTCGAGGCGTCGGTGCAGCTGACCATCACCGCGACCGATGCGGCCGGTCTCACTGCCAGCCGCAGCGTGACCATCACGGTCGGCGATGTGAACGAGGCACCGACGGCACCGGCGCTCGACGGTAAATCGGTGGTGGAGAACCTGCCCGGGGCGGTGATCGGCGTGGTGTCGGCCGGCGACCCGGATGCCGGCGACACGCTCACCTACACGGTCGACGATGCCCGCTTCGAGATCGTGGGCGACGTGCTGAAGCTGAAGGCCGGCGTCTCGCTCGACTTCGAGACCGAACCCTCGGTCGATCTGGTGATCACCGCCACCGATGCGGGCGGCCTCGCCACCAGCACCACGGTGCAGGTGACGGTGGTCGACGACGGCGTGACCGCACCGCTGCCGGTGCTGAGCGGCGGCGTGGTGGCCGAGAATGCCCCAGGCGCCCTGATCGGCACGCTGCCGGGTGGGGCCGGGGTCTCCTACACCGTCGACGATGCCCGCTTCGAGATCATCGACCGCGATGGCGTGCCGACGCTGAAGCTGAAGGACGGGATCTCGGTCGACCACGAGGCGGAAGCCAGCATCACGCTGCGCATCACCTCAGAGGTCAGCGAGGGCGACACCGCGACCGCAGAGGTGCTGATCCGGGTTACCGACGTCAACGAGGCGCCCTCGGCACCGACCGTCGGCGGCTCCAGCCTGCCCGAGAACACTGCCGGTGCGGTGGTCGGCCGGGTGAGCGCGGTTGATCCCGATGATGCGGCAACCTCTGCCGGGCAGCTGACCTATACGGTCGACGATGCGCGCTTCGAGATCGTCTCGGGTGTGCTGAAGCTGAAAGACGGCATCACCCTCGACCACGAGGCCGAACCCTCGGTCGATCTGGTGCTGACCGTCACCGATGGCGGCGGGCTTACCGCCAGCCGCATGGTCACGATCACCGTGACTGATGTGAACGAAGCCCCGGCCCAGCCGGTGGTGTCGGGCGGGACCGTCACCGAGAATGTGGCGGGCGCGGTGGTCGGCACTGTCAGCGGCACCGATCCGGATGCCGGCGACACGCTGACCTTCACGGTCGACGACGCCCGGTTTGAGATCGTGGACGGGGTGCTGAAGCTGAAGGACGGCGTGTCGCTCGACCACGAGACGACCGCCGAGCTGACGCTGGTCGTCACCGCAACCGACGCAGGCGGTCTCACCGCCTCGCGGCTGGTGACGGTGGTGGTGGCCGATGTGAACGAGGCCCCGGCTGCCCCCACCCTCGACGGATCGGTGGTGCCGGAGGGCGTGGCCGGCGCCGGCATCGGCACGGTGACGGCGACCGACCCCGATGATGACGCGCTGACCTACACGGTCGACGATGCCCGGTTCGAAATCGTCGATGGCGTGCTGAAGCTGAAGGACGGCATCAGCCTGGATGCCGAGACCGAGGCGTCGGTCGATCTGGTGATCACCGCGACCGATCCGGACGGGCTGTCGGCATCGGCCACGGTGACGATCACCGTGCTCGACGACGGCGTCACCCCGACCGTGCCGGTGCTGACCGGGCGGACGGTGGCCGAGAATCTGGCCGGCGGTGTGATCGGCACCCTGCCGGACCCGAATGGCGGCAGCTTCTCGGTCGATGACGCCCGGTTCGAGATCGTCGATCTGGACGGCACCTGGACGCTGAAGCTGAAGGACGGTGTGGTGCTCGATCACGAGGCTGCGGCCTCGATCCGCCTGGTCATCACCTCGACCGCGGTCGACGACACCACGTTGTCGAGCACGGTGACGATCACCGTCAGCGATGTGAACGAGGTGCCGGGCGCGCCTGTACTCGATGCCGCCACGGTGGCCGAGAATGCCGCCGGCGCGGTGATCGGCCGGGTGACCGCAAGCGATCCCGACAGCGGCAGCACGGCCAATGGCCGGTTGACCTTCACCGTCGACGACGCCCGGTTCGAGATCGTGGGCGGCGTGCTGAAGCTGAAGGACGGCGTCTCCCTCGACCACGAGGCCGCGGCGACGGTCGATCTGGTGCTGACCGTCACCGATGGCGGCGGGCTCACCGCCAGCCGCACCGTCACCATCACGGTCTCGGATGTGAACGAGGCTCCGGCGGCGCCGTCGGTTTCGGGCACGGGGGTGGCCGAGAACGCGCCCGGTGCCGTGGTCGGTGCGGTGACCTGCACCGATCCGGATGGCGATGCGCTGACCTATACGGTCGACGACAGCCGCTTCGAGATCGTCGATATCGACGGGGTCCAGACCCTGAAGCTGAAGGACGGCATCGCGCTCGACCATGAGAGCGACCCGACCGTGACCCTGGTGGTCACTGCCCGCGATCCGGGCGGTCTGGCGACGGCGATGATCGTGACGCTGGCGGTCGGCGATGTGAACGAGGCGCCGACGGTGCCGGTGGTGACCGGCGATGCGGTGCAGGGCGGTTCGGAAGGTGCGATCGTCGGCCGGGTGTCGGCGAGCGATCCGGATGATCCGCTCACCGCCAACGGCCGGCTGACCTATACGGTCGACGATGCGCGGTTCGAGATCGTCGGCGGCGTGCTGAAGCTGAAGGATGGTGTGGTCATCTCCGCGGCCGACGAGGCTTCGGTGAGCCTGGTGATTACGGTCACCGATGGCGGCGGGCTTTCGGCCTCGACCACCGTCGATCTGACCGTGCGCCCCGACACCACCCCGCCGGTGCCGGTGATCGCCGATGGCCGGGTGCCCGAGAATGCGCCGGGCGCCGTGGTCGGCGTGATCGGCTTCCTTGAGGATGTCGATCCGGGGGTGGACGTCACCGTTGCGGTCGACGATGCCCGCTTCGAGGTCGTCACACAGGATGGCAGCTTCGTGCTGAAGCTGAAGGACGGCGTGGCGCTCGATCACGAGGCGGCTGACCGTGTCACCCTGCTGCTGACCACCACCACCATCGAGGGCACCCGCTCGTCGGTCGTGACCATCGCGGTCGGCGATGTGAACGAGGCGCCCTCGGCGCCGGTGCTCTCCGAGACCGTGGTGCCCGAGGATGCCCAGGTGATCGGCCGGGTGACCGCGACCGATCCGGATGCGGCCGAGACCCTGACCTTCTCGGTCAACGATCCGCGCTTCGAGATCGTCGATGGTGAGCTGCGGCTGGTGGCGGGCGAATTCCTCGACCATGAGGGCGAACCCTTCGTCGACCTGGTGATCACCGTCACCGACAAGGGCGGGCTCACCGCCTCGACCGCGGTGCGGCTGACGGTGACCGATGCGCCGGAAGCGCCGACGACACCGGTTCTGGAGGGTGGCGACATCCCCGAGAACGAGCCGGGCGTGGCGATCGGTACGGTCACCGCGGATGATCCGGACGGCAAGGGGATGACCTTTACCGTCGATGACGACCGCTTCGAGGTCGTGGGCGGCGTGCTGAAGCTGAAGGACGGGGTGTCGCTGGACTACGAGACCGAACCGTCCGTGACGATCGTGATCACGGCGACGGTGGCCAACGGCTTCTCGGCCTCCGGGACCTATGTCCTGCAGGTGCTGGACGGCAACGACGCCCCCTCGGCGCCGGTGCTGGATGGCAGCTCGGTGCCCGAGAACCAGGCCGGTGCCGTGATCGGTACGGTCACCGCCACCGATCAGGATGCCGATGACGAGCTGACCTTCACGGTCGACGACGACCGGTTCGAGATCGTGGACGGCCAGCTGAAGCTGAAGGATGGTGTCTCGCTCGACTACGAAGCCGAGCCCACGGTGACGCTGGTGCTGACGGTCACCGACCGCGAGGCGATCTCGGCCTCCACCACCGTCACCATCGGGGTGATCGACGACGGTATCGTGCCGCCGACGCCCGTGCTCGACGGCACCACCGTGCCCGAGAATGCGGCAGGCGCAGTGGTCGGGACCCTGCCGGATGTGGCAGGGGCCAGCTACACGGTCGACGATGCCCGCTTCGAGATCGCCGAGCTGGACGGCAGCTGGACGCTGAAGCTGAAAGACGGCATCGCCCTCGACCACGAGACGGCGGCGGAGATCACGCTCCGCATCACCGCCAGCGGTGCCGATGGCGGCACGGCATCGGCCCTGGTGCTGGTGCGGGTGCTGGATGTCGACGAGGCGCCGGCGGCACCGGTGCTGGATGGCGACACGGTTGCCGAGAATGCCGCGGGCGGCGTGATTGGCCGGGTGACCGCCACCGATCCGGATGGGGCCGACACCGGCAATGGTCGTCTGACCTATGGTGTCGACGATGCCCGGTTCGAGATCGTGGGCGGCGTGCTGAAGCTGAAGGATGGCGTCGCGCTCGACCATGAGGCGGAACCCGTCGTCGATCTGGTGATCACCGTCACCGACGGTGGCGGCCTGAGCGCCACCCGCAGCGTGACCATCACCGTCACCGATGTGAACGAGGCCCCGGCGGCGCCGGTGCTCTCGGGCAGCACGGTTGCCGAGAATGCGGCCGGGGCCGTGATCGGCAGCGTGACCGCCGGCGATCCCGACGGCGATGCGCTGACCTTCACGGTCGACGATGCCCGGTTCGAGATCATCGACGGCCAGCTGAAGCTGAAGGACGGTGTCGCGCTCGATCACGAGGCCGAACCCTCGGTCGCGCTGGTGCTGACCGCAACCGATGCCGGGGGCCTCTCGGCCACCCGGGTGGTGGTGGTGACCGTGACGGATGTCAACGAGGCCCCGGCGCAGCCGGTGCTCTCGGCCAGCCTGGTGGGTGAGAACCAGCCGGGGGCGGTGATCGGCGATGTCTCGGCCGGCGATCCGGACGGCGATGCGCTGACCTTCAACGTCGACGATGCCCGGTTCGAGATCGTGGACGGTCAGCTGAAGCTGAAGGATGGCGTCGCCCTCGACTTCGAGACCGAACCCACGGTCGATCTGGTCATCACCGCGCAGGATGCGGGTGGTCTGACCGGCAGTCTGACCGTGACCATCACCGTGGTCGATGACGGCATGCAGCCGGTGGTGCCGGTGCTGACCGGCAGCACGGTCGCCGAGAACGCGGCCGGGGCCGTGATCGGAACGCTGCCCGACCCCGAGGGCGGCAGCTTCACGGTCGACGATGCCCGGTTCGAGATCGTCGAGGCCGATGGCAGCTTCGTGCTGAAGCTGAAGGACGGCATCGCGCTCGACCACGAGGCGGCGGCCACCCTCGATCTGGTCATCACCTCGACCGATATCGAAGGCCACAGCATCGACGCCCCGATCACCATCCGGGTCACCAATGTGAACGAGGCTCCGGCGGCGCCGGTGCTGGCGGGTGACACGGTCGCCGAGAATGCCGCCGGCGGCGTGATCGGACGGGTGACGACCACCGATCCGGATGCGGGCGACACGGCGAGCTATGCCGTGGACGATGCCCGGTTCGAAATCGTGGGCGGGGTGCTGAAGCTGAAGGACGGGGTCTCTCTCGACCACGAGGCGGAGCCTGTCGTCGATCTGGTGATCACCGTCACCGATGCGGGCGGGCTTGTCGCCACCCGCAGCGTGACGATCACCGTCACCGATGTGAACGAGGCCCCGGCGGCGCCGGTGGTCTCGGGCAGCACGGTGGCCGAGAACGACGCCGGTGCGGTGATCGGTACGGTCACCGCCACCGACCCCGACGGCGATGCGCTGAGCTATACGGTCGACGATGCGCGGTTTGAGATCGTCGACGGCCAGTTGAAGCTGAAGGACGGCATCGCGCTTGATCACGAGGCCGAGCCCTCGGTGACGCTGGTGCTGACCGCAACCGACGGCGACGGCCTTGCCACCACCAGCCTGATCACCCTCGCCGTGACCAATGTCAACGAGGCGCCGACTGCGCCTGCGGTGGCGGGGGATGTGGTGCAGGGCGGCGAGGCCGGTGCGGTGGTCGGCCGGGTGACGGCCGGCGATCCGGACCAGGGCGACGCGCTGACCTATACGGTGGACGACGCCCGCTTCGAGGTCGTGGACGGCGTGCTGAAGCTGAAGGACGGCGTCACGCTCGACGCCGGCGATACGGCGAGCGTCGATCTGGTGGTGACGGTCACCGACCGCGGCGGGCTTTCGGCCGCCACGGCGATCACCGTCACCGTGCGGGCCGATGCCACCCCGCCGGTGCCGGTCCTGGCCGATGGCCGGGTCGACGAGAACACCCAGGGTGGCATCGTCGGCGCGGTGGGCTTCCTGGAAGATGTCGATCCGGGGGTCGAGGTCACGCTGTCGGTGAACGACGCCCGGTTCGAGATCGTCGAGATCGACGGCCAGGCGGTGCTGAAGCTGAAGGACGGCGTCTCCCTCGACCACGAGGCGGCCGACCGGATCACGCTGGTGATCAAGGCGACCACGATCGAGGGCAGCCGCAGTGCCGCGGTGGTGATCGCGGTCGGCGACGTGAACGAGGCGCCGGCGGTGCCGGTGATCGACAACCGCACCGTCGCCGAGAACGCGCCGGGGGCGGTGGTCGGCACCATCACCGTCAGCGACCCGGATGCGGCGGCGAGCGATTTCGGCAGCCTGGAGGTCTCGGTCGACGATGCCCGCTTCGAGGTGGTGGAACGCGACGGCGCGCTGGTTCTGAAGCTGAAGGACGGCGTGTCGCTCGACCACGAGGCCGGGCTTGGGGTGACGCTGACGCTCACCGTCACGGATGGCGGCGGTCTCTCCACCAGCCGGACGGTCGAGATCCTGGTCACCGACGTGGCCGAGGCCCCGACGGCGCCGGTGCTGGACGGCGCGACCGTGGCCGAGAATGCCGCCGGCGCGGTGATCGGTACGGTTTCGGCCAGCGATCCGGATGTGGGTGAGGCGCCGGTCATCACCGTCGACGATGCCCGCTTCGAGGTCGTCGACGGCCAGTTGAAGCTGAAGGACGGCCTTGCGCTCGATCACGAGGGCGAGCCGACCGTGACGCTGGTGCTGACCGCAACCGACGCCACCGGCCTTGCCACCAGCACGACCGTGGTGATCACGGTCGGCGACGTGAACGAGGCGCCCTCGGCGCCGGTGCTGCTCGACGATCGGGTCGGTGAGAACGAGCCCGGCGGCGTGGTCGGCGGCATCTCGGTCGACGATCCCGATCTGGGCGACACCGTCACCGTTACGGTCGACGATGCCCGCTTCGAGGTGGTCGAGGTCGATGGTGCGCTGGTCCTGAAGCTGAAGGACGGCGTGTCGCTCGACTACGAGACCGACGGCACCATCGACCTTGTCCTCACCGCCACCGATGCGGGCGGGCTGACCGCAAGCCGCAGCGTGACCATCACGGTCGGCGATGTGGACGAGAGCCCGAGCGCGCCGGTGCTGGATGGTGGCAGCGTGGCCGAGAACGCGGCCGGCGGCATCATCGGCCAGGTCTCGGTCGACGATACCGGCGTGCCCGGCGAGGTCACCTGGACGGTCGACGACGATCGCTTCGAGATCGTCGAGGTGGACGGCATCCAGACGCTGAAGCTGAAGGACGGCGTGTCTCTCGACCACGAGGCCGAGGGCTCGGTCCGGCTGGTGATCAGCGTCACCAATGCCGGCGGCATCACCGCCCGCAGCGTGGTCGACATCGCGGTTACCGACGTCAACGAGGCACCGGTTCTGGCCGAACCCGGGACCGTCCGGATCCTTGCCACCGGTCAGGTGGTGATCGACGGGTCGGTGCTGGAGGCGACGGATCCGGATGGCGATGCACTGGTCTTCCGCTTCGACGGCGAGACCCGCTACGGCACCTTCTATCTGAACGGCGTGGCGCAGACCGCGGGCTTCACGGTGTCGGCCGCCGACATCGCCGCGGGCCGGCTGGTCTATCGGCCGAGTGTCGACACCGCCGCAGCCGGTGCGCCCGGCCGGCCGGACTTCGTCGAGACGGTGACCGTGACGGCAGGCGACGGCGCGCTGGAGAGCGCATCGGTCACCCTGACCGTCGCGATCGAACCGATCCCGATCGACGTCCTGCCGGAAGAGAACGAGGTGCCGGTGGCGGTGGTCATCCCGATCCCGCCGGACGTCACCCTGGCCGAGTCGTCCTTCGGCCGCATCGAGCTGGTGTTGCGCGATCGCTTCTATGAAACCGCGATCGTCGAATATGCCCGCGAGGCCCATCGTGCCGCTTCGGGCTTCGAGCGCGAGCGGATCCTGGGCGACTACACCGCGCTGATGGCCCGCAGCCTGATCTCGGATCTCGCCATCGACACCACCTTCGACAGCGAACTGGTCACCACCTTCTTCGGCGATCTGCTGCGGCGGGTGGATGCCATCGCGGCGACCGGCGTGTCGATCGACAGGGTGGTGGTCAATGTGGTGCGCGAGGGGCAGCCGGTGCCGGCCGAGGCCGGTCCGCCGGTCGTCTTCCCGGCCGAGGCGCTGCCGCAGCCGCCGGCGCCTGCCGAGGGTGAGACCGAGCAGGGCGGCGCCCCGGAAGGCGAGGGGCAGCAGGGGGCGGATCTTCGCGGCCAGACCGCGGATGATACGCTGGCCTGGATCGAACCCGATCTGGTGCTGCTGGCCCGGCTGATCGATGGTGACGACGCCGCGACCGATGCGGTCTTGGCGGAGGCCGGCTTCTCTGCCAGCCTGCGCCAGGCTGCAACCAGCTTCGACCGCGAGGTCGAAGCCCTGGCCGGGGCACTGGGACAGGGGCCTGCGGTGAGGGTGGCGCGTGGCTGACAGGACGACTGCGACGGCGGGCTGCGACCGGCCCGCCGGCCATTTCGGGACGGTATCGACGATCATGACGCGCGGCAGAACGACCGCGGACAGACGGGGTGAGCATATGCGGGGGCAGGCAGCATTGAACGGGATCGGGCGGCACGGCCGCAAGGCGGTGGCGGGCGTGCTGGCCGCGGCGCTGCTCGCGGGGTGCACCGTGACGCCGGAGCCGATCGCGCCGGAGATGACCCAGGCGCGGATTTCGGCCGATCTTGCGCGGATGTTCTCGAACCAGGAGCCGGTGAGCGGCCGGTTGAGCCTGCATGAGGCGATGGCGCGGGCCATCCTCTACAATCTGGACGGCCGGCTCCGCACCATGGAGCAGGCGCTGAGCCAGCGGCAGCTGGATCTGTCGCGCTGGGATATGCTGCCCTCGCTCGCGGCCTCGGCGGGCTTCGTCGGGCGTGACAACGTCTCGGCGTCGAGCAGCGAGAACGTCGCGACCGGCACCGAATCGCTGGTGCCCTCGACCTCGACCGAGCGCAACCGCCGGGTCGCCGACCTCAACATGTCGTGGAACATCCTCGATTTCGGCGTCTCTTACGTCACCGCCCAGCAGAATGCCGACCGGTCGCTGATCGCCGCCGAACAGCGCCGCCGGGTGGTGCATACCATCATCCAGGACGTCCGCTCGGCCTATTGGCGGGCGGTGGCGGCGGAGCGGGTGCTGTCGCGCATCGACCCGCTGATGAGCCGGATCGAGACGGCGCTCGCTTCATCCGCGCAGATCGAGCAGCAGCAGCTGAGGGCGCCGACCGAGGCGCTGACCTATCGCCGCGGCCTGCTGGATGCCCTGCGCCAGCTTCAGGCGCAGAAGCGCGAACTGCGCCTGGCCAAGACCGAGCTGGCGGCGCTGATCAATCTGCGCCCGGGTGAGGACTTTACCCTGGAGGCGCCCGAAACCCAGGCCAGCCTGCCGCCGGTGACGTCGACCGGCGAACAGCTGGAAGTGCTGGCGCTGGCCAACCGGCCCGAGGTGCGCGAGCTGGACTATCAGACCCGCATCTCGCAGAAAGAAACCCGCAAGGCTCTGCTGCGGCTGCTGCCGGGTATCGAGCTCGATCTCGGCGCCCATTACGACAGCAACAAGTATCTGGTGAACAACGACTGGGCCGATTACGGCGTCAAGGTCACCTGGAACCTGCTCAACATCCTGCGCATCCCCGGTGCCATGGCGGTGGCCGAGGCGAATGAAGAGGTGGTCGATGCCCGGCGCATGGCGATCAGCATGGCGGTGCTGGCCCAGGTGCATGTCGCCCAGACCAATTACGACGAGGCGCGGATCCAGTATCAGACCGCCCGCGAACTGGCCGATCTGGATGCCCGCATCCTGGATCAGGCCAAGGCCGCGGCCGGCACCAGCCTGGGCGAGCTGCAGGTGATCCAGACCGAGCTTGCGGCGGTGCAGAGCCAGCTGCGCCGCGATCTGGCCTTCGCCGATGCCAACAACGCCTTCGGCCGCCTGTTCCTGTCGATCGGCGCCGACCCGCTGCCCGAGGCGCTGGATGCCCCCACGGTGGCCACGCTCACCCAGGCGATCGACCGGACCGAAACCAACTGGCGCGAGGGCCGGCCGACCTTCGCGCCCGTGCCGGCGGCAGTGGACAAGCCGAAGATCGCCTCCGCCAGCTGAGCCACGCCATCCGATCAAAAAAGAAACCGCCGGCATCCTGGGGGAAAGGATGCCGGCGGTTTTGCGTTCCGGCGCGTCCCCGAACCCGCGCGGAGGGAGGACGCGGAGAGCGGGGTGGTGCCGGAACGCCGCGGGCGATGGCCGGATCACCGGTCGGGCAGGGAGGGGCTCGGGGGAGAGCGTCGGGCCTGCCCGGGGGAGGTACCGGGGATCGATATCCGGCCACCGCCTGAGCGGGGGCTGCGGAAGGGTGGGGAGATCAGGCCGCCATGGCGGTGATCGCCCGGGCGATGTTGTCGGGGCCGACCCGATAGGCGGCTTCAAGCGGTGCCGAATAGCCGACCGGGATCCGGGGGGCACCCAGGCGGACCGGTTTCGCCTCCAGCCGGTCGCCCAGCGCCTCGGTGACGGTGGCGACGATCTCGGCCCCGAAGCCGGCATCGCGCACGGCCTCCTGCGCCACGATCAGCCGGCGGGTACGGGCCACCGATGACAGCACGCAATCGGCATCCCAGGGCCAGAGGCTGCGCAGATCGATCACCTCGGCCTCGACGCCCTCCAGCGCCGCCAGGCGGGCAGCTTCAAGTGCTTCGTGCACCGCTGCCGACCAGGCGACGATGGTGACGTCGCGGCCCTGGCGCCGGATCGCCGCCCGGCCGAGTGCCGCCGGCGCGTCGCTTTCGGGCGCCGCCCCCGACAGCGGCCAGAGCGCCTTGTGTTCCAGATGTACCACCGGGTCGTCGCAGCGGATCGCGGCCTTGAGCAGGGCATAGGCATCGGCCGGGGTAGCGGGTGCCGTCACCACCAGGCCCGGGATATGCACCCACCAGCTTTCCAGCGACTGCGAATGCTGGGCGCCGGAAGATCGCCAGACGCCGATCGGCTGGCGGACAACCAGCGGCACCCGGCCCTGGCCGCCGAACATGAAGCGGTTCTTGGCCGCCTGATTGACCAGTTCGTCGACCGCGCAGAGGGCGAAATCCGAGAAGCGCATCTCGACCACGGGCCGGCTGCCGACCAGGGCGGCCCCGACCGCAGCGCCCATGATCGTCGCTTCCGAGATCGGGGTGTCGACCACCCGGGTCTCGCCGAAGCGGGCCTGCAGGCCGTCATACTGCCTGAACACGCCGCCGCGGCCCAGATCCTCGCCCAGCGCCCAGACCCGGGGGTCGCGCTCCAGCTCTTCCGCCAGCGCCCGGCGGGCGCCCTCGATATAGGTGAAGCCGCTCATGCCAGATGCTCCGCCGGAAGGGGGTGGGCAAGGCCGCGTTCGGCCCCGGGGACCGGGCGGCCGACATCCTGGACGTCGTCGAAGGCGGCGGCGGTTTCGGGGAAGGGGGCGGCGAGGGCGGCGGCGACCACATCGGCGATGCGCCGGGTCTCGGCCGCCTCGATGGCCGCGATCTCGTCCACGTCCAGGCCCAGCGCCTTCAACTCGGCGGCATTGCGGGCGATGGGATCGTCTTCCCACCGTGCCGCCACCTCTTCCGCCGGGCGATAGGGGGCGGGGTCGGTGACGGTGTGGCCCTTCAGCCGGTAGGTGCGGGCATGCAGCAGCCGCGGCCCGCCACCGGCGCGGATATCGGCGATCAGCCGGCCGGCGGTTTCATCCACGGCCTCGACATCATTGCCGTCGATGCTGACGGCCGGCACGCCCAGCGCCTCGGCCCGGGCCGCGATGCCGGGCCCGGCGCTCATGGTCGCGGTGCGGGTCGTGGCCGACCAGTTGTTGTCCTCGCAGACGAACAGGACCGGCAGGCGAAACACCGCCGCCCAGTTGAGCGATTCCAGGAACGGTCCGCGATTGGCCGCCCCGTCGCCGAAATAGCAGACCGCGATGGCATTGCGGCCCAGCAGGCGCAGCCCCTGCGCCGCGCCGACCGCGATCGGCAGGCCCGCACCCACGACGCCATTGGCCCCCAGCATGCCGACATCGAAATCGGCGATGTGCATGGAGCCGCCCTTGCCGGCGCAGGAACCGCCGGCCCGGCCATAGAGTTCCAGCATCATGCCGTGCAGATCGGCACCCTTGGCGATGCTGTGGCCATGGCCGCGATGGGTGGAGGCGATCACATCGGCGCGGATCAGATGGGCGGAAACGCCCGCGGCCACGGCTTCCTGGCCAATGGACATGTGCACGGCACCCGCCACATGGCCCGCGGCGAGCCCGGCTTCGGCGGCCCGTTCGAAGGCGCGGATCCGCCACATCATGGCGTGATGGTCAACAAGGCGCCGACGCCTGCCGTTGTCTGCGGCAGGCGGCGCCGATACGGGATCGGTCGTCACCGGTTTTCCTCCCCGGAAGCGCCCTTGGCCCGCGTCTGGGGTGACGCAGGTCGGGCAGCATGTTCTGCTCGTTATCCAGGCGGCGCGGGGGAACCCTGCGCCCTGAGCGTGTGCCGGCGTTGCTCCCGGCGGGGTCCTTCATGTGGACATCGCTATTCGGTCCATCATGTGGCCAGTCCATCATGTGGATTGGGCTTTTCGCTCAAGACCAAGCTACAAATCATCTGTTACGTTGTCAAATCGACGTAACAGAGACATCATTCGACAAGAGGATCGGCAAGACGTCCACATAATGGACCATCGTGGACGACTTGGCGCACCCTCGCGACCTTCCCCGTGAGCGGCCCGTTCGAAGGCAGCCCGGAGACCACCGGAGGAAACGTGTCACCATGCCCGAGACCCTGACGGGCGGACCCGCCCGTGGTGCCGCCCCCGCCCGCCGTGGACCCGCGGTCCCCGCCGCGGCACCTGCCGCCCCCACCGGAACCCAGTCGGTGGAACGTGCGATCAGCCTGTTGCGCATCCTGGCCCGGCGCGATGCCGGCGGGGCGCGACTGGTCGACGTGGTCGCCGACAGCGGCCTGAACAAGCCGACCGTGCGCCGCCTGCTGCTGGTGCTGATGCGCGAAGGCCTGGTCGACCAGGACCCGGGCAGCCGCCGCTATCATCTGGGGGTGGAGACCTTTGCGCTGGGCTCGGTTGCGGCCGAACGCTTCGGCATCCGCAAGATCGCGGCCCCGGCGGTGCTGCGCATCGCCGAAGCCTCGGGCGATACCGCCTATCTCTCGGTCCGCTCCGGCTTCGATGCGATCTGCGTGGAGCGGCAGGAAGGTGCCTTCCCGATCCGCACGCTGACGCTTGCGGTGGGCGACCGGCGGCCGCTGGGCGTGGGTGCGGGCAGCCTGGCGCTGCTCGCCTTCCAGCCCGATCTGAACGAGGTCCGCTCGATCATCGACGTGAATGCCGGGCGGGTGAATTCCTACGCGCCGCGCTTCGAGCCCCAGCGCCTGCTGACCCTGGTCGACCAGACCCGCAACCAGGGCTATGCGTTCAATGACGGGCTGATCGTGGCGGGAATGAGCGCCGTGGCCGTGCCGATCCTGAACCGGCGCGGGGAACCCGAGGCGGCGTTGAGCATCGCCGCGATCGACAGCCGGATGACGCCCGAGCGTCGCGCCCAGCTGGTCGCCCTGCTGCAGCGCGAGCGGGAGCGGATCGAACAGCAGCTGGGCCGTACCCAGTCGCCGGGGGCGCGGGATCTGGCGCTTCGGGCGCGGAACCGCATGCGGGCCTGATCGGGTGGGGCCTGATCGGGTGGGGCCTTGACCGGCGCGCGGGCCTGGGCTGCATCAGGAACGTTAGTGACCTAATGGAATGATTTGCTAGGCTAACGGTCTCGTTCGTTCCGTGAGGCCCTGCAGGTCATGCTGCCCGTCATCGATCCGGTCAATGCCACCGTTCCCGTTCCCACCACCGGCCCGGACGCGCCGCCCAGGGCGCGCCTGGGCTGGACCGTCGCGCGCCTGGCGCGCAGCTGGCGGGCGCTGCTCGACCAGCGCCTGGCACCGCACAATCTGACCCAGTCGCGCTGGCGGGTGATGAATGTGGTGGCGACCGAGCCCCGCGCCCTGACCCAGCGGGAACTGGCCGAGCGCCTGGCGATCGAGGCGCCGACCCTGGTGCGGCTGCTGGACCGGCTGGAGGCGGACGGGCTGGTGACGCGCTGCGCCGACCCCGACGACCGCCGGCGCAAGGTGATCCGGCTGGGGCCGAATGCCGCCCCGGCCACCCGGACGATCAGCCAGGCGATCACCGAGGTGCGCGACGATCTGCTGGGCGACGTGCCCGAAGAGCGCATCGTCGAGGCGCTGGCCCTGCTCGACATGATCCAGGCCCGCACCGATCGTCTGCTGGCGGGGGCCGCGGCCGCCGATGACGATCAGGGAGGCGCCCGGTGACGGCCCCCCGCGACGGATCCGACGACGAGACGCGGCTGCCCGAACCCGCCGTGACCGCAGGCCCTGCGATCACGGCGACCGAACGCCGGCTCGCCATTGCGGCGCTGATGTGCGGGACCATCGCCACGGTGCTGTCGGCGACACTGATCAATGTGGCGCTCGCCACCTTCATGGCCGATATGGGCGTCGGCCATACCGTGGCGCAGGGCCTGTCCACCGGCTTCCTCGCCGCCAATACCATCGCCATGCCCGTGGCGCCCTGGATGATGGGGCGGCTGGGCTTTCGCAAGCTCTACATCCTGGCGATCGCGGTCTTCGTGGCCGCGGCGCTGCTGGGCGGCTTCGCGCCCGGCGCCCATGCCGCCATCGCCGCCCGGGTCATCCAGGGGGCGGCGGCGGGCATGATCCAGCCGCTGGCCATGGTGGTCATCTTCCGCATGTACCCGCCCGACAAGCGCGGCGCCGCCATGGGTCTCTACGGCCTGGGCGTGGTGCTGGCACCGGCGCTGGCGCCCAGCCTGGGCGGTGCGCTGGTCGAATTCGCCGGCTGGCGGTCGGTGTTCTTCGTGGCGATCCCGGTCTGCCTGGTCGGCATGGGGCTGGCCATGAAGGCCCTGCCCGATGCCCGGCCGGCCGGGGCGGGGGGCCGGTTCGACGGGCTTGGCTTCGTGCTGCTTGCAACCGCGCTCGTCTCGCTGATCGGGGTGTTGAGCCTGGGCAAGTCGCAGGGCTGGGTGTCGCTGCCGGTGCTGGGGCTGGTGGTGCTGTGCGTGGCGGCGGCCGCGGCCTTCCTCGCCTGGGAAAGGCGGGTAACCCGGCCGCTGATGGATCTGAAGATCTATCGCGCGCCGGGCTTTGCCGCGGCGGCGCTCTGTTCCATGACCCTCGGCCTCGGCCTGTTCGGCTCCACCTATCTGCTGCCGCTGCTGCTGGAAACCGCGCGGGGGATGAGCCCGGCGGAAGTGGGCCTGGCCATGGCCCCCGGCGGTTTCGCCATGGCGGCGATGTTCCCGATCGCCGGGCGCCTGGCCGACCGCATGCCGGCCCGGCCGCAGGTCATGATCGGCCTCGGCTGCTTCGCGCTCCATGCGGTGCTGATCACCTGGGCCGAATTCTCAGCCGGATTCTGGGTGATCGCCGGCATCATGGCCTTCGGGCGGATGTCACTGGCTCTGGTGATGCCGGCCCTGTCGGCCGGCGGGCTCAGGCTCCTGGGCGAAAGCCAGGTGGCGCAGGGGGCGGCGGCGCTGAATGTCGGGCGCCAGTTCGGCGGCGCGGTCGGTGTCGCCATTCTGGCGGTGGTGCTGGAAACCGCCGAGGCGGCGCTGCCCGGCCAGACCATGGAGGCCTTCGCGATCACCCTGATGGTGATGGCGGGCTTCGGGCTGACCGCCATGTTCGTGGCCCTGCGCCTGCCCGGCCGGGTATAGGCGGGGCGGCTCGTCTGCAGGGTGTGCGGAAGATGGGCGCATCAACCTTGATGTGATAGTGTCGGATGGCTGACCCGGGCGCCCCCGCCGGAGGCCATCCGCCATGCTCGTCCGTCATCTCTCGTATTTCGTGACCCTGGCCGGCGAGAAGCATTTCGCTCGGGCGGCGGCGCGCTGCAACATCACCCAGCCCACGCTCTCGGCCGCGATCCGCAAGCTGGAGCAGGATCTGGAGGTGCGGCTGGTGGTGCGCGGCCACCGCTTCACGGGGCTGACCGCCGAGGGTGAGAAGCTGCTGGTCTGGGCCCGCCAGATCCTGCGCGATTACGACAGCCTGCGCGAGGATCTGGATGGCGGCAGCGGGCTGACCGGCACGCTCAGACTGGGGGTGATCCCCGCGGCCATGCCCTCGGTCGCGTTTCTGAGCGCACGCTTCATGGCTGCCCATCCCGCTGCCCGCATCGCCATTCAGTCGCTCACCTCCCGCGCCATCCAGCGCGGGCTCGACGCCTTCGAGCTGGATGGCGGCCTGACCTATCTTGAGAACGAGCCGCCGGAACATGTCCGGCTGCTGCCGCTCTATCAGGAGCGCTATGTCTTCGTGACCGGCCCCGATCATCCCTTCGCGGGCCGCGACCGGCTGGGCTGGGCCGAGGCCTTCACCCAGACGCTGTGCCTGCTCAGCGAGGACATGCAGAACCGCCGGATCCTGAACAAGGTCGCCTCGGGGCTGGGGGTGACGGTCGATGCGCCGGTCGTGAGCAATTCTTTCCTGGGCGCCTGCGCCCATATCCGCCAGGGCGGCTGGTCCAGCATCGTGCCGCATACGTTTCTGCATGTGCTGGGGGCGACGCCCGATCTGGTCTCGATCGATCTGGTCGATCCGGTCCATACCCAGTCGGTGGGGCTGGTGCTGTCGGATCGCGACCCGCCGTCGCCCATGGCCGCGGCCCTGCTCACCTGTCTGCGCGGCGCGGATTTCGAGCGGGATTTCGCCCGGGAAAACGCCCGGGTTGATAGAGGACGGTGATCAAACGTTCATTCGTTTCGATTTGATCCGGGGCGCGGGATGACCCAGCGTTGTTCGACCGGAGGTGAAAGAGGCTGGAAAGGCCACCACCACCGGGCGGGGAAGCTTTCAGGCAGATCGGTCGGCATGTCGGGGCCGGATGACGGATCGTGGGTGCGCGCTATCGCGCATCGCCAGCCCGTTTCCCCGCTGTGCCAGGGCAGCCGGGCCCCCCGCAGATCCGCGTCGCTGGGGAGGAATTCGACGCCATGGTTCAGATCGCCGCCACCGACGGCCCGGGCGCTCGCCCCGGGCTGCTCGATCGCGAACGCATCATCGCCCGTCCGGGCTTCAATCGCTGGCTGGTGCCGCCGGCGGCGCTTGCCATTCATCTCTGCATCGGCATGGCCTATGGGTTCAGCGTCTTCTGGCTGCCGCTGTCGCGCGCGATCGGCGTGACGCAGCCGGTCGCCTGCGCCGATCTCACGCTCTTCTCGGCGCTGACCACCACCAGCTGCGACTGGCGGATCAGCGATCTGGTCTGGATCTATACCCTGTTCTTCGTGGTGCTCGGCACCTCGGCTGCGGTGTTCGGCGGCTGGCTGGAACGGGCGGGGCCGCGCAAGGCCGGTGTCGTGGCCGCAATCTGCTGGTGCGGCGGCATGGCAGTGTCGGCGCTGGGCATCGCCAGCCATCAGCTCTGGCTGATGTGGCTGGGCTCGGGCGTGATCGGCGGCGTCGGTCTGGGGCTCGGCTACATCTCGCCGGTCTCCACCCTGATCAAATGGTTCCCCGACCGGCGCGGCATGGCCACCGGCATGGCGATCATGGGCTTCGGCGGCGGTGCGATGATCGGCAGCCCGCTCGCCAACATGATGATGAACCACTTCCGCACCCCGGACTCAGTGGGCGTGTGGGAAACCTTTCTGGCGCTGGGCGCGATCTATCTGGTGTTCATGCTGGCCGGGGCCTTCGGCTACCGCGTGCCGCCGGCCGGCTGGCGGCCCGATGGCTGGACGCCGAAACCGGCGTCCAAGGCCATGATCACCCATGGCCATGTCCATCTGCGCGACGCCCATAAGACACCGCAATTCTGGCTGATCTGGGCGGTGCTGTGCCTGAACGTCTCGGCCAGCATCGGCATCATCGGCGTGGCCGCACCCATGCTGCAGGAAATCTTCGGCGGCGCGCTGGTCGGGGCCCCCGATGTCGGCTTCCTGGACTTCGACGAGCAGCAGAAACTCTCGGCCGCGGCGATCGCTGCCGGCTTCGTGGGGCTGATCTCGCTGTTCAACATCGGCGGCCGCTTCTTCTGGGCCTCATTGTCGGATCATCTGGGCCGCAAGGCCACCTATGCGGTGTTCTTCGTGCTGGGGGCCGGCCTCTATCTGGCGGCGCCGATGCTGGCGGGCAGCCATGCGCTGGCGTTGTTCGTGCTCGCCTTCTGCGTCATCGCCTCGATGTATGGCGGCGGCTTTGCGACCATCCCGGCCTATCTGGCCGACATCTTCGGCACCCAGTTCGTCGGCGCCATCCACGGCCGGCTGCTCACCGCCTGGTCGACCGCGGGCATTCTGGGGCCGCTGGTGGTCGCCTATATGCGCGACGCCCAGATCGCCGCCGGCGTGCCGCGGCCGCAAATCTACGACACGATCATGATCGTGCTGGCGGTGATGCTGGCGGCCGGCTTCCTCTGCAATCTGGCGATCCGCCCCCTGGCCGAGCGCTGGTTCATCGGCAAGGCCGAACTGGCCGAGATCCAGGCGAAGCTCCGCCCGGTGGATGCCGCGCATGAGGGCTCGTTCGGCATCGGCCGCGGCGGCATCGACACCCGCGCCACCCTCGCCTGGGCCGCCGTCGGCCTGCCGATCCTCTGGGGGTGTGGATCACCCTCGACAAGGCGCTGGTGCTGTTCCGGTAAGGCTCTCTGCGACGTCTTGTGTTTCATGACCTGGGTCCATACATCGACAGACCCTGACGTCGCCGCAGAAGATCGTGTATGCGAGGCGCTCTCAGAACGCCTCGCATACCGGCCAGTGGAATCTCTCGGCGGTTCCGTGCTGGTGGAGATCTTTTATACGGGGCGCGCCCCCATCGGGGATCGGGGCGTCGATCGCCTCAGGTGATGGCCTCCAGGCCCTTCTTCCTGATTACCGTCAACAGGCGAAGCGCGGGGCCGCCAGGTTTTTTGACACCACGTTCCCAGTCTGACACGAGATTCCGACTGACATTCAGATAGCGGGCGAACACTGGCTGGGACAAGCGTTCCCGTTCACGGAGTGCTCGTATGTCATCCGGTGACATGCTTTCGACTGGTGTCAGGCATGCATCATCGAAATCACGCATCGTCTTCTTGTCGATGGCGCCAATATCGTGCAGCGCTTCCATCGTCTCGTGGATCGCTGCGAGAGGATCACTGCGATATCTCTTCATCATCGTGTGCGATCTCCAGGAAGTCGCCCCTTCGAACGAGTTCTGTCAGCTCTTTCCCTGTCAGGGCAAGGACGCGACGGGCTGCCTCTTTGAACTGCCGTTCTTCAGACTCAGTCAGATTAGCCAGGTCACTCTTGGAAAAGCCGTAAATGAAGAACGCACGATCATGATGCCTGAAGAATATGATCGTCCGATAACCTCCGGATTTCCCCTGGCCGGGGCGCGCAATCCTTTGTTTGATTACCCCGCCACCGAGGTCTGCATCTATCTGGCCGGCGTTGGCCCGCCTTACGGCATCCACCAATGGGGACAGTGGTAGCCGCTGTTTGCGAACGAAGCGGGCAAACCAGGCATTCATGAACAGCCTCAAAGCTTCGTACCCCATTAATATCACACATGGCGTGATACTTTATCAAGCAATGCTACCCTCTCAATCGCTCCCCGCCACCCAGATCGCAGCCAGGCGTTCCAGGCCGGCCTGGTCATCGGTGTCGAAGCGGGCGGGGTGGGGGCTGTCCAGGTCGAGCACACCCAGGATCCGGCCGTCGCGGATCAGCGGCACGACGATTTCCGAAGCCGAGGCGGCGTCGCAGGCGATGTGGCCGGGGAAGGCGTGGACGTCTTCGACCAGCTGGGTGCGGCCTTCGGCGACCGCCGTGCCGCATACGCCGCGGCCGCGGGCGATGCGCACGCAGGCCGGCCGGCCCTGGAAGGGGCCGAGCACCAGCTCGTCCGGGCTTTTCAGGAAGTAAAAGCCGGCCCAGTTCAGGCCGGGCAGCGACATCCAGATCAGCGCCGACATGTTGGCGGCATTGGCCACCGGGTCGCGCTCGCCCGCGATCAGGGTGTCGAGCTGGCGGGCGAGCAGGCGGTACAGCTCGGGCTTGGGGGTCGCGTCGGTATCGATGGGGGCGGCGTCGAACATGGGGGGCGCGAGCTCCGGCTGTCAGGCGGTGGGCGGGGTGGCTGTGGCCCCGATCATGCCCAGGCTTTCGGCCGCCGTCACGCTTCGACCGCGGGTGGAGGCGTTGCGGATGCCGCTCGCCATCAGCCGGTCGGCGGCGGCAGCGCCGGTTTCCGCCCCAAGGCCTTCGGCGCCGACATCGAGCCCCAGCCCGCCGCCCAGCCCGGCCAGCGCCTGCACCAGCCGGGCGGTCTCCGCCTCGTCGATCCGCTGGATGAAACTGCGGTCGATCTTGACCCGGTCCAGTTCCAGATCGCGCAGATGGTAGAGGCTGGAATAGCCGGTGCCGAAATTGGCCAGCGCCACCCGTGCACCCGCGGCCCTCAGATCGCCGACCAGGGCGCGGACGGCATCCGGATCGCCGACGAGCGTGCTTTCGGCGATGTCGAACTCGACCCGCGATGCCGGCAGCCCGGCTTCGGCCAGGATGCCCTGCGCATCGGCGGCGAAGGCCGGATCCTTCACCTGCCCCGGCAGCAGGTCGACCGACAGCAGAACGTCGGCGGGCCAGCCTGCCGCCGTGCGGGCGGCCTCGACCAGCATCCAGCGGCCCAGACCGTGGATGAGGCCGGTATCTTCGGCGATTGGCAGAAAGCGTTCGGGCGGGATGTCGCCATGGACGGGATGCCGCCAGCTGATCACCGCTTCGAAACCCGTCACCCGGCCGGTGTCGAGTTCGATCGAGGGCTGGTAGAGCAGGTCGAGCCCGCCTTTGGCCACGGCCGCCCTGAGATCGGTCTCCAGCGCCTCGCGCTGGCGGACCGCATCATCCATCTGGCTCTCGAAGAAGCGGAAGGCGGTGCGGCGCTCGGTCTTGGCACGGTAGAGCGCCACATCGGCGCGCCGCAATGCCTCTACCGGATCATCGGCATCCTGGGGCAGAAGTGCGATGCCGATGCCGGTGCCGACATCATGCCGGCCGCGGCCGCTGGCGATCGGGTCGGCGAAGGCGCGGGTCAGGCGCAGCGCCACGCTGGTCGCGGCTTCCGGCCCCATCAGATGCGGGGCGAGCACGGCGAATTCGTCGCCGCCCAGCCGGGCGACCAGGTCGCTGTCGCGCACCGCGCCCATCAGGCGGTTGGCGACCACCATCAGCACCTCGTCGCCGGTGCCGTGGCCATAGACGTCGTTGACCTGTTTGAAGCCGTTCAGGTCCAGCAGGAACAGGCCGTGGGTGGCGCCCGCGGCCGGCGGGGCGGCGATCGCGGCTGCGAGGCGTTCCTCGAAGCGGCGCCGGTTGGCAAGGCCGGTCAACGGATCCTGATAGGCGAGGCGCCGGGCCTCGGTTTCCGCCGCCCGCCTGCGGGCGATCTCGCGGCTCTGCTCGCGGTACTGGCGCAGCGCCACCCCCAGCATGATCAGGGCCAGCAACACCCCCAGCGCCAGCGCCTCGTCGAGCTCCAGCATCGCGGTCGCCGTGTCGGCGGCATGTTCACTCGCTTCGAACAGGTCGAAGGCGACCGCCACATAGCCGGCCACGACCATGACCACGGCGATGATGCCGGCATCCCTCAGGCAGATGCGCCGACGAACCAGGCGGCGCAGAATGCGGCGGGGCCGCGACGTCGACATACGATTATCCTCCTTCCGATCACCGGGGCAGGTGGTTGTGCATGGCCCGAAATGCGACCGCCGCCCGGATCGTCCGATCCTGGGCGGCGGCGTAAGAGGACGCAAGTGTTTCGACGTGACCTGGCGGATCACATCACATGGCACATGATCACATGGCCTTGTCGTAGACCGCATGGGTCCAGGCGGCCTCGCCCGGATCCTTGGTGATGACCGGGGCGGATTTGGCCCCCAGCAGCACCTTCACCGTGCGCTGGAAATCCTCGGGCGCCAGATAGCCCATGCCCTTCTTCGAGCCGTCGAGCAGCTTGGCCACCTCCTGCATCATCCGGGTCTGATGCTCTTCGGTCTGGGCGCCGGTGGTGTCGTTGTCGAGCACGATCTCCACCGCCTCGTCCTGGTGGGCGGCGGCGTATTCCCAGCCCTTGACGCTGGCCTTCACGAAGCGGCCGAGCTTCTCGACCATGGCCGGATCCTGAAGGCTCTTCTCCAGCGTGTAGAGGCCGTCTTCCAGCGTGGCGACGCCCTGATCCTGATACTTGAAGGTGATCAGCTCGTCGGCCGGCATGCCGGCATCCAGGATCTGCCAGTATTCGTTATAGGTCATGGTCGACACGCACGAGGCCTGCTTCTGCAGGATCGGGTCGACGTTGAAGCCCTGCTTCAGCACGGTGATGTCGGCATCCGGGCCTTCGGTCTTGTAGCCCAGCGTCGACATCCACGACAGGAAGGGATACTCGTTGCCGCCGAACCAGACGCCCAGGGTATGGCCCTTGAAATCGGCCGGGGTCTTGATGCCGCTGTCCTTGCGGCAGGTCAGCATCATGCCCGACTGCTGGAAGATCTGGGCGATGTTGACCAGCGGCACGCCTTTTTCACGCGTGGCCAGCGCCGAAGGCATCCAGTCGACCACGACATCGGCGCCGCCGCCGGCGATCACCTGCGACGGGTTGATGTCGGGACCGCCGGCCTTGATGGTCACGTCGAGCCCGGCTTCGTCGTAGAAGCCTTTTTCCTTCGCCACGTAATAGCCGGCGAACTGCGCCTGGGTGACCCATTTCAGCTGCAGGGTCAGCGCATCGGCGGCAAGGCCGGGGCCCGTCGCGGCCAGTGCCAGGGCAATCCCGGCGACCGAACCGGTCAGGAGGGTCTTGAGCGTCCTCATTCTCGTCTCCCTCGTCATCATCTGTCCCGGACCGGCCGCCGGCGGGGTTTGCCCCCGTTGTGGGGCGGCGGCGGATCGCGGGGTCTCCCCTCAAAATCATCCACGGGCGGGCCGAAGCCTCCGATGGTCCCGCCCGGGACGCCGTCTCCGCATCAGCTGGCCGGGCGCCGTCAGCGCCCGCGCATCGCGGGATGCCAGAAGGTCACGCGCCGCTCGATGAACGACAGCGCGGCATAGGTGCCGGAGCCGGCAATGGCGGCCACCAGGATCGTCGCCCAGACCACGTCGACATTCATCCGCGCGACCTCGGTGCTGATCCTGAAGCCCATACCGACCACGGGCGTGCCGAAGAATTCCGCCACGATGGCCGCGATCAGGGCCAGCGTCGCACTGATTTTCAGCCCGTTGAACAGGAAGGGCAATGCGTTCGGCAACCGGGCCACCAGAAGTGTGGTGGTATGGGATGCGGCATAGGATCGCATCAGATCCAGTTCCTGCCGGGAGGTGGCGGAAAGCCCCGCCAGCGTGTTCACCAGCATCGGGAACAGCGTGGTCACCACCACCACCGCCGCCTTGGACGGCCAGTCGAAACCGAACCACATCACCATGATCGGTGCGACGCCCACGATGGGGGCGGCGCTCATCAGATTGGCGACCGGCAGCAGGCCGCGGCGCAGGAAGGCGACGCGATCGGCCGCCACACCCAGCAGGATGCCGGCGGTGCAGCCGATCAGATAGCCGCGCAGCGCCCCCTTCCACACGGTCTGGACGAAATCCTGCCACAGCACCGGCAGGTTGGCGGCAAAGGCGGCGCCGATCGCCGATGGCGGCGGCAGCAGCACCGCCGGCACGCCGAAGCCCAGGCAGCCGCCCTCCCAGGCATAGAGCAGCGTCAGGCCCAGGGCGGCCGGCGGCAGCAGCCGCACCGGCAGCGAGGTCTCGGGCAGGCGCGCGACCAGGGCGATGCCGCGAAAGGCCGCGGCCATGGCGGCGAGCCCGGCAAGGGTGTAGCCCGCGCCGCCTTCGCCGAAGGCGACCGTGCCGCTGCGCAGGGCTACGAGCGTGGCGATGGCGGTGAGGGCCGCCCCCGCCAGCACCAGCGGCCCGCGCATGCCGCTTCGCCGCGGCCGAAGCCCGGCCAGCGCAAAGAGCAGGATGCCGGCGATCATCAGCAGAACGGTCAGATCGGCATTGCCGATCCAGGTGCCGCCCGTGGTGGACAGGGGCAGCAGCAGGGCGACGAGCCCCATCAGGCCCCAGACGGCATCCAGACCGCGGGAGACGGGCTGGAAAGGGGCAGAGGGTGCGGCGGATGCCGTGGTCATCGCGCACCTCCGCTCTGGCGGACCACGATCCGCTCGGCCAGCGCCACCGCCTGGACCAGCAGGGCCGAGAGCAGCGAAGCCGCGATCAGCGCCGCCCAGATCTGGGTGGTCTGGCCGTAATAGGATCCGGCGAGCAGCCGGGTGCCGAGCCCGGCCTGGCCGCCGGTCGGCAGCTCGCCCACGATCGCCCCCACGAGTGCGGCGGCGATCGCCACCTTCAGGCTGGCGAAGAGATAGGGCAGGGCGGCCGGCAGGCGCAGCTTCAGGAAGACCTGCAGCGGCGTCGCGTTATAGGAATGCATCAGATCCATATGCAGCGGATCGGCGGAGCGCAGCCCCTTGGTCATGCCGATCGCGACCGGGAAGAAGCACAGATACATCGAGATCACCGCCTTGGGCAGCAGGCCGGTGAAGCCCAGATTGCCCAGCACCACCACCACCATCGGCGCGATCGCCAGGATCGGCACCGTCTGCGAGGCGACGATCCAGGGCAGCACGCCGCGTTCCAGCGGCCTGAGGGCGGCCATGCCGATCGCAAGGCCCAGGCCCAGAAGGGAGCCCAGCACGAAGCCGGCCAGGGTGGATTGCGCGGTCGCGATCACATGGGTGATCAGGTTGCGGACATTGCCGACCGGCCGCTCGGTCGACGAGGTGACGATCTCCACCACCACCTGATCGGGCGTGGGCAGAACCGGCCGGCGCTGGGTGAAGGCCTCGGTCATCAGCTGGGAAAAGCCGGGCTCGGTGATGCCCTTGCGGGCCAGCTGTTCCGCCGCCTGGGGGGTGTTGAGCAGATAGGCGGCGGCATACCAGATCACGATCACCAGAAGGGCGACCGTCGTCACCGGCAGGATGTCGGCACCTCTTTCGGCCAGCGCGCGGCCCAGGCGGCCGGAGCGCGGGGCAGGCCCGGCTGCAAGCTCAGTCATAGGAATGGCCCTTGGCGAGGCCCGCCCTGACCAGGGCCGCGACCCGCTGGAATTCGGCGCTCTCGCGCATCTCCAGCGTGCGCTCCGCCGGCAGGTCGCAGACGATCTCTTCCAGGATCCGGCCCGGGCGCGGGCTCATCACGATGATCCGGTTCGACAGGAACACCGCTTCGGAAATCGAATGGGTCACGAAGACGCAGGTCAGCCCGGTCTGCCGCCAGAGCGCATTCAGCGCCAGGTTCAGATGGTCGCGGGTAATCTCGTCCAGCGCACCGAAGGGTTCGTCCATCAGCAGCAGTTCGGGCGCGAAGGACAGGGCACGGGCGATGGATGCCCGCTGCTGCATGCCGCCCGACAGCTGCCAGGGGTATTTGCGGGCGAAACCGTCAAGCCCGACCAGGGCCAGCTTTTCGCGCGCGATCGCCTGGCGCTCGGCCTTGGAGCGGCCTGAAAGCTCCAGCGGCAGCATGACGTTGCGTTCCACATTGCGCCAGGGCATCAGCGCCGGCGCCTGGAAGACATAGCCATAGGCATGGGCGCGGCGCGCCTCGTCGGGCGTGCGGCCGGTGACGGTGATGCTGCCGCCGGTCGGCTGCTCCAGATCGGCGATCACCCTGAGCAGCGTGGTCTTGCCGCAGCCCGACGGGCCGATCAGCGACACGAAATCCCCCGGGCGAATGTCGATATCGACGTCGCTGAGTGCATGAACCGGCTGATCGGCGGTCTGGTAGACCAGCGACAATCCGCGTGCGGACACCGCCGCCATCCCCGTCTTCCCCGTCATCCCGGCACTCCGTCCCCCCCGTTTCCCGGTCGGTTTGGTCACCGGCGGTCCACCCTTTGCGGGTGCCGACCGGTGCGCGCGCCTGTCATCGCGCGTCCTGTCGATGGTCATCGGTCCTGCCATGCGTCTCGGCCTCACGAGCTGGCCCGCGGCGATGTCGGCACCGGTCTCCCTCCGCTGCCGCCCGCCACTCTTTGTCTCTGCTGGTGCAATCCCCGGGCCAAGGGCGCACCTTATTTTACGATCGGGGTTCAACCCATTGTCCGCAAGAGGTTTTTGCCTGACCGATCGGATAGGTTTCGGCGGATTTTCCCCAGAAGAACAGTCACGGCCGTGCAGGCACGGTCGTGGGTGGTTTGCGTAAACTTTGGACAATTCGCCGGCCATGCATAATTGTTGTGCACGTATCCTGGCCGGCCGATCGATCCTCCCGTTTCGGATCGTAACCCGCGCGTCGCGGGGAGGCGAGGGGGAAGCCGGATGTCGCGGGTTGAACCCCGCCCTCCGGAACAGTTTGCGCGAAACAAAGGGGGCCGCACCGACGATCGTCGGTGCGGCCCCCGGCTTGCCATCAGGGATGGCCGGCAGTGCGGACGGGAGGGATCAATGCATGGCGCTTGTCTGATCGAGATCGAGATCGTCATCCCCCGCTTCGGCACCCTCGGCTGCGGCAGCGCTGCTCAAGGCGGCGATCAGGTCGGTGATCGCCCGGCGCGCGGTGGCATCCGAAATCGAGGCGAGCCGGGTGCTGGCCTCGATCATGCCGCGGCTGATCCGGTTGCGGCGGAGCACCTTGGGCCCGTCGTCCAGCCGGTCGAGCAGCGCCGAGGGCGGAACATCCAGGATTCCGGCCAGACGATAGAGCGCACAGGCGCTGATCCGGTTCTGCCCCTTTTCGTATTTCTGCAGCTGCTGGAAGCTGATGCCCAGCTGGGTGGAGCAGGCTTCCTGACTGAGGCCGCGTGCCAGCCTGAGCGTCCGGATCCGCCGGCCGATGGCGCGGTTGATCTCGGTTTCGATGTCGCGCCGGTTCGTGCCCGGGGCGGTTTCGGGTGCAGCGGGGTCTGGCATGACCGATGCCGGCGTAACGGCACCGGGCGGGGCGGTTGTCGGGTGACCGGGGGCGCAATGAGCGGAACGAAGGTCCGGCGCGGCGGCCGCCCCACCGGGCGACCGGCCGCCCGCAGGCGGGGTGATGTGATGACGCATCTTCGACGACCTCGTCTTGGCGACTGGTTTCGGCGTGATCCTGTGCATCCGCGTGAGTGGGCTGCGGCAGCTTTCAGGTTCTTATCCGGCAACTCATCCGGCGGATGGCCTCTTCTCGGGCTTCAAACGTCATGATAGTGCAATGAGGGCAAAAATCCCGTCTTTTTGTAGGGAAAGGCGCGTTTTGCGCTTATTGAATGCGATCTTATAACGCCATAGGTGTTGAACTCATTGCGTGTTGCACTACCTGTTCACTTCCTGTTGCAGCCGGCCTCCGCCTCGGCGAGGGTGCAGACGATGGGCGGTATAATCCGCCCCGATGGCGGCAAGGGGGCGCCGGGACCGTGTCCTATATCGTCGAAGCCACACTCAATGGCCTGGACCAGCGGCTGATGCCGGTACTCGACCTCTGGCAGCGGGCGGTCGAGGCCGGGCGGCCCCTCCGGCGACGGGATCTGGATCCGCTCGCCTTCCACCATCTGCTGGCCACCAGCTATCTGGTCGATGTCGTCCATCACGCGCCGGCGGCGTCGCATGACGCCGGGCCGCGGCGGCGCTGCCGCTATCGTTACCGGCTGATCGGATCCCGGATCGTCGAACGGCTGGGCCGCGACCGGACCGGCTGGTGGCTGGACGAGGTGTACCCGCCCGAGACCTTCCGGATGGTGGTGGAGAGCTTCGACGAGGTCGTCCGTCGCCGTGCGCCGGTGCGGTCGCGCGGCGACACCGGCTTTGCCGGTTCGCGGGCGCATTATCTGTTCGATGCGCTGGAACTGCCGCTGGTGGGGGACGGCATGGACGACCCCGACCGGATCACCGCCATCTTCGGCGTGCTGTGCCTGACCCTGTGGTCGGAGCTTGAAAGGTGACGCGGGGTTGACCGGTCAGGCGCGCCGCCGGTTCGCCAGCGGCGCCGCCGGCAGATGTCCGTCGACATAGCTGCAGAAGGCGCTGCCGTCCATTGCGCGTGCATAAAGCCAGCCCTGGCCGTAGGTGACGCCGCGGGCGATCAGATAATCCGCCTGGGTCTGATGTTCGACGCCTTCCGCCGCGACATCCAGGCCCAGCGTCGCCGCCAGCGACAGGATATGGCCCATCACGTCGTCGGCGGCAGAGCCGCTGCCGATGCCGTCGACGAAGGTCTTGTCGAGCTTCAGCCCGTCCACCGGCAGGGTGGCGAGATAGGCGAGGCTGGAATAGCCGGTGCCGAAATCGTCGATGGTCAGCCGGTAACCGGCATCGCGGAAGCTGCGCATGGAGCTTTGGGCGCGTCTGGCATCGATCAGGGTGCGTTCCGTCGCCTCCAGCACGATCTGGGCGGCCGCCACGCCATGGGTCTTGCGCAGCCGGTCGAGCCGGCCGCGGACCCGGTCGCTTTCCACATCTGAAGCCGACAGGTTGATCGCGATCCAGACCGATGGGCGCGCCGCCAGGAATTTGCCGAGATCGGCGAAGACGTGCTCGATGATCTCGTCGGTCAGCCGCTCGATCAGCCCTTCGGCCTCGGCAACCGGAATGAAGCGGTCGGGCGAGATCATGCTGCCGTCGCGCTGCTGCCAGCGGACCAGCGCCTCGCCCCCCAGGCAGGCGCCGTCGGCCAGGCGCACGATCGGCTGATAGACCACCCGGAACTCGCCGCGGCCGAGGCCCCGGCGGATGCGGGCACCCATGGTGTCGCCGCGCCGGACAAGGGTGATGATCAGCCAGAAGATGATGCCGCCGCTGGCGAGCCCGGGCAGCCCCATCAGCAGGGCCTGTTCCCGCCAGGTTTCGATCACCACGCTGACGGGTTCCGAGGCGAGCGCCATGGCGGTGCCGTCGCGGGCGATGGCCGCCACCACCAGCCGGTCGCCCAGGCGGATGGCCTCTGGTTCGTTCTGGTTGCGGAACCGGTCGACCATATCCGACAGGATGGCGCGTTCGGGGCGGGTACGCACGCCCAGCACCTGGCCGGTGCCGAGGGCGACCATGCTCAAGACGACGCGCGGTTCCGCCAGAACCAGATCATAGATCTGTTCGGTATCCAGAAACACGGCATAGGGGCCGCGGGCGATCACCGTGGTGCGGCTGGCGGCACGGGCGCTGTCGTCCAGACCGGGGGGCAGGCGGTCATACCAGATCCGCATGTCGCCGACCGACATGTCGGGCAGGGGCAGGGGCATCGGGCTGTCGAGCCGACCCGCCCCCGTGCAGACCACGCGCCCCTCGTCCACCACCCCCACCTCGCGGACCCCGCGGCTGGCGAAGGCGGCGGTGCGCAGGCGCGCCAGGCCCGCAGGCGTACACGCCTCGGCGACGGGAACGGCCGCCATGGCGGCAAGGGCGCGGGTGGCATCCTCCTGCAGGCGTTCCGACCGGGTGAGCATTTCCCGGGTGGCCCGGATCAGCAGATCGGTTTCCACCCGGCGGGCGTTTTCCCAGGCGATCCACAGGCTGCCCGCCACCGGCAACGCCCCGATGAGCGTCGCCAGCGTCAATGTCACCGCAAGCACCCGTCCGCGCATGCCATCACCCTGGAATGCCGCTCCGCCGGCTGTCACCGCCGTCCGGACGAGAGCGCCGGCCATCGGGCCCGCCCCCCGCAATCCGGCCGTGCCCGCCCGCAATCCGGCCGTGCATCGTATGAACCCGGGATTGATCGATCACCGGACAGCTTGCCGGATGCCCGATTGTAGACGGCTCAGGGGGACGGCGTCCACATGCAGCCGACGCGACCCCCCGATTCCCGGGATGCAAGACCCCGGCATGTTAAGAGCATGCAAAGGCGGGCGTTATCCTTCCCTCACCCGGGTGGATTGGCGGCCCAGGCCTTCGACTTCCAGTACCATGTGATCGCCCGGCTTCAGGAAGCGCCAGGGCCTGGCGCCCATGCCGACGCCGGCGGGCGTGCCGGTGGTCACCAGATCGCCCGGCTCCAGCGTCATGAAGCGGCTGAGATAGGACAGAACCTCGGCGACGCCGAAGACCTGATCGGCGGTGGTGCCGTCCTGCCGGCGTTCGCCGTTCAGCTCCAGCCACAGCCTCAGGGCCTGCGGGTCCGGAACCTCGTCGGCGGTGACCAGCCAGGGGCCGACGGGACCGAAACCGTCGGCCGACTTGCCCTTGGTCCACTGGCCGCCGCGGTCCAGCTGGAAGCTGCGCTCGGAGATGTCGTTGACCGTGCAATACCCGGCGACGCCGGCCAGCGCCTCTTCGGGGCTCACCCGCTTCAGCACGCGGCCGATCACGACGCCGAGTTCGACCTCCCAGTCGGTCCTGGCGGCATCCGGCGGCAGGATCAGATCGTCTTCGGGGCCCGCCATGCACGAGGTGGCCTTGTGGAAGATCACCGGTTCGGTGGGCAGGGCCATGCCGGCTTCGGCCGCGTGGTCACGATAGTTAAGCCCGATGCCGACGAACTTGCCCGGCCGCGCGATGCAGGCACCCAGGCGGACCGGGCCGTCAACCGCCGGCAGGCTGGCCGGGTCGATGGCCTTCAGCCGGTCCAGGGTGGCAAGGTCGAGCGTGGCGGGGCCGAGATCGGCGATCCGGCCTGAAAGGTCGCGCAGGCCGCCATCGGGGCCGAGAAGACCGGGGCGTTCCTGGCCGGGCAGGCCGTAACGGACGAGACGCATCGGAGAGTCCTGTGATCATGGGGTGGGTCCGGGGGGCATCCTGCCACGAAATCTCCCGAGCGCGATGCTCCGGGTCCATGGGGGCGGCAGTCTGCCGGCAACTTTGCGCAGGGCGTGTTCTCCATGATAGAAGAATGTCCGACGGCATCACCCCAGGCGATGGAAAAGCCCATGACCGCCCCGATCGAGTTCTGGTTCGACTTCAGTTCCGCCTATGCCTATTTCGCATCTCACGAGATCGAGGCCCTGGCCGCCCGCCATGGCCGGCAGGTGATCTGGCGGCCCTATATGCTGGGCGTGGCCTTCAAGGCCACGGGCATGCGCGGGCTGAGCGGCACGCCGCTGAAGGGGGATTATGCCCGCAACGACTGGCGGCGCATTTCGCGGGAGACCGGCATCCCCTTCACCCTGCCGCCCGGCCACCCGATCGTGGCGCTGCCCGCCTCGCGCGCCTTCTATTGGATCGAGGCGCGCGATCCCGCGGCGGCGGTGGCCTTCGCCCGGGACGCCTTCCATGCCTATTACGTCGAACAGGCGGACATGACCGATCCTGCCGTCGTGGCCGGCGTGGCTGCCCGCCGCGGGCTGGATGCGGAAGAGGTTCTGGCCGGCATGGCCGATCCGGCGATCAAGGAGAAGGTGAAGACGATTTCGGAAGAGGGGGTCGCCAGGGGCGTGTTCGGATCGCCCTTCGTGCTGGTGGACGACGAACCGTTCTGGGGCTGGGACCGGCTGGCGATGGTCGATCGCTGGCTGGCGCGCGGCGGCTGGTGATCGTCGCGCCGCTGCCGCACGCTCGGGGCTTGACGGCGCGGCGGGGCGGGATCAGACTGGCGCCCATGATCACGTCGCGCACCTATACCTCGTTTACGTTCTATTGGTGGAGCCCCCCGGGGGTGGCCAATCGAGCGGGTGTGCCGGCCTGAGGGCCAGACGAGATCCCGAAATCGACGGCCGCCTCCGGAAACGGAGGCGGCCGTTTCGCGTTCTGGCCCTGCGAAACCCGCCTCCCGCACCCGGGGGCGGTTCCGGCGATCCCCAGCAATGACGGCAGCTGCGAGCGGCTGCCGGATCCGACGGAACCGCTTCAGATGACCACGATCATGGCTTCCAACGAGGATATCCGCATGACCGCCCTCCGCCAGGCCGATGCGCAGGCCGACCAGCTGCAGGCTCCCGGCAGCATTGCTCGCCGCCCCATCGGCCACGGCCGACCGCCGCTGGCCGATCGCAGCCCGGCACCGATGGATTTCGATGTGGTGACCGATCCGGTGACGGCCTGATCCTGTCGCGGGCCGTTTCCGTGACGGTCATGTCACGGTATTGCCGCTGGGAAGCCGTGATCCGTGCGGGCAGGATCGGTGTCGCGACGTTCAAAGACGCCGCGACCAGCCAGGCCCCAGGAGGATCCGTCATGCCCGCCAGTTCCGCACCCGCGCATCGCCCCGTATCGGCCGGGTACCCGTCTCTGCGTTTCGGACCCCGCCGCTTCCGGTCTCTGCGCCTGATGGCGGCTGTGGCCGTGCCGCTGGCGCTGGGGGCCTGCGCCGGCATGCAGGGAGAGGGCGGTGGCGGCCGGCCCGACCTGCCGCTTACCGGCACGGTCTGGGCACCCGATCCGGCGGCACCGGGGGCGGAAGCCGCCCGGTTCAGGTTTCACGACGATGGTCGTATGTCGGCGCGCGGCCCCTGCAACCGCATGTTCGGCCGCTATCAGACCGGGGTCGACGACCTGCCGGGCAGCCTGCGTTTCGGCGGCATCGGCGCCACGCGTATGGCCTGCGACCGCCAGAAGACCGATGCCGAGATGGACCTGATCGACGGCCTGCTCGCCGCCCGCCAGGCAGAGGTAGAGGGCAACCGTCTGACCATCGTCACCTCCGACGGCCGGAAGATGGGCTTCCGTGCGGTCGACGACGCCACCGCGCCGGATCCTGGCAAGGATATGCAGTGACGACCGGGTACGGGTGAGGGGCTGCGGGCGAGGGGCGGGCTTCAGCCGCGCGGCAGCAGAACCCGGGTGACCATGCCGCCATTGCCGCGCGGGGCGATGACCAGACGCCCGCCATGCAGGCGGATCAGCGCATCGGCCAGCGACAGCCCGACACCGCGGCCGCGGCCGCTGCGGGCGATCTGACTGTCGGTGTCGCCGAAGGCGGCTAGCGCATTCTCGATCTCGACCGCGCTCATCACCGATCCGGCATCGATGACCTCGATCCCGGCATGGGTGCCGGTGTCGAAGGTGCGGATGGTGACCGCCGATCCGGCCGGCGCGACATTGGCCGATACCTCGACCAGATGCAGCACGGCCCGGACAAGAATGTCGGGATCGCCCGGAATGACGATCCGCCCCTGGGGCAGGTCGGTGGCAAGCCGCACGCCGGGCCGCAGGTCTTCATCGAGGTCCAGCCCGTTCACCAGCTCGTTCAGATCGGTGGGTCGCAGCCGCACCTGAACCCGGCCGGTTTCCACCTGCGACAGATCCAGGATGTCGTCGATCAGGCCGAGCAGGGTGCTTCCGCTTTCGTGGATGCTGCGGGCATAGTCGACATAGGCCGGCACGGCCGCAGGGCCCAGCAATTCGCGGGCGATGACTTCGGAGAAGCCCAGAACGGCATTCAGTGGCGTGCGCAGTTCGTGGCTCAGATGGGCCATGAACTCGCTCTTCGCCCGGCTTGCCTGTTCGGCGACCATCCGGCTGGCATCGGCCAGATCACGTGCCTCGCTCAATGCCCGGGTGCGGGCGAGCAGGGCGTCGTGGATCGATCGGGCCTCGCCCGCACAGCTGCGGCAATCCATGGCCTGGCGGGACAGAACCGTCTCGTCGCGCACGATCCAGAGCTGACGCCGGCCTTGCGGATCGACGGGCTGCGAGGTGATCGAGAAGCTGCGTGGTGTCACGCCCCGCATGCGCAGCACCGAGGCATGGGCCGATTGCCGGTCGTTGCCGAGCAGCTCGATATGGCTGCGAAACGACCGGTCGCTGGCCGCCCGCTGAACCATGCCGTTCACGAGCGCGATCAGCCGCACGAAACCCAGGCGGCGGCGATCGCTGCCGATCAGGCGGCAGGCGGCATTGTTGAGGAAGCCCGAGCGGGTTTCGCCATCGGTGATCAGCATGGCTTCGGACGCGGCCGCGACGACCGTCTCGGCGGCATCCTGCGGGGCATCGGCTCCGGTCTCCACCTGACCGTCGGTGAGCACGCCGGTCATGGCCTGATGTCCGCGAAAACGGGGCGGGGGGTGCGGTGTCGGCGGGTTGGCATCGGTCGACAAAACTCGCATCGGGTGGGGCGGACCACGTTCACTATGACGGGAAAGCGCAGTCCTCTGCCACTGTTGCGGCGCCCTGCCCGGGCGAAAAACGTCCGATCGACCGCCGAGCTACATCTATAAGTCAGAAAAATTAAGATTTAGACACGATCTACAGATGAACGGGGCGCGGTTGTCCACGCCCCGCTCCGCAACCCTTCCGCGGTCAGCCGGCGCGGCTGGTGTCCTCGGAAATCTTCACGATCAGCTTGCCGAAATTGCGGCCGGTCAGCAGGCCCTGGAAGGCCTCCACCGTCGCGTCCAGCCCGCCTTCGACGATGTCCTCGCGATAGCGCAGCTGGCCGTCGCGGATCCAGCCCGACACGTCGCGGAAGAAATCGCCCGCCCGATCGGGATGGTCGCTGACGATGAAGCCGTTCACCGACAGGCGCCGCGAGAGCAGATTGAACATGAAGCGCGGCAGGTTGTCGGGGCCTTCCGGCGCGCCGGTGTCGTTGTAATGGGCGATCAGGCCACAGAGCGCGACGCGGCCGAAATCGTTCATGCGCGAGAACACCGCATCGGCGACCCTGCCGCCGACATTCTCGAAATAGACATCGACGCCCTTGGGCACCGCCGCCTTGAAGGCCTCCAGGAAGTCCGGCGCCTTGTAGTCGACGCAGGCATCGAAGCCCAGCTCGTCCACCACATAGGCGCACTTCTCGGGCCCGCCGGCGATGCCGACCGCGCGGCAGCCCTTGATCTTCGCGATCTGGCCCACCACGCCGCCGACCGCACCGCTGGCGGCCGAGACCACCACGGTCTCGCCTTCCTTGGGCTGGCCCTTGTCGAGCAGGCCGACATAGGCGGTCATGCCCGGCATGCCGAGCACGCCGAGCGAGGTGCTGATCGGCGCCTGGGCGGGATCCAGCTTCCGGACGCCTGCCGCATCGCCCAGATAATATTCCTGCCAGCCGAACATGCCGAAGACATAGTCGCCTTCCTTGAACTTCGGGCTCTTCGAGGCGACCACCCGGCCGGCGGCGCCGCCGACCATCACATCGCCCTCAGCGACGTTGGCGGCGTAGGAACGGCCGGCATTCATGCGGCCGCGCATATAGGGATCCAGCGACAGATAGATGACCTTGACCAGGATCTGGCCGTCGGCCGGTTCGCCCAGGGTCTGGGTCTCGATCGGCAGGTTCTTGGAGGTCGGCATGCCGACCGGGCGCGAGGCCAGGATGATGCGGCGGTTCTGGGTCATCTCTCGTCTCTCGTCAGGGGTGGACGTCGCGCCCCGGTAGAAGCCGCGGGGCGCTGTCGAAGCTGTGGGTCAGCCTACTTCAAACAAACGAGTGTTTGAAGTACGATCGCGGCCACGACCTGACGGGGGCGAAAACGCCCGCGATGAATGCGGATTCATCGGGGTTGCCCTCGGGCGCCGGCTGGCGGATGCTCTGCCGCGGAACGGACTCCCGCATGTCCGGGTGATCCGTGGATCATGAACCAGAAACTCAGGGAGAAACCGATGACCGAGATCGTGCTGGCCGGCGGCATGCGCACGCCGTTCGGCGACTACGGCAAGTCGCTCAAGGACGTGCCGATGGTCGACCTCGGCGTCCATGCGGCGAGCGCCTGCCTTGAAAAGGCCGGCATCGGCGCGGACAAGATGGACCATCTGGTCTGGGGCAATGTGCTGCCCGTGGACCATGACGGCTATTTCGCCAGCCGGGCGATCGCGCTCAAGGTCGGCATGGCCGAGCATTCGGCGGCGCTGAACGTCAGCCGCGCCTGCGGCTCGGGTACTCAGGCGATCCTGACCGCCGCCGAACAGATCATCTCGGGCCATGGCCGCATGGCGCTGGCCGGCGGCGGCGAGAATTTCAGCCGCGGGCCCTATGTCATGACCGGCGCGCGCTGGGGCATGAAGCGCGGCCCCGGCCAGGTGATCGACACCCTGGACTGGGCCTATCGCGACCCGTTCAGCCGCGAACTGATGGGGGAGACCGCCGAGAACCTGGCCGACGACTATGGCTATACCCGCGAGGCCATGGATGAATGGGCGCTGATGAGCCAGCAGCGCGCCGGCGAGGCGATGAAGAGCGGCTTCCTCGCGGCCCAGATCAAGCCGATCGAGGTGCCCGAGGGCCGCAAGACCCGTCTGATGGAGATGGACGAGTTCCCGCGCCCGGACGTGACGCTTGAGAAGCTGGCGAAGCTGAACCCGGTCTTCCGCAAGGGCGGCCGCGTCACCCCCGGCAATTCGAGCGGCGTGACCGATGGTGCCGCCTTCGTGGTGGTCGGCGATCGCGCGGCGCTGGAAGCCGAGGGCGTCGCCCCGGTGGTGCGTCTGGTCGACTGGGCGATCGTCGGCGTGCCGCCGCGCATCATGGGCTGCGGCCCGGTGCCGGCCATCCAGGCGCTGCTCGACCGGCGCGGTCTCAAGGTCTCGGATATCGACTATTACGAGATCAACGAGGCCTTCGCGGCGGTGAACCTGCATGCCGAGGCGAAGCTGGGCATCCCGCGCGACGTCACCAACCTTTATGGCAGCGGCATCTCGATCGGCCATCCTCCGGGAGCGACCGGTGCCCGCATGACCATCGTGGCGATGAACCATCTGGTCAACACCGGCCAGCGCTATGCCATCGTCTCGATGTGCATGGGCGCCGGGCAGGGCATGGCGGTGCTGTACGAAAACGTCGCCCGCTGACGGCCCGCGCGAGTGCTGATACAGTGCTCGCCCTGAAGTAGAAGAAGCCCCCGGCGGACGCCGTGCCGCCGGGAGGCCCTGATCCGGAGAGAGCGCCCCAATGACCGAGACCGCCCGCCCGATCGGTTCGGGAACCGTCCCCCTCGCCGTCGCCGACGGTGTTGCGACCATCACGCTCAACCGGCCGGAGGTGCTGCACGCCTTCAACCCGGCGATGGGGGCGGATCTGCTCGAAGCCCTGCTGACCGTCGATGGCGACGGCGCGGCCCGGGCGGTGCTGCTGACCGGATCGGGGCGCGCCTTCATGGCCGGCGGCGATCTGGCCCATCTGCATGGTGCCACGGGCGAGGAACGGCCGCGGGCCGCCAATGCCCTGGTCGGCGCCTTCCATGAAATCGTGCTGGCCATGGCCCGGCTGTCGAAGCCGATCGTGGCCGGCATCAACGGCGTTGCGGCCGGCGCGGGCGTTTCCATGGCCATGGCCTGCGATCTGGTGGTGATGGCGGCAGAGGCCAAGCTGGTGATGGCCTATACCGGCATCGGTGCCACGCCCGATGGCGGCTCCACCTTCGCGCTGCCGCGGCTGATCGGGCCCAAGCTCGCGATGGAAATGCTGCTGCTGAACGAGCCGGTCGATGCCGAAACCGCCCGGGCCTGGGGCCTGGTCAACCGCATCGTGCCCGCGGCCGAGGTGCCGGCCGAGGCGATGAAGCTGGCGAAGAAGCTGGCGGCCGGCCCGACGCTTTCCTATGCCCGCACCCGGCGCCTGGTTTCGGAAAGCCTGGACAACCCGCTGGGCCAGCAGCTGGCGCGCGAGCAGGAGGCTTTCGTCGCCAACAGCCGCACCCATGATTTCGACGAAGGTCTGGGCGCCTTCCTGGCCAAGCGCAAGCCGGGTTACGAAGGCCGCTGAAGATGATGCCGCGGGCAGCGGGTGGGGTACCGCGCGCAGCGGATGGGGGGACGCGGCGTGGCCGCTTGGGGAGGCGGGGTCTGATGCTGGCATTCCTGATGGCGGCGGCCGCCGCGGCGGGCTGCGCCCCGCTTGCGATCGGCCGCGGCCCCGACCGTCATGCGGTCGCGATCGCAGCCGATCCGCGGCCGGCGGTGGGCGATATCGATGCGGCGGGCGACATGCCGCCGGCCTCTCTGAAGGGCCGCCATCCCTCGCCCGAGGCGGCGGCGATCGCCTGGAAAGAGACGCAGCTGGTGCTGGCGACGCCGACCAGCCCGGCGGCGATCTCGGCCGGGGCGGAGGTGGCGCCGCAGGCGCTGACGCTGACCATGGCCGACGGCACGGCCCTGCCGCTCTGGCACTGGGCCCCGCCGGCCGGCACCGCGACCCGTGCGGTGATCATCGGCCTGCACGGCTTCAACGATTATCGTCGCGCCTTCGCCCTGCCGGCCCCCTGGTGGGCCGGCCGGGGGATCGAGACCTATGCCTATGACCAGCGCGGCTTCGGCGAGGCGCCGCGTGCCGGCATCTGGCCGGGCACCTCTGCCCTGATCCGCGATCTGGAAGACGCCACCCGCGCCATCGCCGCCCGCCATCCGGGGGTGCCGGTCTACTGGCTGGGTGAGAGCATGGGCGGGGCCGTGGTGATGTCGGCCGCAGCCCGCATGGCCCGTGAACTGCCGACCGAACTCAGGCCTGCCGGGCTGATCCTGGTGGCGCCTGCGGTCTGGGGCTGGTCGACGCTTCAGCCCTATCAGCGCTGGATGCTGTGGACCACCGCCCATGCCATGCCCTGGCTGCCGCTCGACGGCGGCGGGCTCGGCATCCGGCCGTCGGACAACGACGCCATGCTCTATGCGCTGGGCCGCGACCCGCTGGTGCTGAAGACCACCCGCGCCGACGCGATCTTCGGGCTGGTCGATCTGATGGAACGGGCGACGGAGGCGGCGGGCTCGCTTGACCTGCCGGTGCTGGCGCTCTATGGCCGCAACGAACAGGTGCTGCCGCGCCGGGCGGTGAAGAACTTCCGCGAAAAGCTGATCGCCCACGGCCGCGACGACCTGCAGATCAACACCTACCCCCAGGGCTGGCACATGCTGCTGCGCGATCTGCACGGCCCGCTGGTCTGGCAGGACGTCGCCCGCTGGGTCACGGCCGGGGGGTGATGCCCGGGGGGGGATGGCCGGCCGTCAGCTGCCGGCCCCGCGCAGGAACAGCGTCCAGGCCTGATCGAAGAACCGGTCGCGGGCGGCGGGGGTTGACCAGCCGGTACGGCCCATCATGGCGTCGGTGGCGGGGCCAAAGACGATCGCATGCAGAAGATGCGTGGCGATCACCCGGGCGTCGCCGGTGGCGAGCGCTCCGGCGCCCTGGGCTTCCTGCACCAGGGCGACCAGCCGGTCCAGGATCGGATCCGTTTCCCACTGATCGTGCCGGCCGTCGCCGAAGACCACCGCCTCGCTGAGCGCGATGCGGTTGAAGGCAATCATCTCCGGATCCAGGTTGACGTCCAGAAACCAGCGCGCGATGCGCTTCAGCCGCGCCAGCGCGTCGCCTGCGCCGCCGGCCGAGCGGATTTCCTGCTCCAGCCGTGCCAGCGTCCGGGTCCGCAGGCTGTCGACCACCGCTTCGAACAGCGCCATTTTCGACGGGAAGCGCCGGTAGATCGTGTCCTTGCCGGCGCTGCACGCAGCCGCGACCTGTTCGATCGAGGTTGCGGCGAAACCCTGCGCGGCAAAAAGCTGCGCTGCCGTCTCGATGATCCGGCCCGAGGTTTCGGCCGCATCCTCCTTCGACGGCCGGCCCCGGCGGGGCCGGTTCCGATCCGGCTGGCCCGCCTGCTGCTGCGGCGCTGCGCTGGTCATCGTCCCGATGTCATCCTCATCTCCCGCCCGTGTCTGCGTCTGCCCCGGTCTGCCTGCGGGTCGCGCCGGGGCTGGTCCGCATGACCGGGGCGGCGAAACCACCCTGGGTCGGACGGGACAGTTGTACCTCACCCGGACCGATCCCGACCAGTTCCGAACGCGGTGTCAATTAACTGGACGGGACCGTCCCGTTTGTTTTATAGCTGCAGTTATCGCGAATGATGCGCATTCGCATTAATTGACAGATCCGCTCGGGGGCAGATCCGCCCGGGCGGGCGACGGAGACGGGGAAGGACGGAGGCATGACGGGGGTGTTCTCAAGACGGGGTGGCGCCGGGGTGATCGCCGCAGCGGCCGTGCTGGCACCGATGGGAGCGGTGGCCGACGAGACGGCGACCACGCTGCCTTCGCTCCAGATCGAAGGCGAGGCACCGGCGGCGACCACGGCCGATGCCTATCTGGCGCCGGTCGCCACCAGCGCCACCAAGACCGGCACCCCCGTGCTGGAGACCCCGCAATCGATCAGCACCGTCACCCGCCGGCAGCTCGACGACCAGAATGCGCGCACGGTCAAGGATGCGCTGACCTATAGCGCCGGGGTGCTGTCCACCCCCGATGCCACCGGTCGCTATGACAGCCTGTTCCTGCGCGGTTTCGGCGGTTTCGGCACCTCGACCCGGATCGTCGACTTCCTCGACGGGCTGCGCCTGCCCCGCGGCCAGGCCTTTGCGCTGCCCTCGATCGATCCCTTCCTGCTCGACCGGATCGATGTGCTCAAGGGGCCCTCGGCGGTGCTCTATGGCCAGACCAGCCCGGGCGGGCTGGTCAATCAGCTGAGCCGTACCCCCTCTGCCACCGCATCGGGCGAGGCCCGGATCGAGGGCGGCAGCCATGGCCGGCTGCAGGGCGGTATCGCCAGCCAGGGCCGGATCGATGCCGAGGGGCAGTGGCAATACGGCATCGCCGCCATGGGCCGGCGGGCCGACACCCGCTATGACGACGTCGAGGAGGAACGGCTGTCCATCGCGCCCCAGCTGCGCTGGCAGCCCGATGCGGAGACGCAGCTCACCCTTCAGGGCTTTTATCAGACCGACCCGAAGGGCGGCTATTTCAACTCCACCTATCCGCAGGAACTGGCGCCGGATGCCTGGAAGGGCGGGCTCGACCGCGACGACAATGTCGGCGATCCGGCTTTCGACAGCTATGACCGCACCCAGCGCGCCATCGGCTACAGTTTCGACCACCGGATCAACGACATGGTGAGCGTCAGCTCGAAGACCCGCTATTCCGAAATCGACCTGGATTTCCAGAGCCTGCAGATGGCGGGCGGGATCACGGCGGGCGGGCTGCTGCCGCGTATCGCCCTGCGCTCGACAGAGACGGTTGAAGGTGTCGCCACCGACAACCGGGCGCAGGTCGATTTCACCACGGGTGCCGTGGGGCATCAGACGATCATCGGCGTCGACTATCAGCATGCCGTGAGCGACTGGACCTATGAGATGGGGGCTGCCGCGGCACTGGATCTGGGCAATCCGCGCTATGGCCTGCCGGTGGGGGCACTTGCGGCCGTCATCGACAGCCGCCAGACCCTGGAGCAGACGGGTATCTATCTGCAGGACCAGATGAGCCTGGGCGGCTGGCGCCTGCTGCTGGGCGCGCGCTATGACTGGACGGAGCAGGAGAGCCGGAACCGCCTGGCCGGCACCACCAGCGACCAGTCGAGCCGGTCGCCGAGCTATCGGGCCGGCCTGCTCTACCGGTTCGACAACGGCATCGCCCCCTATGTCAGCTATTCGACCTCGTTCGAGCCGGTGATCGGCGTCGATGCGTCGGGCCGGCCCTTCGATCCGACCGAGGCCGAGCAGTGGGAAGTGGGGGTGAAGTACGAGCCGGCGTTCATGAAGGCGCTGTTCACCATCTCCGCCTTCCAGATCCGGCAGGAGAATGTTCTCACCCCCGGCAGCACGCCCGGCTTCAATGTCCAGCAGGGCGAGGTCCGTTCGCGGGGCGTCGAGTTCGAAGCCCGCGGCAATGTGACGGCCAATCTGGAGGTGATCGCGGCCCTCACCCTGCTCGATACCGAGGTCACGAAATCGACGGTCGCCGCCAATATCGGCAAGCGTCCGCAGGCGGTGCCGGCCTATCACGGGTCGGTCTGGGCCAATTACGCCGTCGATGCCGGCGCGCTCGACGGTATGACCCTGGGGGCGGGTGTGCGTGTGGTCGGCAGCAGCTATGCCGACGACATCAACAGCTTCAAGGCCGACGGCTTCACTCTGGTCGATGTGGCGCTGCGCTATGATCTGGCCCGGCTGTCCCCGTCGCTGCAGGGCACCCAGGTGACGCTGAATGCCACCAACCTGTTCGACAAGACCTATTACACGAGCTGCACCAGCGGCTTTTACTGCCAGTACGGCAACGGCACCGAGGTGCTGGCCGGGCTGCGCTACAGCTGGTGAGGAGCCGGTCTCTGATGGATCTCGATCGCCGCAGTTTTCTGGCCCTGCTGGGGGCGGCTGCCGCAGCCCCGACACTCGCCCGTGCCGCAGGCGGCGGGATGGTCGTCACCGACGTGATCGGCCGGAGGGTCGAACTGGCGGGGCCGGTGGCGCGCATCGTGCTGCTGGATGCGCGCGACGTGATCAGCATGGCCCTGCTGCATCCCGATCCGTCGCGGCTGGTGGTCGGCTGGGCGGATGTGGCCAGGTTCGACAGCGACCTTCTGCGCCGGCGCTATGAACGCCGCCCCGATGGCAGCCTGATCGCCGAGGTCGGCGGCCAGACCCCCGACACGCTGTCGGTTGAGCATATCCTGTCGCTCACCCCCGATCTGGTGGTCGCCAGCGCCTATATGGAACCGGAGCTGGGGGAGGGGCGTCTGGTCCGGCAGCTGGCCGCCGCCGGCATTCCGGTGGTGTTCAGCAATGCCGCAAGCAATGCGGCACCGCCGGCAGGTGCGGTCGGCGACCCGATCGGCGACATGGGCCGGGCGATGCGGATGTGGGGCGAGGTGCTGGGTGTGCCCGCCCGCGCCCGCGCCTTCACGGATTTCGTCGCCGACCGGCTGGCGCGGGTGACCGGGCGGCTTGCCGGCGTGGCGCCGACCCGCGCCTATCTGGAGGTTCAGTCGACCTATGACGATTGCTGCTGGGCGGCGGGGCAGAGGATCTGGGGCGATCTCCTCAGGCTTGCCGGTGGCATCACGCTCTCGGCGATCGAGGCATCCTGGTACGTCAAACTGCCGATCGAGCAGCTGATGACCGAGGCGCCCGCGGTCTATATCGCCTCGGGTGGTTCCTATGGTGCCGGCATCCGGCCGGGCATCGCCCCGGGGCTCGACCCGGAGGCCGCACGTGCCGGCCTCGCCCGGCTGGTCGCGCGCACCGGCTTCGACACACTGCCGGCCGTCCGCGACGGGCGGGTGCACGGGGTCTGGACGGGGCTGCTGAGCGTGGCGCCACTCAACATCCTGTTCGTCGAGATTGCCGCCACCTGGCTGCATCCGGCGCTGTTCGCCGATCTCGACCCTGCGGCGACGCTCGACGAGATCGGCCGGCGCTTCCTTGCCGATCCGCTGCCCGGCCCCTGCTGGGTGAGCCTTGCGGGCTGAGACCCGCTCGAAAAACAAGACAGTCTGAAGGACGAGCCCTATGCCACGCTTCAAGGCCGAGGCCGAGATCGCCTTTGCCAATCTCGACCGCTATCTCGACACCATCATCGCCTCGCTCTCGGCCCATAATATGACGCTCCGTGCCGAGGGGGACGGTCATCTGGTCGAGACCGATTTCGGCCGGGCCCGGCTGATGCCGGGGCAGGGTGTGCTCCGGCTGGCGGTCGAAGCATCCGACCCGGCGGCCTTCAACCGCCTGAAGCACGACCTGACCGGTCTGATCGATTTCGTCGCCCGGCCCGAGCATCTTCAGATCGGCTGGACCGGCGATGCCGTCGGCACGGCCCTGCCGCAGGATCTGCGCGTGCTCACCGTCCACAGCGTTACGCAGCTGACGCCGCGCATGCGCCGGATCACCTTTGCGGGCCAGGATCTGGGCCGCTATGCGGTGCCCGACCAGATCCATTGCCGGCTGCTGTTCCAGGCGAAGGGCGTCACCACCCCGCGCTGGCCCGAACTGGACGATCACGGCCGGATCCTCTGGCCGGGGAACGACGTGCTGCCCTCGCGCATCTTCACCATCCGCCGGATCGATGCCGCGGCCGGCCGGCTCGACATCGATTTCGTGCTGCATGACGGCGCGGGGCCCGGGGCCGCCTGGGCGCGGGGGGCCGCGCCGGGCGATGTCGTCGGCATTCTGGGGCCGGCGGCCAACGGGCCGATGCCGGCCGGCTGGTATCTGCTCGCCGGTGACGAGACCGGCCTGCCCGGCATCGCCCGTATCCTGGAAGATCTGCCGACGGAAGCGGGGGGCGTGGCGCTGATCGAGATTGCCGACGCCGCAGAGGAACAGGTGATCGCCGCCCCGCCGGAGCTTCAGATCCGCTGGCTGCATCGCGGCGCCGCAGCGCCGGGGACCACAAGCCTGCTTGTGGACACATTGCGGCAGGTGGCGCTGCCTGCCGATCGCGGCGATGTCTTCGCCTGGATCGGTGCCGAATACAGTGCGTTCCGCGCGATGCGCGGCTTCCTGAAGGCGGAGGTCGGTATCTCCGCCGACCGCATGATCGCCTTCTCCCACTGGCGGCGGGGCATGAGCGAGGCGGATATCGTCGCGGCGGGCATTGCGTCGGTTTCGGCCTGATGGACATGGCAGACCTTGTCGTCTAGTAAGGTCTGGGGACATCAGAACCTCGGCGCATCGGGCGGAGTGACCGGACCATGATTGAGCTTTCCAGCGTCGTTTCGGCCAACCCCGATCTGCTTGCCACCGAAACCGATGGCGAACTGATCATGATGGATATGGAGCAGGGGCGGTACTTCAACCTGAACCGCATCAGCGCCGAGATCTGGCGGGAGCTGGAGCGGCCGCGGAATGTGACCGATCTCTGCCGGTCGCTGGGGGAGCGGTATGACGCATCCGCTGCCGAGATCGAGCGCGACGTTCTGGATCTGCTGGGGCAGATGGAAGATCAGAAGCTGATCCGCATCCACGGCTGACCCATGGGCCCGGTCCTCTCAGTCGTGCCGCAACCCGTGCCGGCCAGGCTTCATCACGAGGCCGGCCGGATCATGGCCGACTGGGCCGATATCGCCGGCACGGACCCGGGCTTGCCCTTCTTCGACGACAGGATTGCAGGGGCAGGGCCGGTCTGGCGGGCTGAACTGCCGTTGACGGGTGGTGCGCCGGCCCCCGCGGCGCTGATCCTGCATACCGGCCGCTGTGGCTCCACCCTGGTTTCGCGCAGCCTGTCGCTGCTCACCCGCTGCCATGTGGTCTCGGAGCCCCAGGCGCTCAACGACGTGCTCAGCGTCGATGGCGTCTGGCCGTTCCTGCCGGCTGCGACAAAGGTGGAGGCCCTGCAGCGGGTCGCCAGCGCGCTCGCCCGGATCGCCCGGCCGGACCAGGACCGGTTCATCCTGAAACTGTCCAGCTGGAATGCCCTGCACCTGCCTTTGCTGGATCAGGCCTTTCCGGGCGTGCCGAAGCTGTTCGTCTACCGCCGGCCCGACGAGATCCTGGTCTCTCTGCGGGACCGCCCGGCCGGATGGATGCGGCGGGCCGCGCATCGGATGCAGGCCGGGCTCTTTCTGGGGGGCACGCCGTCGCAGGTTGCAGACACGCCCCTGGCCTTCGCCGCCCAGGTGCTGGGGCGGATCCTGGCGGGGGTGGTGCGCGATGTGGAGCGTCAGGGGGCAGGGGATTGGCTGCTGGTGCCCTATGAGGCCCTGCCCCAGGCCCTGACGACGCAGATCCTGCCCTGGCTGGGGCTGATACCGACCGCAGAGGAAGCCGATCGTCTGGCCCTTGCGGCCGGCCGCCATGCCAAGGATCCGACGGGCCGGCAGAGGTTCGAGCCCGACGGCACCCGCAAACGCGCGGCGGTGACCGCGGATCTGGCGGCGCTTGCCCGTGATCTGGCGGACGCGTATCACGACCGCCTGGAGCATCTGCGTCTGCAGGCCGGCCAGGCGTGAGATCAGCCTTCCGTCAGCAGGACGAGGGACCGTCGGGCAAGGCGGGCGACGGTGTCGCGCACCCTCTCCATATCCAGCCCGGCCGGACCGGGCAGGCTGGCGATCTGCCGTGCGCCGCCGGCCAGCAATGCCGCCAGCACGGCCCGCTCATCCGGATCCAGCGTCACCTCTTCGCCGTTGAACGGGATGGTGGCGCCGCCCTCTGCCGGCAGGCGCAGATCCGGTGCCGGCAGGGGCTGAACCCAGCAGGTCGGCGCGCAATCTGACGACAGGCCCAGATTGAAGGGCGGCCGGGTCTGTCGCTTCTGTATGTGGGCGGCCAGGAAGGCGGTGAGATCGACGCTATCGGCCAGGCGGTGCAGCGTGGCGCGCAGCTCTTCTGCGCAGCGTTCCAGATCGCTGGCCGTCCCGTAGACCGGGATGTCCCGGTCGAGATCGCCGGCCGCCAACCCATTCCCGGCCAACCCGTTCCCGGCCAGCCAGTGCAGCAGGTCCGATCCCCGGGGCCAGAGCAGCGCGTTGGTCAGATGGAGGGATGCCTCCCCCTCGACCGACTCCCGGTGGATCTCGCCTCGCGGCAGATACAGAATGTCGCCAGGCTCCAGCACCTGTTCCCAATGCACGGGGCCGAGGCGGTCGTCGGTGAGCGGCATGCCGGGCGGGGGTGCGCTCTGATGCCCGAACCCGAACCACCGCTTGCGGCCGTGCAGATGCAGGACCAGCACGTCATGGGGGTCGTGATGGGCGCGGAACGCGCTTTCCCTGCCGAAGCTGGCATAGACATTGGTCCCGATGCGGGCCGGCAGCGCCTGTTCCAGCATCTTGACCAGGGCGGCGATGCCGGGGACCGCATGCTGGATCTGATTGAGGGCGATGCTCAGCCCCTCATGGCAGAACCGCTGCAACAGCTCGGGCACGACCACCCGCTTCATGTCGGGGCCGAGATAGCTCCACATTTCCCGCGGCAGGTCGCGGCCACGCCGCACCATCCGGGTCCGGTCGTCCAGCAGCCGCTCCGACCCCAGCAGGCTGTTGAAGGTCGACCAGGGCAGAAGCGCGCGGAACAGATCATCATGGCCGGTCCGGAACCAGGCCATGCGGCGTTCCCGGATGGCCGCATGGAGCAGCGCCGGGTCGTGGGGGGCCAGAAGGGCATCCAGGGACGGTATCATCGGCACTCCGTGCGCAGGTCGGATGCCAGAGCCCGCGCAGATCCCGATCAGCCGGGATCATCCGATCGGGTGGAGGCGCGGCTCACACCACCGCCTCAGGGCTGTTTTCGTGAGCCGGCCTGAAAGACGTCGGCTTCAGCTGGGGGACAGGTCATTGTCGGGGCCGAAGCCCCCGGCCAGCCTGGTCGTGGTGACCAGATCCATCGCATCGAGAGTCGGCCGGACCCAGGCGGCCTTTGCCGTCTTGACGTCTCCGCCGGCATTCTGATCGGATGACACGGACTGCGTCATGCGAAGATCTCCCCCAATTTGGGAAAACTGAAACCACACGGCATCAATTTGCGTGGGCGGTGGAGGGCAGTCAATCCGGTTTATCTGTTCCGGAGCCTGATGTGTGGCGGACGCCTCCGGTCATGCGTCGGCACGGCAACATATGCAGAAGCGAGTGATTGTTCCGGCCGCAAAGGCGCGCCTTGTTCCACGGTGACTGCGCGCGCTCCTGAAGGTTGCCGTATCGTCACCCGACGTCACGGAAGCGCAACATCAGCGTCGTGTCGGGCGGTGGGAAACAGGCCGTGCATAGGGCCCTACAGGAAAACCCCGCCCCGGGTGGAGCCGGGGCGGGGTGGGGACGGCGGTGGGGAAGAGGGTGTGGACCCGGGAGGTCAGTCCATCACCATCCCGCCGTCGACCAGCAGGGTCTGGCCGGTCATGAAGGCGGCCGCATCGGATGCCAGGAAACAGGCGACGCCGACCAGATCCTCGGCCCTGGAGGGGCGGCCGAGCACGGCGCCGGCGGCGAACTGATCGAAGGCCTCGTTCTCGCGGCCGGTGAGGCCTGAGTCGCGGAAGCCCTGATCGATCAGCTTCCACATGTCGGTCGCGACCACGCCCGGGCAGATCGCGTTGACCCGGATGTTCTCGGCGCCGAAGGCCCGCGCCGCCGCCTGGGTGAGGGCGACCACCGCGAACTTGCTGGCGGAATAATGGGCCAGCGGCTCGTAGCCCTGCTTGCCGGCGATGGAGGCGGTGTTGATGATCGCACCGCCCGTGCCCTGGGCACGCAGGCGGGTGATCGCTTCCTGCATGCCGATCAGCACGCCCAGCCCGTTCACATCCATCACCGTCCGCCAGTCGTCTTCGGTGATGGCGAGGAAGGGGCGGACCTGGGCGATGCCGGCATTGTTGAACACCACGTCCAGCCCGCCGAATTCGGCGATCGTCCGGTCGAGCATGGCCGCGACCGAGGCCCGCTCGCGCACGTCGACCGCGGTGGAGGCGGCCTTGCCGCCGGCCTTGCGGATCTCGTCAGCCACGCCGGCGGCGGTGTCGGGGTTGAGATCGGCGATCATCACCGCCGCACCCTGGGCGGCAAGCCCGCGGGCGATGGCGGCACCGATGCCGCGGCCGGCGCCGGTCACCACCGTGCGGCGACCGGAAAGGGGGAGAGAGGCGGTCATGGGATCATCCTCCGATATGGCGCCGGATCAATTCGTTGACCCGGGGGGCCGCTTCCATCTGAACCATGTGGCCGGCATCGGGCAGGACCTCGACCGTGGCCCCGGGCACGGCAGTGGCATGGGCGGCCGGGATCACCCGGTCCTCCGTGCCCCAGATCACCAGCACCGGCAGATCGGCGGCGGCGATGGCACCGGCGAGCGGGGTCTTCTGGCGTCCGTCCGCGAACAGCCCGTCGCGGAGCTTCGCCAGCGCCGCATCGACCCCGTCGAGGCGCTTGTATTTCAGCAGGTCGTCGACCAGCCGCCGTCCGACCAGGGCCTGGTCGGCGAAGAGCTTCGAGAGCACGGGCTTCAGATCGCGGCGCGAGGCCGCGGTGACGAAGCCGTCGATATAGCCCTGGTCGATGTCGTCCCCCAGCCCGGCCGAGGCGATCAGGGTCAGGGACCGGGCGCGCCCGGGCCTTGTGGTGGCGATATGGGCCGAGACCGCACCCCCCATCGAATGGCCGACCAGATGGGCGGCCTCGATCTCCTGGCTGTCCATGAAGGCGAGCACCGCGGTGGCCAGCGCCTCCAGATCGCCGGTCCCCACATCCTTGGAGGACTGGCCATGGCCGGGCAGGTCGAGGGCATGGACCCGGGCGGCGCCGGCCAGATCGTCGATGTTGAACAGCCAGTTGTCGAGATCGCCGCCGAAGCCGTGGATCAGCACGACATGGGGGCCGCTGTCGCCGCGGCTGGCATGGCGCAGCCGGCCGGCCGGGGTGTCGACGAAGGCATGGGCGGGGGCCGTGTCCTCGTCGTCACCGCCCGCGGCCGGCACCTCATAGGCGGCGACGAAGGCATCGATCGCGGCATCGTCGACCTCGGGCGGGGCCAGCACGCCCAGCAGGGCCTTCACCGGATAGACCTCGCCCTCCTGGCCGACCCGGCGGCGGAGACGGCCGGCATCGGCCGCCTCCACGACATTGGTGATCTTGTCGGTCTCGACCTCCATGATCTCGTCGCCGACCGAGATGTCGGCCCCTTCCTCGACCAGCCAGGCGGCGAGGCGGCCCTCCTGCATGGACAGGCCCCATTTCGGCATCACCAGCGGCTTGATGCGGTCGTCACTCATTGCGGTTTCGTCTCCTGGTCAGCGGCCGATGGTCGCGCGGGCGGCCTCGGCGATCGCCTGGCCCGAGGGCAGGAACAGGTCTTCGAGGGTGGGCGAGAACGGCACCGGGGTATGGGGTGCGGTCACCATGCGCGGCGCGGCCTTCAGCGCCTTGAAGGCGTCCTGCGTCACCCGGGCGGCGATGTCGGTCGCGATCGAGCAGCGCGGATGCGCCTCGTCGACCACCACCAGCCGGCCGGTCGCCTCGACGCTTTCCAGAACGGTGTCCATGTCGAGCGGCGAGAGCGTGCGCAGATCGATGATCTCGGCCTCGATCCCGTCCTTCGCCAGCAGGGCGGCGGCCTCCTGGGCGCGATGGACCATCAGCCCGTAGGTTACGATGGTGACGTCGCCGCCCTCGCGCACCACCGCCGCCTCGGCGAAGGGGATGGCATAGGATTCGGCCGGCACGTCGGTCTCGTGGCCGTAGAGCGCCTTGTGCTCGCAGAAGATCACCGGGTCGTTGTCGCGGATCGACTGGATCAGCAGGCCCTTGGCGTCATAGGCATTCGACGGGCAGACGACCTTGAGCCCGGGGATGTGGGTGAACAGCGGGGTCAGCATCTGGCTGTGCTGTGCCGCCGCCCGGAAGCCGCCGCCGACCATGGCGCGGATGGTGACCGGCGTTTCGGCCTTGCCGCCGAACATGTAGCGGAACTTGGCGGCCTGGTTGTAGATCTGGTCGAAGCACACGCCCATGAAGTCGATGAACATCAGCTCCGCGACGGGGCGCAGACCGCAGGTGGCGGCGCCGATCGCGGCGCCGACATAGGCGCTTTCAGACAGCGGCGTGTCCATCAGCCGGTCGCCATGCTTGGCGTAGAGCCCCTTGGTGACGCCCAGAACGCCGCCCCAGGCATCAGCCTCGCCGCTGGCACCGGTGCCGCCCACGATGTCCTCACCCATCATGATGACGGTGGGGTCGCGGGTCATCTCCTGGTCCAGCGCCTCGTTGATGGCGTCTTTCATGCTGATCTTGCGGGCCATGACGGAAATCCTCCGGAAGAAGAGCCGGACCGGCTCAATACGAGACGTAGACGTCGGTGAGGAGATCCGCCGGGGACGGCATCGGCGCGTCCTTGGCGGCCTGCACGGCGCGCTCGATCAGCTCTGCCCCCTCGGCATCGATCGCGTCGCATTCGGCATCGGTCACCACGCCCGCACCGGTGACGCGGCTGCGGAAGATCCGGATGCAGTCCTGCTCGGCGCGGATGCGCTCCAGCTCGCCCTTGGCGCGATAGGTCTGGGCATCGCCTTCGAAATGGCCGAAGAAGCGGACCATCTTGCATTCCAGCAGCGACGGCCCGCCGCCCTCGCGCGCCCGGGCGATCACCTCGCCCGCGGCCTCGTACACCGCGAAGAAATCGGTGCCGTCGACGGTGACGCCGGGCAGGCCGAAGCCGGTCGCACGGTCGACATAGCTGTCGGCCGCGACCGCCCATTCGAAGGCGGTGCTTTCGGCATAGCCGTTGTTCTCGACCACGAAGATCGCCGGCAGATTCCAGACGGCGGCCAGGTTCAGGCTTTCAAGGAAGGTGCCCTGGTTGGAGGCGCCGTCGCCGACGAAGCTGATGCCGACACCCTTGTGGCCCAGCACCTTGGCGGCCAGCGCCGCGCCGCAGACCAGCGGCGCACCGGCGCCGAGGATGCCGTTGGCGCCCATCATGCCCTTGGACAGGTCGGCGATGTGCATGGAGCCGCCCTTGCCGCGGCAGGATCCGGTGGTCTTGCCGTAGATCTCGGCCATCATGCCCATCACGTCGACGCCCTTGGCGATGCAATGGCCATGGCCGCGATGGGTGGAGGCGATGCGGTCCTGATCGTTCAGATGCATCATGATGCCTGCGGCCGTCGCCTCTTCGCCGGCATAGAGATGCACGAAGCCGGGGATGTCGCCGCGGCCGAAATCGACATGCAGGCGTTCCTCGAAATCGCGGATGGTGCGCATGATCCGGTAGGCGTGGAGCAGCCGGTCGTGATCGAGCGGCAGCGGCCCGTCGGGACGGGCGGGCTTTGAATCCGGCATCGGTCATCCTCCCTGGATGGTGGCGGTGTGTCCGCCTTCGTGGTTGAGCCGTAGGAGTGGTCAGGCGCGGGCGTTTACAGGCGGTGCCCGCACCCCGTCGAAGAACAGGCCTTCCGCCGCGGCATGGGTCATGCAGGCCTCGACATCGACGGTGCGGAAGGCATCGGTGCGCAGTGTGACGGTGGGGGCGTCCGCTGCGGTGAAGGCGATTTCGCGCTCGCCGTCGAAGGCGAGAGAGCCGGCCTCGGCCATCACCCGCACCGGCTGGTCGGGATCCAGCCGGGTGATGGCATCGATGCCGACCGGCAGAATCAGCCCGGGGGCGATCGGGGCATGCAGCACCCGTTCCGCATGGGCGGGGTCGGCGAAGCGCAGATGGCGGCCGAAGGGGGCCTCGCGGTCGACCGGCGCCGACAGCCCGGCGATGGCCGACATGCCGATGGTGCGCGGGTCACCGAAGGTGACGAAAAGCTCGCGGAAGCTTTCCGTCCGCCAGAGCGCGCGGGCCCCCACATAGCGTTCGGCCACCACCGCCACATCGACCAGCGCGGTTTCCGTGTGTCCGGCAACCGTCACCTCCAGCCGCTTGTTGGGGCGGAAGGCCACCTCGGCCGGTACCAGGCCTGCGGCGGCCAGGCCCACGGCCAGCCCGGTGACGGTGGCCTCGCGGGTGTCGGGAAAGGCGTTGTTGGTGCCGGTCGACACGCCGGCGATGGGCACGCGGCCGCAGGCCGAGGCGACGGCGCGATGGGTGCCGTCGCCGCCCAGAACCACGATCACCGCCACACCCATGGCGGCCATGCGCCGGGCGGCCTCGATGCTGTCGTCGGCGGTGGCGGTGACGGCCATGTCCAGCCACTCGACCGCCGGGAAGCGGCCGTCGCCGCGATTGGCCGATTGGTGCAGGCCCCGCTTCACATGCGACCGCACCCCGCCGGTATCCGGCATCATCACCACCCGGCCGATGCCGAAATGGCGCAGACAGGCCAGAATCCGGAGCACGATATTGGCCCGGTCGGCGATCTGCAGGCTGGTGGCGTTGGCGATCACCCGGCGGATATCCCGCGCGGAGACCGGATTGGCGATCACGCCCACCAGCGGCGCGCCCGCAGGCGGCGCTGCGTCGTCTCGTCGCGTTTCCATGCCCCTCATCCATCTTGCCGCCGCACATCTGACGGTGCGGTCCGGGCTGAGAGTGGCAAAAGGCGGGCCAGTTCTATGTTTTGAGCAGAATCAAATGCTTGGGCGAAAGCCGCTGTGGCGCGTCGCGTGCACCCTGCCACAGCTGTGGCGCCACGGGCGATGCGGGTGCCGCAGGTTGGCGGGCGCAGATCGGATCTGCCTCCTGCCGATGTCGTGCATCGTGACGCAAAGGTGGATCCCCGCCTTCGCGGGGATGACAGTTTATTGTGTTAGAACAAAAAGATAACGTCATTCCCGCGGAGGCGGGAATCCACCTGTACTGTCGCTGATCGTGGCGTTCAGGAGCCTATGGCCTGCCGCGCCTCACCCCTCCACCCGATGCGGCGGGCGGATGCCCAGGCGGCGCATGCGGCGGTGGACGGTGGTGCGGTCGATGCCGAGCGCCCGGGCGGCGGCCGAGACGTTCCAGCGGTGGGATTTCAGCACCATGCGCAGCATCTCGGCATCCTCCCGCGCCCGCGGATGGGGGCCGATGGCATGGGCCTGGGCGCTGAGCGCCGGGGCCTGCAGGTCTTCGGGCAGGTCGGTGACCCGGATCACGCCGCCGGTGGAGACCGCCCGGGCGCAGACCAGCGCATTGGCCAGTTCCCGCAGATTGCCCGGCCAGTGATGGGCGCGCAGGCGCAGCCGGGCCTGCGGATCCAGGCGGTGGCCGGCGGGATCGGCCGCGCCGTCGGCCAGCATCCGGCCGACCAGCCAGTCCAGATCGGCGCGTTCCCTGAGCGGCGGCAGGGTCAGCAGGGCGCCGTTCAGGCGGTAGTACAGATCTTCGCGGAAGCGGCCGGCGCGCACCTCGGCCATCAGGTCGCGATGGCTGGCCGAAATCACCCGGATGTCGACCGGCACCGGCCGGGCGCCGCCGACCGGCAGCACCTCGCGTTCGGCCAGCACCCTGAGCAGCCGCCCCTGAAGGGCGAGCGGCATGTCGCCGATTTCGTCCAGGAACAGCGTGCCGCCCGATGCCTCGCGGATCAGCCCGGCATGGCCGCGGGCGCGGGCGCCGGTGAAGGCGCCGGGGACATGGCCGAACAGCTCGCTTTCGATCAGGCTTTCGGGCAGGGCCGCGCAGTTGACCGCCACGAAGGGGCCGGGCTTGCGGCGCGACTGGTGCAGGGCCTTGGCGAGATATTCCTTCCCCGTGCCGGTTTCGCCGCGGATCATGATCGCGACCGGCGCCTCGACCAGCCGGGCGGCGCGGCCCAGCATAGCCAGGATGGCAGGGTCGCCGCCGGTGAGGGCGGCGAGCGGTGCCGGCAGGCCATGGGTGCCGCGGCGGAGCGTGTCGGGGCGGCTGCGGGCGGTGGGGGCCGGGCCTGGCGGGGCGGCATGGGCATAGAGCATGCGGCCCGAGCGGACCTCGATGCCGCAGGATTCGGTCGCAGCCCCGCGGCCCAGCTCGCCCAGGCGCTCGACGTCGAAATCGACCAGTTCGTTGAAATGCCGGCCGATCACCGCCGAAGGGTCGCGGGCGCTGCCGTCGCTCTGGCCGGCGAGCAGACGGCGGGCCCGGTCGGTCATGCCCAGGATGCGGCCGTCATCGTCCAGCGCCACCGCACAATCCGGGTCGGCCTCGACGAAATCCGGCGACAGGCTGAAGCGGACCAGCCAGCGGTCGCGGAAGCGCCGCTCCAGATTGGCCATTTCGATGGTATGGGCGTAGTCCTGCACCAGCTGCAGGGCCAGATGCTGGCTGTCCTTAGGCGTGGGGGAGCGCAGGGCCGAGATGTCGAGCACGGCGGCGAGGCGGCCGTCGACATCGTGGATCGGCGCACAGGTGCAGGTCAGCCCGACATGGGTGGCGTCGAAATGGTCGGTCTGATGCACGGTCAGCGCCTCGCCCGAGGCGATGCACAGCCCCACGCCACAGGTGCCGGCATGGGCCTCGTTCCAGTCCGATCCCAGATACAGCCCCGCACGGCGCAGATGATTGTCGAAAGTGGGATCGCCCATGAAATCGACCGTCACCCCGCGCGCATCCGACAGCAGCAGCACATAGCCCTGGCCGGCGATGCGGCGATGCAGGCTTTCCAGGCCGAAGCGGGCGGTGCGGATCAGGTCTTCCAGCCGTTCGCGATGCTCGCGCACCCGTGCCTCGGGCAGGATGCGGGCTTCCTGCAGCCGGGTGGGGTCCAGGCCGTGGGTCGCGACACAGCGCCGCCAGCTGTCGCGGATCAGCCCGTCGCGCAGCGGGGTGTCCCCCCGCTGCGGGTCGCGGAAGGGGGAGGCGCGCAGCTGCGGCCGGGCAAGGCCCCGAGGGACCCGCGCCGCAGTGCCGGGCTCAGGCGTCTCGGTCGAGACGACACGCACGACTTCCTCGATATGGTCCCGCACATGCATGGCCACCATCGTGTAGGTCCTCCCCAGGATCGGAGACGTGGCGCCGGTCATGCCGGCGATCGTCTCTCTCTGGGTGAAATCCTAACGCAGTTTCAGGCGCCGTGCGACAGAAACGGCACAAGAGGTCTGCATGCATGGTCTTGAAATAAATGGAAAAGGCTGATCTGTGACGACGTCGTGTTACCGGTTTTTCTTGCGGTGCGACACGAAAGACTGCGCTGCGTCATCGCCCGAGCGCATGATCCACCCGCTGCTTCAGCGCCGGCACCACACGGTCTTCGAACCAGGGCCGGTCGCGCAGCCAGCGTCGGTTGCGGGGCGAGGGATGGGGCAGGGGCATGATGCCCGGGGGCAGGGTTTCCCAGGCTGCGACCACGTCCGAGAGTGGTGCACGTGCGAAGGCAGGGCCGAGCAGCGGCCGGGCATAGGCGCCGATCGCATAGGTGCCGGCCAGGATCACCAGGCGCAGTTCGGGCAGATGCGGCAGCAGCCGCGGATGCCAGGCCGGGGCGCATTCCGGCCGGGGCGGCAGGTCGCCGCCGGTGCCGCGGCCCGGATAGCAGAACCCCATGGGGATGATGGCGATGCGGGCCGGATCGTAAAACACCTCGCGGTCGAGCCCGGTCCAGTCGCGCAGCCGGTCGCCGCTGGCATCGTTCCAGGGCAGACCGGTCTCGTGAACCTTCGTGCCCGGCGCCTGCCCGACGATCAGAATGCGGGCGCTCGCGCCGGCCCGAAGCACCGGGCGGGGGCCGCGCGGCAGATGCGGCGCACAGAGCGTACAGCCGCGCGCCGCCGTCACCGCCGCCTCCAGGGTGGCATGCGCCCCGGCATCGGCGGTGGTGGGGGCGGCGATCACCCGGCCCAGATGTCGGGCCAGGGCGGCGGCGGTGAAGACGTCAGGTCCGGCGCTGTCGGTCAATGATCCTTCCGGGCCGGTGACCGCACGGGGGCGCTCCGGCTCATTTCTGGCTGGCGAGATAGGCGATGATGTCGGCGCGTTCTTCCGGCTTTGCAAGCCCGGCGAAGGCCATGCGGTTGCCCTTGATGAACTTTGCCGGGGCCGTGAGGTAGGTGTCGAGGTTTTCAGGGGTCCAGACCACGCCGGACTCCGCCACGGCATTCGAATACTTGAACCCCTCGGCCTTGCCGGCCTCGCGGCCGTAGACGCCGTGGAGATTGGGGCCGACGCGGTTGGGGCCGCCGGCCTCGATGGTGTGGCAGGCCTTGCAGCGGGCGAAGATCTTCTCGCCCTTGGCGGCGTCACCCTCGGCGGCGGCGGGGCCTGCGGCGAGCATCAGGCCGGCGAGGCCGGCCAGGGCTGCGATGCGGAAGCTGGTTGCGATGCGGAAGCTGGTTGCGATGCGGAAACGGGTCTTCATTGATCTTGTCTCATCCTCATGTATCTGCGCCTCGGCCGCGCACGCCGTTGCCCCGGCGGATCACGGCTGTCTCTCGGGCGTCAATCTAGAATAAGCGATGGGGGCCGACTGTGCGTCCTATCACCGCAGGGCGGCGGCAGGGGCGGGCGGCACACCCGTTTGCCGGGTATTTTTGTCGGGTATTCTTGACGAAAACATCGTGAAGAACGTGTTAACCCTGTCCTGCGTGGCGCTGTCCCGGCCAATCGCGTAAGCTGTAGGCGTTCACGCCGTGACCGAAGCCCGGGGATCGCCCGCCCGCATGGGGCAGATCGTCCGGCGGCGCGACGGAACGGGGGAGGTCGTCATGGCTAAATTGAGCGAAGAAGACATCCGCAAGCTGCTGTCCGAGCCAACGGCGGCGCGGCGCGAAGACGTTGCCCGCAAAGTCGCCGCCGTCCATGCCGACGGAGAACTCAGCGACAGCGAGCGCCGGCTGGCCGAGGATATTTTCCGGCTGATGCTGCGTGATGCCGAGGTGCGGGTCCGCTCCGCCCTCGCCGAGGCCCTGAAGGACAATCCGGGTGTGCCCAGCGATGTTGCCCGCACGCTGGCGCGTGACGTCGTGCCGGTGGCGACGCCGATCCTGGAATTCTCGGAGGTTCTGACCGACGAGGATCTGATCGAAATCGTCCGTGCCCAGACCGGTGCGGCACAGGAAGCGGTGGCCCGCCGCAAGACCATTTCGGCGGAACTGGGCGATACGATCGTCCGCCATGGTGCCGAAGGCGCCGTCGCGACGGTGGTGGGCAATCCCGGGGCCGAACTGGGCGAAAAGACCCTGCTGACCGCCATCGACCGTTTCCCGGCCAGCGAGAACGTTCAGGCCGGCGTCATCGCCCGGCCGGTGCTGCCGGTGAAGGTGTCGGAGCGGCTGGTCTCGGTCGTGTCCGACCGGCTGCGCACCCAGCTGGTCAAGCGGCCCGACGTGCCTGCGGGCCTGGCGCTGGATCTGGCGCTCGCCGGCCGCGAACGGGCGGTGATCGGCCTGGTCGATCCGTCCCGTGCCGAGGATCCGGACGAGCTGATCGACGTGCTTTATGCCGCCCGCCGGCTGACGCCCACCATCCTGTTCCGGGCGCTGTGCATCGGCGATCGCGGCTTTTTCGACCGCGGCATCTCGCGTCTGGCCGGCGTGGCGCTGATGAATGCCCAGCGGCTGATCGACGATCCGGGCCGCAAGGGGCTGGAGCGCCTGCTGCAGACCGCCCGGATTCCGGACGCGCTGGCGCATGCAATGATGACGGCCATCGACGTGGCGCGTGAAATGCAGTATGACGGCCGGCCTGGAGACCGGATCAGATATCGCTCGACCCTGATCGAGCGGGTGCTGACCCAGGTCGAGGGCATCGACAGCGATAATCTCGACTATCTGATCAGCCGCCTGGCATCCGGCGACCGGGCGGCCTGACGGGACCGGAATCACCCCCGCGCATTCCGGTTCATGTGGCCTCGCTTCCGTAAGGACAATACACTTGCGGATGAACGGTCAGGTGATCCGGATCCCCGCCGTGCCACGGTGGGTTGGGGTGAGACGGTGTGAACGAGGGCATGGGCGATAAAGCGTCGGTAACGGCTTGCGATGTGGCGCGGACCGACGAGGTCCGCATGGTGGCGACGACGGGCGGCTCCGGCCTTGATGGCGGGGCGGCGCCCGGTTGCGGCTTCGTGCTGGTTGCCCGGCCGGGCGTGGCCGGCGATGTTCCCGTCGGTCATCTTGCCGATCAGCCGCAGCGCCCGCTGCCGCTGGCCGATCTTGCCCGCCGGCTTTGCCCGGCCGTGCTGGCCGGCGACCTTGAAGACATGCTGCGCCGCGCCTTTCTGGCCGATGCGCCCCGGCGCTGGATGGGCGGCGGGGTGATCGTGGCGCTTGGCGCACCGGTGATGTCGGCGACCGGTGTCGCCACGCTGCGCGGTATCGCCATCGACCTGCCCGAAGCCATGGCCTCGACACTCGCCGCTGTCCCGCAGGACTTTCTGGCCGACCCAGAAATGGGGCTGGACGTGGAAGCCGCCGAGGTGGGGCTGGTCGTCACCGATGCCGACGGGCGGGTCCGGGTTTCGGACAAGCGGGCCCGGACGCTGTTGTCCTGGGCGGGCCGGGCGGAATCCTTCGCCGATCTGCTGGCACGTATGGGGGTGGTGGGCGAGCGGCTGGCCGGGCTGCTCGACGAGATGCGCCGCGGCACCCGCGACCGGCTGTCGGTGGAATGCCAGCTCGGCGCCGGCACGGAGGTGCGCTGGCTGCGGATCACCGCGATGGCCGATCGTCTGCAGGACGGCCGGCTGGACCGCATCGCCTGGACCCTGATCGACATTTCCGACCAGCGCCGCGAGACCCAGGCGGCCGAGCGCACCCATCGCGTGCTCGACGAGGCGCTGGACGCCATGTCGGCCGGGCTGGTCCTGTTCGATGCCGAGGACCGGCTGGTGTTCTGCAACAGCCGCTATCGCGAATTCTATGGCGTGCCGGACCACCTGACCCGGCCGGGCACGCCCTTCGTCGACATGCTGCGGGAAGAGATCGATTCCGGCCGGATCGACGTAGGTCTGGCCGATCGGGAGGCCTGGATCGCCCAGCGCGTGCGCAAGCACCGCAACCCGATCGGCATCATCGAGCAGCGCAATGTCGACGGCCGCTGGCTGCAGATCCGCGAACGGCTGATGAGCGGCGGGCTGGTGGTCGGCGTGCATGTCGATGCGACCGACATCAAGGTCAAGGAACGCCAGCTCGAGGAAAACCTGCACGAGCTGCAGGACACGCGCGAGCGGCTGGAGGAGCAGACCGCCCGGCTGGTGGAACTGGCCGAAGGCATGAGCCTGGCCCGCGATGCGGCGCTGGCGGCCGCGCGCAGCAAGGCCGAGTTCCTGGCCAATATGAGCCACGAGTTGCGCACGCCCCTGAATGCGATCCTGGGCTTTTCGGAAATGCTCCAGTCGGGGCTGTTCGGGCCGATGAGCGCCAAGCAGGAAGAATATGTCGCCGACATTCGCCAGTCGGGCCAGCATCTGCTGTCGCTGATCAACGACATCCTGGATCTGTCCAAGGCCGAGGCGGACAAGCTTGCGGTCGAGGAAAGCGAGGTTCCGATCCGCTTCCTGCTGGAGCGCAGCCGCCGGATGGTGGCCGAGCGCGCCCGGCGTGGCGGTCTGGATCTGGTGGTGGAACTGCCCGACGAACTGCGCCGCGCCGATCTGAAGGCCGATGAGCGCAAGCTGACCCAGGTGCTGCTGAACCTGTTGTCCAATGCGGTGAAGTTCACCGATCCGGGCGGACGGGTCGAACTGGGCGTGCGCCGCAATCCCGGCCCGGCCGCGCCGGGGGCGGCTGAGGGCGAGGGCGGTACGATCGAACTCTATGTCGCCGACACCGGCATCGGCATCGCCGAGGACGATATCCCGCGGGTCTTCCAGCCCTTCGAACAGGTCGACAGCTCGCTGTCGCGCCGCTACGAGGGCACCGGGCTCGGCATGTCGCTGGTCAAGGCGATGGTCGACCTGCATGACGGCGAGGTGGTGCTGGAAAGCGAGCCCGGGGTCGGAACCACGGTCCGGGTGTTGTTGCCGGCCTGGCGGCTGGTGACCGAAACCGGTGGTGGCCTGCCCCCTGTCGGCGAGGATGACGGCGACGAGGATGGGGGCGAGGAGGACGAGAGCGACGAGGATGGTGACGATCCCCTGATCGAGAGCTTGCAGAAGATTCGCGGCGCCGACATCTAAATGCTATGGATCAATGGTTGATCCGCCGGTCGCCGGCGGATCCTGCCGCGCCCCCAAGTCTGTCGAATGGTCGCATCACCCATGCTCGCCCGTCCCGGTTCCTCCCCGAGCCGCCTGCCCCTGGTCTTTTCTGCACTTTTGACGATCACCTGTCTTTGGATGGCCCCTGCCGCCGCCCAGATCCCGCCGGACCGCAACCTTCAGCCGCAGCCGACGACGCCGGCGGTCCCCGGAGGCCCGGCCGCGCCCGGCGAGGCCGAGGTGCCGCCGCCGCTGCCGCCCAACACGGTGATCCGCATGCTGTCCGACGGCCGCACCGTCATGATCGGCCCCTCGCAATACGCGACCGAGTTCCGCATGCAGGCGACGGTGATGAACCCCGACGGCACCCGCCGCCGGCTGGAAGACGGGCTGCACAAGCTGGATGACGGCACGCAGTTCCGCGTCCGCCGCGGGTCGATCATCGACGGGCGCTGACGGGTCGATGGGCGCTGACTGACGGAGAGCTGATGAATGGCGAGCGCAGCACCGGTTTTCGATCCCGACTTCCAGGCGATGCTGGAGACGCTGCTGCGCTGGCGCCGGGATGTGCGCCGGTTCCGCACCGATCCGCTGCCTGAAGAGCTGATCGACCGGCTGCTCGATCTCGCCTGTCTCGCGCCCTCCGTGGGCAATTCCCAGCCCTGGCGCTTCGTGCGGGTCGACACGCCCGCTTTGCGTGCCGCCATCCGCGCCGAGGTGCTGAAGGCGAACGAGGCCGCGGCGACCGCCCAGGCCGATCCGCGCCGCGCCGCCTATCGGGCGCTGAAACTGGAAGGGCTCGACAAGGCGCCGCTGCAGCTTGCGGTTTTCGCGGTCACCGATCCTGAACAGGGCCACGGGCTCGGCCGCCGGACCATGCCCGAAACCGTGGCCTATTCGGCGGTGCTCGCCATCCATACATTATGGCTGGCGGCACGTGCCCATGATGTGGGGTTGGGCTGGGTCTCGATCCTGGATCCCGCACCGGTGGTGCAGCTGCTGGACGTACCGGCCGGCTGGGGCTTCATCGGCTATCTGTGTCTCGGCCGGGCGGCCGATGAGCAGGAGGTGCCGGAGCTGGAGCGCCAGGGCTGGCAGGACCGCCGGCCCGACTGCCGGCAGGTGCTGCGGCGGTGAACCGCAGTGCCGCATTTTTCCTCTCGTCCTCTTCTCGCGAGTGAGCCCCGATGCGCTGGATCGACCGTTTCGACCCTGAGACGAGCCTGGACGACGTGACCCCCGACCTGCCGATCGTGGTGCTGACGGGGGCCGGCATTTCCAAGGAAAGCGGGCTCGACACCTTCCGCGATGCCGACGGGGTGTGGCGGCGCCACAGCCTGGAAGACCTGGCGACGCCCGAAGGTTTTGCCCGCAACCCCGCCCTGGTCCAGGGCTTCTACAACAGCCGGCGCACCCAGCTGGCGAGCGTTCAGCCCAATCCCGCGCATCAGGCGCTGGCCCGTCTGGAGGCGGCCTGGCCGGGCGGGGTTCTGGTGGTGACCCAGAATGTCGACGACCTGCACGAGCGCGCCGGCAGCCGCAATCTGATCCATATGCATGGCGAACTGGCCAAGGTGCGCTGTCTGGAGTGCGAGGCGGTCGCCCATCACCTGGCCGATCTCGACGAGGCCTCGGCCTGCGGCGGCTGCGGATCGACCGGGCGGATGCGGCCGCATATCGTCTGGTTCGGCGAAATGCCGTTCGAGATGGAGCGGATCTGGGCGGCGCTGGCCGAGTGCGGGCTGTTCGTCTCGGTCGGCACCTCGGGCACCGTCTATCCGGCGGCGGGTTTCGTGGCCGATGTCCGCCATCGCGGCATGGCCCATACGCTGGAACTGAACCTTGAGCCGTCGGAGGGCGCCAGCCTGTTCGCCGAAACCCGCTACGGCCCGGCAAGCCTGATCGTCCCCGCCTTCGTCGACGAGCTGCTCGGCCGGCTCTGAGCCGGATCAGAGCGGTCTTGCCATGGCGATCCGCGGGCCGAGCGGGTCGATCCGCCGGGCCTCGTCCTGCCGGATCTGTCTGAGCGCCGGCCCCTGGGCTGCGGGGGCAAGCTCCGTGAACCCCAGCCGGCGGTACCAGGGGCCGTTCCAGGGCACGTCGCGAAAGGTGGTGAGGGTGAGGCGGTGACGGCCCGCCGCACGCGCCCGATCGGTCACGGCCTCGATCAGGCGGCGGCCGATGCCCCGGCGCTGGACATCCGGCGCCACGTCGAGTTCCGCAAGATGAGCGTTGCCGTCCACCACGGTGACGATGGCAAAGCCCGTCAGCCGGCCGCCCAGGCTTGCGGCCAGCACGGCTCCCTCGGCCGCCCGTGCGGCGATGGCGGCCGGATCCGAGGCGGCAGCACCCAGATCCATCCCGATCCGGGCGAATTGTGCCGCCGCCGCATCCTCGATCGCGGCCAGCGCCACCGCCTCGTCGGGGCGGGCGGGGCGGATCAGCAGGTCATCCGCCCGGGGCCCGGCCTGCGTCATTCCGCCCCCGTCTGCGTCATTCCGCCCCCGTCTGCGTCATTCCGCCCACGTCCGGCTGGTCCGGAAAACGTCGTGATACAGGAAAATCCGGTCATTGCCGGTATCGGCCACGAATACCACCCCGTCATCATCCACCGCAACGCCTGCCGGTTCCGACAGCGGGCGGCAGAGATCGTCGAAACAGTCATAGGGTGGATCGTCGAGGCTGGAGACCATGCCGGTTTCCGGATCCACCACCCGGATCGCATCATTATAGGCGTCGGCGACCAGGATGTTGCCGTTCATGTCGAAACAGAGGCCGAGCGGGTGCTGAAAGCGCGCGGTCCGGGCCGGCCCGTCGACCATGCCGAAGTCGAACAGCCCGTCACCGACCAGGGTCGAGACCGTGCCGCCTGAAAGATCCAGCCGCCGCAGGCTGGAGGTTTCGGCATCGATGAACCAGAGCTGATCTTCCTTCAGCGCCAGCGCCGAGGGCTGGGCCAGCGCCGCCTGATCGGCCGGCCCGTCGACCAGCGCCTCGGCGCCGGTGCCGGCCAGCGGTTCCAGCACGCCGGTCTCAAGATCGATCCGCGCCAGCTGATGGGTGCCGGCATTGGCGACATACAGCACGCCCTCGCGATATTCCAGATCCCAGGGGCTGGCCAGGGCGGTATCGATGGCGGGGGCGGCGGCCTTCAGGATCGGGCCACGCCGGCCGGTGCCGGCGATGGTGGTGACCTCGCCGCTCGCCACATCGATCCGGCGCACGGCGTGGTTCCAGGTGTCGGCGACGAAGATCGCGCCATCGGCGGCGATCAGCCCCTGCGGCCGCTGGAAGCGTGCGCTCTCGGCCGGCCCGTCGACCAGCCCGTGCTCGCCCGATCCCACCCGGCGGATCTCGTTGCCGGCATTGTCGAACAGCGCGATCTGGTGATGGCCGGCATCGGCGATCGCCCAGCCGGCAGAGCCGCGGCCATAGCGGAATTCCTTGAGCTTCGCCGGGTGGCGCAGCAGTCGCGCGGGTTCGGAGGCCGGCGCCAGATCGAGCGTGGCGGGCACGAGACTGCCGCCCTCGCGCGCCTCTTCAAGCACCCGATCGACCAGTTCCACCAGCTTCTCCAGCGCCGGCTCGCCGGGGGCCGCCCCCAGATAGGCGCCGTCGGGGCCGATGAAACCCAGCGTGGGCCAGGCGCGGATGGCATATTCGCGCCACATCCGCATCTCGGGGTCGTGGATCACCGGATGGGTGATGCCGTAGCGGGCGATCGCGCCGGCGACCTTGGCCGGGTCGCGCTCGGCGGTAAATTTCGGGCTGTGGACGCCGATCACCGCCACGGTGTCGGGATAACGCCGCTCGATCTCGGCCAGCACCGGCAGCACATGCATGCAGTTGATGCAGCAGAAGGTCCAGAAATCCAGGATCACCAGCCGGCCGCGCAGGTCCTGCAGGGTTGGCGGCGGGCCTACGAGATTGAACCAGGTGACGCCGTCGGTGGGGAAATGCGGGGCGCGGATCGCCATCAGACGTGTTCTCCCTATTCTGCCGGCCGCTGCTTCGGGCCGTTGCGGTCGACTGTGCGGGCGGCAAGTTTCTGTGTCAATTTGAAACGCATGGTTGCACCCAGGGACCGCCACGGGAATGGTGCGCCGCACGCTCCGCGCAAGGCGGGCATCGGCGGATTTCCTTGGGTTCAGAGGCGCTGGCAGGCTCTTCCCAGCGCCGTCCGACGTGCTATTGTCCGCGAATGTCTTCGCTGTCCGCTCGCGTTTTCCGAGAGTGGACGCCCCGTCGCCGGAGGTGGACGGGAGATCGGAGGCCGGTCCGGAAACCCCGCCCGCACCATCAGACGGGGGCCGGATGCCGTGGCCGGTAGGGCACCGGCCGATCGTTCCAGGAGAGGAGCAGAAGATGAGCCTGACGGGCAAGGTTGCGATCGTCACCGGCGGCGGTTCGGGTTTCGGCGAGGGCATCGCCAGGCTGTTCGCCGAGAAGGGCGCCAAAGTCGTGGTCGCCGACATCAACGATGCCGGCGGTGAGCGGGTGACGGCCGAGATCAAGGCGACCGGCGCCGAGGCGGTCTATGTGCATGCCGACGTGGCGACCGATGCCGGCACCGCGGGCATGATCAAGGCGGCGACCGATGCCTTCGGCCGGCTGGACGTGCTGGTGAACAATGCCGGCTACACCCACAACCGCGGGCCCATGACCGATGTCGACGAGGCGACCTTCGACAAGGTCTTCGACGTCAACGTCAAGAGCCTGTTCTGGGCCGCAAAGCATGCCGTGCCGGTGTTCCGCGCCCAGAAGGGCGGCGTGATGATCAACATCGCCTCCACCGCCGCCGTGCGTCCGCGCCCGGGTCTGGTCTGGTACAACGGCAGCAAGGGCGCGGCCGTGGTCATCACCAAGACCATGGCGGTGGAACTGGCGCCCGACAACATCCGGGTCTGCGCCGTCAACCCTGTGATGGGCCCGACCGGCCTGACCAGCGCCTTCCTCGGCCAGCCCGACACGCCCGAGGCGCGCGCCAAGATCATCGAGACCATTCCGCTCGGCCGCCTGTCTTCGGCCCGCGACGTGGCCGAAGCCACCGCCTTCCTCGCCTCGGATGCCGCCTCGTTCCTGACCGGCGTCTGCATGGAAGTCGATGGCGGGCGCTGCATCTGAGAAGGAGGAGTCTGTTTGACCCTCGCCGGGCGGGTGAGTCTTTTTAGTCCCTCGCCGGGCGGGCACTCCGTGCCCTTGGCCCCCGCCTCAATGGCGGGTGGGGGGGTGTAGCTCCGCGCCGGGACTGAGTGGTGGGGCTGGGGACTCTGACGGCTTGCATACGGGGCCGGGGGCGCGCGACCATGGGTCGCCCGCAGCCGGCCCCGGAGCTTTTCCGGGGAGGCGGCATCTGCGGGCGTTCCTGGATCAGGAGAGGTTCCCCCATGCAGACGCGCCAGCTCGGCCAGTCCGGCCTTGAAATCGTGCCGCTGGTTTTCGGCGGCAACGTGTTCGGCTGGACCGCCGACGAGCCGACCTCCTTCACCCTGCTCGATGCCCTGGTCGATGCCGGCATCGATGCGATCGACACCGCCGACGTCTATTCGGTCTGGGTCGACGGGCATGAGGGTGGCGAGTCCGAGACCATCATCGGCAGATGGCTGGCCGCCAACCCGGCGAAGCGGGCGAAGGTCAAGATCCTGACCAAGGTCGGTGCCCCGATGCGACCCGACGACAAGGGCCTGAAGGCCGCGCGGATCGAGCGCTGCGTCGAGGCCTCGCTCCGCCGCCTGCAGACCGACCATATCGATCTCTATCAGGCCCATTATCCCGATGCCGACACGCCCCAGGACGAGACGCTGGAAGCTTTCGACCGGCTGGTGAAGGCCGGCAAGGGGCGGGCGATCGGCGCGTCGAACTTCACGGCCGATCAGCTGTCGGAAGCGCTCGACATCTCCACCGCCGGCGGGCTTGCCCGTTATGAGACGTTGCAGCCGGAATACAATCTCTATGACCGCAGCAGCTTCGAAGGCCCGCTCAGGGATCTGTGCATGGCCCGCGGGCTGGGCGTCATTCCCTATTTCAGCCTGGCTTCGGGCTTCCTCTCGGGCAAGTACCGGTCGGAGGCAGATCTCTCGCAGAGCCAGCGCGGCAGCCGGGTCGGCAAATATCTGAACCCGCGGGGCTTCGCCATCCTGGCCGCCCTCGACCGGGTCGCAGAGGCCCATGGCGCGACCCCGGCCGAGGTGGCGCTGGCCTGGATGATCGCCAGCCCCGGCGTCACCGCGCCGATCGCCAGCGCCACCAGCCTCGCCCAGCTGAACAGCCTGGTGAAGGCGCTGGATCTGTCGCTGACCGCCGACGAGATGACGGCGCTGGATCAGGCCGGCGCCTGATCCGCCGGAACATCTGCCGCCGGGTGCAGCGCCACCACCCGGTCGCAGGCGGCGATCGCCGCCGGGCGGTGCGCCACCATCAGCACTGCCGGCGGCGGGTGCATCCGGTCGATCAGTGCCAGCACCCGCGTCTCGGCCTCGGCATCCAGCGCCGAGGTCGCCTCGTCGATCAGCAGCCAGCGCGGCCGGCGGAGCAGGGCGCGAACCAGGGCCAGGCGCTGACGCTCCCCGGGTGAAAGCTGCCGGTCCCAGTCGCGGGGCGGGCCGTCCAGATCGGCGACCAGCCGGCCGAGCCCCACGGCGTTCAGCAGCCCTGCGGCGTCTGCCCGGCTGCCGCCCTCCGCCGGGTAGAGCAGGGCGTCGCCGAGGGCGAGACCGGGCAGATAGGGGCGCTGGGGCACGACCACCGGCGGCCAGCCCGCCCGCGGCCGCTCGATCCTGCCGGTGACATGCGGCCAGGCGCCGGCGATGGCAGAAAGCAGCAGGCTCTTGCCCGTGCCCGACGCGCCGGTGAGCGCGACTTTCTCGCCCGGCCGCAGCACCAGATCGATCGGCCGGGTCAGCGGTTCTCCGTCGGGGGTCGTGACCGCCACCCCCTCCAGCACCAGCGCATCCGATGCCGCGGCGCGCGCCGCCGGATGCGGGCAGAGGCGGGGGCCGCGATCGGCCAGCGCCTGTTCGAAGGATTCCAGCCGCCCGAGCACCGCCATCAGTTCGGCGACTTTCGGATAGACGAAGACCAGGGTCGCGAAGCTTGCGACCACCGTCGAGAAGGCGCCGCGCGCCTGCATCATGCCGCCCAGATCCAGCTGGCCGGCCAGATAGGCGGGTGCCGTTACGAACATCGAGATGTTGAGCACGGTGTAGCTGAACGGGGTTTGGAACAGGGCATAGATCCGGTGGCGGCGGGCAAGGTCGAGCGCGTTCCGGCGCACGGCATCGAACCGCCCGGCGGCAAGCCCGGCCTCGCGCCGGCCGCCGCCGAGCAGGACGACCTCCGCCGCCGCATCGCGCAGCCGTGCAAGACCGAAGCGGAAATCGGCCTCGCGGTGCTGCTGCCGGGCGGCGAGCCCGGCGAGCGGCCGGCCCAGACGATGGGCGACCAGATTGGCGATGCCGGCATAGAGCACCGCCGCGATCACCATATAGCCGGGCAGATCCAGGCTGCCGCCCCCCGGCAGCGGCAAAGCGAGCGTGCCCGACAGATACCAGAGCACGCCGATATAGAGGCCAAGCTCGACCACATCCAGCAGCACCCGCAGCGTCAGTTCGACGGTCAGCGACGACAGCAGCCGGGCATCTTCTGCCACCCGCTGGTCCGGGTTGTCGATCCCGCCGGCGCTCTCCAGCCGCCAGAGCCCGCCGCGCCCCAGCCAGCGGTCGAGCAGGCGGCGGGTCAGCCAGGTCCGCCATTCGATCTCGACCATGCGTTCCAGATAGGCCCGCTGGACCGAAACGCCGACCAGCAGCGCCAGCAGCCAGATCCAGTCGAGCGTCGCCCGAAACACGGCGTCGGCATCGCGCCGCTCCAGCGCGCCGAAGAAGGTCTGGTTCCAGGCATTGCGTTCGAAGCCGATCCAGACCGCGGCGATGGCGAGGCCGAAGGCGAGGGTGAATTTAAGCGCCGCCGCCCGGCCCGCAGGCCTGAGGAAGAAGGGCAGGGCCAGACGCAGGAAACAACGCAGCCGCCCGCCGCGCTGGCGGCGGGCGGTGCCGCGTGCCCGGCCGCCTGGGCGGCCGGGATCGGCGGTGACCGTCATCGGGTCAGAAGGTCAGCGTTGCGCCGAGCGAGAACGCGCGGCCCGGCTGGACCTGCGCCTCGATCGGGTTGGTGTTGGCGACCGAGGTGCTGGAGGGCTGGGCGGCATAGGCCGTGGCCGAACTCGGGAAATAGCGCTTGTCGAAGATGTTGTCGATGCCGAGGCGGAGCGTGATCCAGTGTGCCGGCGTCCAGGCGGCGGCGAAATCGAACACGCCATAGCCGCCGGGCTTGTAGGCATTGCTGCCGGCGGTGCGGGTCACGCCGCGCTGGAAGGTGCCGTAAAGGCTGGCACGCAGCCCCATCTCGCTGTCGTCGTAATGCAGCCCCAGCGTGCCACCCAGCGGAATGGCGCCGTCGAAGGCGGTGGTGTCCTCACCCGGTGAGGCCTGCTGCTTGCCCCGCTGGGCCGAGAGCGCGCCGGTCACGCTCCAGAGATCGTCCAGATAGAGTTCGCCCGAGGCTTCCAGGCCCCAGACCTTCACCGTGGTCAGGTTGTCATAGGTGATGTCGCCATTGGGCAGGAAGACGAAGGACTGGATGAAATCGGTATAGTCGGCATAGAAGCCGCCCACCGAGAAACTGCCGTCGCGGAAGCGCCCGCGCAGGCCCGCCTCGTAATTCTTCACCGATTCCGGGCGCAGGTTCGGATTGGGGACCAGGTTGAAGCTCGTGCTGGGCAGCGAGGTATAAAGCTGCTGGGCCGTCGGCATCTTGAAGCCCTCGGCATACTGGGCATAGACCGAATAGCTATCGTCCAGATCCAGCACCGCGCCCAGTTTCCAGGTCGGCTCGGTCTCGGTCACCTTGCGCGGTTCGGCGCCGTCCACCGGCTTGTAATCGGCATTCGGATGGGGATCGATCGCGTAATGCGCCAGGCGCAGCGCCGGGGTCACCCGCAACCTTCCGTTCCAGAGCCCGATCTCGTCCTGGACATAGGCATCGGCGCGGATCGTGGTGGCGTTGGCGAAGTTGAAGCCGCCGGCGCGGGCCACCGTGGTGGTGCCGGTGGTGTGGTTGACCGTGGTGTCGATGCGCTCGTAATCGGTTTCGGTATAGTCGCCGTCGATACCCCAGGTCAGGCGGTGGCTGAGCGGGCCGGTCGCAAAACCACCATCGAACTGGGCATCGAATTCGGTGAAGGCTTCCTCGTATTCCAGATAGTCGTAGCGGGTTTCGCTGCTGCCGTTGGCGAGGATGCGATCGCGTGTCCCCTCGCGCCTGCTCTTCTGCGGGGAATGCGAGAGCTGCCAACGGATGGTTTCGATCGGGCCGATATCGACCGTCCAGTCGTGCTCCAGCGCGATGCGCTGCCGGCTGAGCGTCTGGGTCCGGTCGTAATTCGCGACGAAATTGCCGGCCGCGTCATAGCCGTGGTCGTAAAGCTGCTCGACCTCGGTCTCGCGCTCGAAATGCTCCAGCGTCAGGCCGATGCGATGATCGCTGCCGGGCGTCCAGACCAGTTTGGCGAGCACATTGTCCGCCCGGATATCGGCCGGATCGAGCTGGCCGCAGGGCGTGGCGCCGGGATTGCGATAGCAGTCCCAGACCGCCCCGGCCGCCCTGGAACTGCGGGCATTGCGGTTCTCGGGCTCGTGGCCCACACGCCGGCCCAGCGACAGCGAGGCCGCGAAATCGCCATAGCGCAGCGCCGCCGCCCCGACGCCGCCGGTCGCGTCGTCCAGCGTCGAATGGGTGGTGTCGAAGCGAAAGGCGGTGTCGCGGCCGCTGACCGCCAGATAGTCTTCCGGGTCCATGGTCTCGAAGGCGACCACGCCGCCCAGCGCATCGCTGCCCCAGAGTGCCGAGGCCGGGCCGCGCTGGATCTCCACCCGTTTCATATGGGTCAGCTCGACCACGTCGCGGGTGTTGTCGGTGATCCGCTCCAGGGTCCGGCTGCCGTCGACCAGGGTCAGGATGCGGTTGCCCGACACGCCGCGGATGGTGAAGCCGGTGCGGTCGCCGAAGGGGTTGGTGCCGCTGGTCTGGCGGTCGACCTGGATGCCCGGCAGGTGCCGGACCAGTTCGCCGATATCCTCCACCATGCGCAGGTCCAGCTCCTGCCTGTCGATCACCGTCACATTGCCCGGGATGTCGTCGACCGACCGGGTGCCGCGGGTGGCGATCACCGACAGCGGCGGCAGTCTTTCGCCTGTGCCCGCCGGCGCGTCTGCGCCTTCCGTCCTGTCGTCGTCTTCACGCTCTGCGGCCACTGGTTGTGCCGCGCCCTGGCCGAAGGCGGTGGCGGGCAGGGTGAGGCAGAGGGCCAGCAGCCCATGGCCGAGGCCGTTCGTCAGCCGTGTGGTGTTCATTCGGACCGATCCCTTTCTCGTTGGAAGGGACTCGCCTCTCAATTGCGAATGATTCTTATTATCAAGATTGCGTGAACATACTCGCGCAGGATGGCGATGCCAAGCCCGTCGATGGGGGGAGGGGGCCTGGCGAATAATTCGGGCAGGGAGCGGAACGGTCGTGGCCCCCATCCGTTGAAGGGGGCAAGAGGCGGATGGCGCCCCGCCACGCCTCAGACCCCCGGCAAGGCACGCAGTTGCCTTGCTCAGTATGGAGACCTCCCCCGATGCGCAAGACCCTGCCCGTTCTCGTGACCGCCCTCATGCTCGGCGGCGCCTCGCTCGCCACCGCGGCCGGCACCTCCGGCACGCCGTCCGGCGCCGGCGGAACCACCGGCAGCTCGCAGAACGCCAATCCGACCAATCCGGGCACCACGCCGGGCATCGGCACCGGCTCGGGCGCTGCCGCGCCGGGCGGCACGGGTGCCGGCGCCGGCACCATGACCAGGCAGGGCACCGTCGCCAGCGTCAGCGGCGACAGCGTGACCCTGGAAGACGGCACGAAGTTCCAGGTCGACGACCCGCAGATGAGCGACGTGAAGGCCGGTGACAAAGTCACCGTCACCTACAATCAGGACGGCGGCACCAACAAGGCCACCTCGGTGCGCAAGGGTGCGACCGACAGCCTGAGCGGCACCGGCACCGATTCGACCACCACCGGCTCGTCGGCGACCGGTGGTGGCGGCCAGATGGGCGCCCAGCCCCGCGCCAAGGGCAGCTGACCCGTCAGCCGCTTAATGCCTTTCGGCATCTGTGATGCCGATCGAGGACGCCCGTCATTCCGGACTGCCCCCGGGATGGCGGGCGTTCGCGTGTCGGCTGCGGCATTTTGATGGCGCGCGCGGGGGGCTGCGACGAGATCGGGGCAAAACCATGACCCCGGGAACGGGTACGAGCGCCCGGGGTTTCGAGGGACATGCGGTGCCCGACGGCACCGTCCCCGGAACAGAGGACCCAAGATCATGCGCAAGTCCCTCCCCCTGTTTGTCGCCGCCTTCACCCTTGCCGGTGCCGGCATGGCCAGTGCGGCCAATGATCAGCGCCATGCCGTGACGCCAGAGCAGGCCGCCGCCGCGCCGCTTGCCGCCGCGGCAGCCGATGTCTCCGGCACCCACACCAGGCAGGGCGTGGTCTATCAGGCCGACGGCGCCTTCCTGACCCTGATGGACGGCACCGCCTTCCTGATCGGCGACCCGCGGATGACCGAGGTTGCGCGCGGCGAGGGGGTGACCATCACCTATCACGCCGATGACGGCTTCAACCGCGCCACCTCGATCCTGAAAGGCGTGACCGACAGCGTCGAGGGCACCGGCGGCAACGGCAACACCATCGGCGCCGGCGGCACCGGCGGCGGTGGATGGCTGGGCATCCAGCCGCGCAGCCGCGGCAGCTGATGGCCCATCTCCGGCGCGCGCCCACCCGGCGCGCACCCGCGTGACGGCTTCCACCCGGACGCGCTATGATAACGGCCCCCGCAACCCGCCCCGGATCAGAGGGCGGGGCGGGGGCAGCCGTCGTTAGGGCCATCGGCGTTGAGGCAATGTCAGGGAGGAGACGCATTCCATGGAGACCAGCTTCCGGGACGGGGTCGCCACCGTCCGCTTCGACGACGGCAAGGCCAATGCGCTCGACGCCGGTTGGTTCACCCGGCTGGATGCGGCGCTGGACGAGGGCGAGGCGGCGGACGCCCGCGCCCTGGTGCTGGCGGGGCGCGACGGCATGTTTTCGGCCGGGCTGAACCTCAAGATCCTGCCGGGGCTGTCGGGCGTCGAGTTCATCGCCTTTTTCGAGCAGTTCTCGCGGCTGGTGCTGCGCCTGCACGGGTTGGGCCTGCCGACGGTGGCCGCCCTGACCGGCCATGCCATCGCCGGCGGCGCGATCCTGGCCTATGCCTGCGACATGCGCTGCATGACCGCCGGCCCTTATCGGCTGCAATTGAACGAGACCGCCATCGGCATGCCGCTGCCGGCCTGGATGCTGATGGTGGCGCAAAGCGTGGTGCCCCGGCATCTGGAGGCGCGGGCGCTGCTGCATGCCGAAGCCTTCTCGGCCGAGGCGGCGCTGGCCGAGAATCTGATCGACGATATCGAGGTCGCCCCCGCCAGCACCGTCGCCCGGGCGGAGCGCATGGCCCGGGATCTGGCCGAGCGTCTGTCGCCCGCCGCCTATGCCGCAACCAAGGCGCGGCTGCGCGGCCCTGCGATCCGTGCCGCACTGGACGGGCTGGCGGCGGATCTGGCGACGCTGCGCTGATCCCCTCTGCCGCGCCGCCGTGCATATTCGCACGCGGTTCGCGACGCCTCGGGTGTTGCTGCGATGCGGTTCGTGTTTCCAGTCTGCTACCGCTTTGCGGTATATGTCTTGCGACCCATGTCCGGACGACGGTGCATTGCCCGGTTCCGGACGCAAGGATAAGGAAACGCCGAACCCGCCTTCGGCAGACCCGTGCAGGCAGCGCCCGCGGGGCCGCGTCCGAAGGCGCCAGAAGATGCCGGATCGGAAAAAACCGTGGTGAAACCTGTGCAGACGAGCAATCCCCTCGAACCCGCCACCCCGCTGGCCGCGGATTTCGATCCGCCGTCGCGGGATGCCTGGATGGCCCTGGTCGAGAAGACGCTGAAGGGCGCACCCTACGAGAAGAAGCTGCGCTGGAAGACCCGGGACGGGTTGAGCGTCGAGCCGCTCTATACGCCCGAAGACGGTATCGCCGCCCGGATGCTGCCGCGCCCCGCCACGGGTGATGCAGCCCGGCCCTGGGATCTGCGCACCCTGGTCCGCCACCCCGATCCCGCAACTGCGAACGCTCAGGTACTTGAGGATCTGGAGAATGGCGCCGCCTCGGTGCTGCTGCGCCTGGACCCGACCGGCCGCGACGGCATCGCCGCGGTCTCGACCGAGGATCTGGCGACGGTGCTCGATGGCGTGATGATCGATCTGGCGCCGGTCGGGCTCGATGCCGGCGCGCTCGATGTCGAGGCGGCCGGCTGGCTCGCCGGTTTCGCCCGCAGCCAGCCCGGCGCCATCCGCGCGCCGCTCGCTTTCAACATGGATCCGGTTTCGGCCTTTGCGGCCAGCGGCACGGCCCCCGGATCGGTTCAGGCCCGGGTCGCCCGGGCTGCGGCGCTGGCGAAGCGCCTGGCACCGGACCTGCTGGAGGCCCGCTTCCTGCGCGCCTCGGGCCAGGTGGTCCACGAGGCCGGCGGTGGCGAGGCCCAGGAACTGGGCGTGATGGCGGCGGCCGCCGTGCTTTACGCGAAGGCGCTGGTCGAGGCGGGCTTCGGGGTCGAGGAGGCCTTCGCCCGCGTGACGCTTGGCCTTGCGGTCGATGGCGAGTACTTCACCTCGCTCGCCAAGCTGCGCGCGGCGCGGGCGATCTGGGGTCGGATCACCGCTGCCTCCGGCGTGGAGGTTCCGGCCCGGATCGAGGCGCGGTCGTCGGCGCGCATGCTTTCGAAGGTCGACCCCTGGGTGAACCTGCTGCGGCTGACCGCGGCCGGCTTCGCCGGTGCGGTGGGCGGCGCCGATGTGGTCGTGCTCGCCCCCTTCACCGATGCGATCGGCCATCCGGGCGCGCTTGCCCGCCGCCAGGCCCGCAACACCCAGCTGGTGCTGATGGAGGAAAGCCATCTGGGCCGGGTTGCCGACCCCGCCGCCGGCGCCTGGGCGCTGGAGCAGCTGACCGACGGCTTCGCCCGCGCCGGCTGGGCCGCCTTCCAGGCGATCGAGCAGGCCGGCGGCCTGATCGCGGCGCTGGAAGCCGGCATCGTGCAGGAGCGTGCCGCCGCCACCCGGGCCGCGATCGAGGCCGCGGTGGCGAAGCGCCAGACCGGCCTGATCGGCGTGTCGGAATTCCCCAATCTGGGCGATGTCGCCCCCACCATGGACGAGGTCGACCCCGCGTCCTTCGCCCGGCCGATGCCCGAGATCGCAGCCGAAGGCCCGGCCTCGACCTGCACCCCGCTTGCCCCCATGCGCCTGGCCGAGCCCTTCGAGCAGCTGCGCGAGGCCGCCCGGCGTCTCACGGCCGACGGCGCGTACCCGAAGGCGCTGCTGGTGACGCTGGGCACGCCGGCCGACTATACCGCCCGGCTGACCTTCACCCGCAACCTTCTGGCCGCGGGCGGCATCGATGCCGATATTCATGACGGCACCGATGGTCTGCCGGCCGGTGCGCGCCTTGCCGTGCTCTGCTCGTCGGATGCGCGCTATGCCGAAGAGGCGGCCGCCGCGGCCGCCGCGCTGAAGGCGGCCGGTGCCGCCCATGTCTGGCTGGCCGGCCGTCCGGGCGAGCTGGAGGCGGCGCTGACCGGGGCCGGTATCTCGCGCTTCCTGGCGGCCGGCATGGATGCGCTCGCTCTGCTTGCCGAGGCCCATGCGGCCGTGGCCACCCCTTCTGTCGGTACGGAGGCCTGATCCGATGGCACGTACGCTTCCCGATTTCGCCGCCCTCGATTTCGACGCCGTGCCCCCCGCCGCAGCACCCGATGTGGCGGCGGCGGTCGAGCCCTGGGTCACGCCCGAAGGCATCGAGGTGAAGCCGGCCTACGGGCCCGATGCGCTGGCCGGCATCGACTTCACCGGCACCTATCCGGGTGTGGCGCCCTATGTGCGCGGCCCCTATCCCACCATGTATGCCACCAATCCGTGGACGATCCGCCAGTATGCGGGCTTCTCGACCGCGGAGGACTCCAACGCCTTCTACCGCCGCAATCTCGCGGCCGGTCAGAAAGGCCTGTCGGTCGCCTTCGACCTTGCCACCCATCGCGGCTATGACAGCGATCATCCGCGGGTGAAGGGTGATGTCGGCATGGCCGGTGTCGCGATCGATTCGATCTACGACATGCGCACCCTGTTCAGCGGCATCCCGCTCGATCAGATGAGCGTGTCGATGACCATGAACGGCGCGATCCTGCCGGTGATGGCGCTTTATATCGTGGCCGCCGAGGAACAGGGCGTGCCGCACGACAGGCTGACCGGCACGGTCCAGAACGACATCCTCAAAGAATTCATGGTGCGGAACACCTATATCTATCCGCCCGCGCCGTCGATGAGGATCATCTCGGACATCTTCGCCTATACGGCGAAGGAGATGCCGCGCTTCAACTCGATCTCGATCTCCGGCTACCACATGCAGGAAGCCGGCGCTTCGGCCGATCTGGAACTGGCCTATACGCTGGCCGACGGCATCGAATACATCCGCGCCGGTGTCGCCGCCGGCATGGATGTCGACCGGTTCGCGCCGCGGCTCAGCTTCTTCTGGGCGATCGGCATGAACTACTTCATGGAGACGGCCAAGATGCGGGCGGCGCGCCTGCTCTGGGCGAAGCTCGTGAAGCAGCATTTCAATCCCAAGGATCCGCGCTCGCTGTCGCTGCGCACCCACAGCCAGACCTCGGGCTGGTCGCTGGCGGCGCAGGACGTGTTCAACAACGTCGCGCGCACCTGTGTCGAGGCGATGGCGGCGGCCGCCGGCCAGACCCAGAGCCTGCACACCAATTCGCTGGACGAGGCGATCGCGCTGCCGACCGATTTCTCGGCCCGCATCGCCCGTAACACCCAGCTGTTCCTGCAGACCGAAAGCGGCCTGACGAAGCTGATCGACGCCTGGGGCGGCAGCCATTATGTCGAGCGGCTGACCTATGATCTGGCCCAGCGCGCGCTGGGCCATATCGAAGAGGTCGAGGCGCTGGGCGGCATGACCAAGGCGATCGAGGCCGGCGTGCCCAAGCTGCGGATCGAAGAATCCGCCGCGCGCACCCAGGCCCGGATCGACAGCGGCCGGCAGAGCG
>NZ_NYWI01000032.1:0-14214 GCF_002684955.1 Tistrella sp. | reverse complement strand
TTTCCGTCGTCCACATTCTGTCCGCTCCCATTTCCTCTGGCGCGGCATAGAATCACAACGGATTCACCGGATTCAATAACCTTCCGGACGGGCTCTTAGCCTCAATCTAAGATGTTGGAAGAACTGCGAATATTTTCAACCTCGCGACATCGCCCTTGACGCAAAACCACACCCTGGCTCTCTCCTGTCGACCGAACCGCAGCGCACCGTGCACAAAAGACCCAAATCTATTATCCAAGTATCTTCCCAACCGTCGTTGATCTGGGTCAAATCCGTTTGTATGACGCCTGGAGTGTTGCGTTTCGACGAGCGGTAGTTGTCATTAGGAATATTATCTCTGGATGCGGCGGGTCTGACTCGGTTTCCTATTTATCGGCCGCCACCGATCTCGTTCCCCTGCGTGTGACCAGACCTACCCCGAGGACCGTGAGCGCGATGCCGATCAGTTGCGACCAGCCCAGGCTCTCGCCGTAGAATAGGGTGCCCATGGTTAGGCCGAAGATCGGGATCAGGAAGCTGAAGGCGTTCGCCCGATTGAGCGGGGCCTTCTCCAGCACGGAGAACCACAGCCAGTAGACGAGCGCCGTTCCGAACAGGCTGAGGCCGAGGAGGGCAGCGACGAACGTGAACGACCATCGGATTGCCGTCGGCTCCTCCATGGCCCAGGCGCCGAGAATGAGCGGGATACTGCCAATCAGCATCTGAAGACCCATAGCCATGAGGGCATCGACATTGCCGGCGATCCGCTTGATCAATACGTTGCTGACCGTGATGCCAAGCGCGGCTAGGACGATATAGGCGACGCCGAGGATGTAGTTGTTCTGCCCTTCGGAGAGGAGCTGCGGTGACACGATGACGAGAATCCCGACAAAGCCCAAGGCCAGTCCTGCTTTGCCATGCGCGGTCAACCGTTCATTGAGAACGATGCCCGCCAGACCTGCCGCCATTAGCGGCTGGGTGTTGGCGATTACCGTAGCGATACCTGGAGAGACAAACTCCGCAGCATGAAACATACCCAGGAACCCCAGGCTGGTGGCCCCCAGTCCGACGACGGCGACCATCGCCCATACCCGGCCTTCCTTGGGCAACGGCTGGCGCAGCGCGAGCGCTAGGGCGGTTAGCACCACGCCAGCCAAAATCGCCCGCAGCGCGGCGAAAGTCAGATGGGGGGCGAACTCAATACCGGCGGTTATCAGGGGGAAGCAGGCAGCCCAAAGCAGCATCACCAGAATGATTTGCGCAATCGTTACGATGGTCACCCGTCCAGCACCTCGTCCTCTACCCAAAACACAATTGTCTGTCCACGAACTATCGCAGCTCGCGGGCAGACAGCGCACAACGTCCTTGGAAAGTCGCGCCGATGCAATAGCATGACAAGCAGTAAAACTCGTTCTCTGGGATTTGAGGCGCTACGAAAGTGATTTCCGAGACCTATGTCTGGCTGGTCTGGTCGAGTGCCTTCCTGATTCCTTGGGCCATCGCCTATATTGCCTTTCCCGCCCATCGCCGGGCGATGATCTGGACAAGCCTGTTTACGACCCCCTTCGGCCTTACCGAACCTCTGTTCGTTCCGGAGTATTGGAGTCCGCCCAGCCTGTTCGACTTGGCCCGGCGCACCGGGTTTGACATCGAGAGCCTGATCTTCTGCTTCGGGATCGGCGGCATCGGGGCGGTCCTCTACAATCTGCTGACGCGGCAGAGGCTCGAGCCGACGCTCACAACGGAACGGCGTCAGCCGCGCCATCGCTTCCATGTGTGGGCGCTCGCCGCGCCTTTCTTAACCTTCCCGGTCTTCTATCTGTTCCCCTGGAATCCGATCTATCCCGCTATCCTCTCCATGGCGGTCGGCGCCGTCGCCACCGCGTTTTGCCGCACCGACCTCGTGCGCAAGACCTGGATCGGGGGCGTCCTGTTTCTGGCGTATTACGTGGTCTTCCTCATCGGGCTCGAATGGACGGCGCCGGGCTACATTGCTCGAGTGTGGAACCTTGAGGCTCTGTCGGGTTTGACTATCGCCGGCATGCCGGTCGAGGAACTGCTCTTTGCCGTTGCCTTCGGCGCCTATTGGTCAGGCATATACGAGCACTTCACTTGGAAGGTCCTCACCGCCTCGCCCGTGCGCCACGCGGACTAGTCGTTCATTCGTTCCGACCGGCGCGGACTGCGCCTGTACCGCCTTCCGTCTTCAGCGATGCGCAAGACCGTCCCACGGAGTTGGACGCCGTATGAACTAGCTCCGATGCCGTCGTCATCGGCCCGATCGGGCCGATCTGCCGCGTCGCCGAGAAGGCGGAAGCGAGAGCGGCGGGATCGGAAGGTGCTCCGCTCACGCTTCAGAGGGTGGTTGAAGTGTCATCATGACGAGATGAAGGAGGGCGCTGCGGCCTGCCCGCAGGCGTTCGGTGACCGTCCGTTCGCTGAGCTTCATCTCTTGCGCGATCTCGGGCGGCGTCTGATCCAAGATTTCGGCACGCCAAACCACCTCGGCACAATGGGGCTGTAGGAGTCCAATCAGCGTCCCAATGAACTCCCGTAGAATTGCCTCCAGCTCGGCGTCGTCGAAGTCGCACGGGGGGTCCGCTGGATCCCCGCACCCGCCCTCGTTACCTATAGGCCCGTCCGCGGCTGAGCTTGCCGTCAAGCAATTGCAATTGGGCAGGCGATCAGACGCGTCCTGCGTGCATCCACATGGCCAGGTTCGCGGTCCCTGAGAATCTTCAGACTCCGGAAGAAGTTCGTTGGTGCTCGCAATCAAGCCGGACCTCGAAACAGCAAGGGCTATGCATCCCACATTTCTGACCATCAGGCCTCGACCTTCCGCTGTCCAAGCCGGACCGGTGCGATAATCCAGATTCTCATGGCGTAATTAAAGACGTGAAGCGGTCGCTGATCGTTACACAAATCTTTCACGGGAGCGCGGGACCGCGCCAGCGGATCGGCCCGGCCGAACGACATCGACCAAGCCTGGCTTGGCGTCTCCTGTAACGGAAACAGCCGTTCTTCGTCTTCTAAGATACCAACGTCGTGAAGAGGTCAAAACCGCAATGGAGGAGAGATCGTGAGCGGAAAACGTGTATGGAGCGGATATATCGAACACGCACCCCGATTCCCGATGGCAGAACGAACCCGGGTCCACCAAAGCAAATCGCTTCCGGGTCGGCGCGGTGGCTGACGTTGTGGGTCGAACCGCATTGGTAACGGGCGGCACGCGCGGGATCGGCGCGGCAATCGCCAAGGCCCTGCGCGACGCGGACTATGCCGTCGCCGCGACCTATCACGGTAACGACGAGGCGGCCGAAGGCTTCGAGGCGGCTACGGGCATTCCTGTCTTCAAATGGGACGTGGCCGATGATGAGGCTTGCGCCGCGGGCGTGGCTCAGATTGCCGCCACGCTGGGACCGGTCGAGATCCTCGTCAACAATGCGGGGATCACCCGAGACGCCATGCTCCACAAGCTATCGTCTGAGCAATGGCGCGACGTGATCGAGACCGATCTCACCGCCTGCTTCAACATGTGCCGCGCCGTCATCCCCGGCATGCGCAAGGTCGGCTACGGCCGCATCGTCAACGTCAGTTCGATCAACGGCCAGAAGGGCCAACTCGGGCAGACCAACTACGCGGCGGCCAAGGCTGGCCTTCTCGGTTTCACCAAGGCTCTGGCGCTCGAGAGCGCCGCTAAGGGCATTACCGTCAATGCCATTGCCCCGGGTTATATCGCGACAGATATGGTTGCCGCAGTCTCACAAAAGATCCTCGATGGCATCGTCGCCCAGATCCCGGTCGGCCGGCTCGGCCGGCCTGACGAGGTCGCCCGGGCAGTCCTCTTTCTGGCGAGCGACGAAGCGGGCTTCATCACCGGCTCGACGCTGACCGTCAATGGCGGCCAGTACATGACTTGAGCGAAACCGCGAACCTAGCGCTCCCCAGCGAAATAAGAAGGAAGTTACCTCGATGACTCACAATCAGGTTGTTCTCTGCTCCCCCGTCCGCACGGCGATTGGCACCTATGGCGGTTCCCTGAAAGACTTGCCGGCAACCGAGCTCGGCGCCACGACGATTCGCGCGACGCTCGAGCGGTCCGGCCTTGATCCGTCGCTTATCCAGGCCGTGGTCATGGGTCAGGTGGTTCAGGCTGGCGCCAGGATGAATCCTGCGCGTCAGGCGGCGATTGGCGCTGCCATTCCCGTGGACGTGCCGGCCATGACCGTAAACCGTGTGTGCGGCTCGGGCGCTCAGGCGATCGCCTCGGCGGCCCAGGAGGTCATGCTCGGCCATCTCGACTGCACGGTTGCCGGCGGCATGGAGAACATGGACCAGGCGCCCTATCTCATACAGCGGGGCCGCTGGGGTTATCGAATGGGCGACGCTCAGATGTATGACAGCATGCTCCATGACGGTCTCAACGACGCCTTCTCCGGCGAGCATTCAGGCTGGCACACGGAAGATCTGGTGAAGCAAGCCCAGGTCACCCGCGAGGACCAGGATCGCTGGGCCGAGCGCTCCCAGCGGCGCTTCTCCGAGGCCCAGGCCGCCGGCAAGTTCAAGCAAGAGATCGCTCCGGTCGAACTCAAGACCCGCAAGGGGACGACGACTTTCGATACCGACGAGCACAACCGGCCCGATACCACTCTCGACAGCCTGAGCAAGCTCAAGCCCGCCTTCCGCAAGGACGGCACCATCACCGCCGGCAACGCGCCGGGGCTCAATAGCGGCGCGGCCGCGATGATTGTCGCCGAAGCAGGTTGGGCGGAGAAGAACGGTCTTAAGCCCATGGCCAGGCTGGTTTCCTACGGTGTGGGCGCGGTCGAGCCGGGCATGTTCGGACTTGGCCCGATGCCCGCCGTCTATCAGGCCCTGGAGCGCGCGGGTTGGAGTGTCGGCGATCTCGACCGGGTCGAAATCAACGAGGCTTTCGCCGCGATTGCCGTTGCATTGGTGCGTGAAATCGGGCTCGAAGAAGACATCGTCAACGTCGAGGGCGGCGCCATTGCGCACGGCCATCCGATCGGCGCGACTGGAACCGTTCTCACGACGCGGCTCCTGCATGCGATGGAGCGCGACGGGGTCAAGCGTGGCCTCGTGACACTCTGTATCGGGGGCGGGCAGGGGATCGCCCTCGCCTTGGAGCGGATGCCCTCATGATGGTAGCCGGTTTCACGGGGGGCCGGCAGCTTGAACGACGGGCCGGTGACAAGCCCTCCGATTGGACTGCTAGGCCCGGCGCTGAGGGCACAGCTGCAGGAGGAGCGCCATGGACCGGCGAATGAAGATCAACATCTGGTACGCGATCCTGGCGGTGTTCGGGATCATCATGCTTCAGAACTTCTGGTCTCAAGGGCAACACGTTGAGACCATCCCCTACAGCGCGTTCGAGCAATATCTGGAGGAAGGCCGCTTGAGCGAGGTGACAGTCACCTCGCAGTACATCCGCGGGACACTGAAGGGCGAAGAAGGCGCGCAGCAACAGCACGTTGTCGCCAACCGCGTCGATCCGGCGCTTGCCGAGCGGCTCGAGCAATATGGCGTGCCGTTCTCGGCCGCCAGGGATAACACGTTCCTCGGCAACCTCTTGTCTTGGCTCCTACCCATGGTGCTGTTCTTCGCTGTCTGGATGTTCCTGATCCGACGCATGGCCGAGAAGCAGGGCTTCGGCGGCGGCATGATGTCGATCGGCAAGAGCAAGGCCAAGGTCTATCTGGAGACCGACACCAAGGTCACTTTCGAGGATGTCGCCGGTGTCGACGAGGCCAAGGCCGAACTCGAGGAGATCGTGGCTTTCCTGAAGGAGCCGCAGGGCTACGGCCGGCTTGGGGCTCGCATGCCCAAGGGCGTTTTGTTGGTCGGACCGCCAGGCACCGGCAAAACGCTTCTGGCTCGCGCGGTTGCCGGCGAGGCTGGCGTGCCTTTCTATTCGATCAGCGGCTCGGAGTTCGTGGAGATGTTCGTCGGCGTCGGCGCTGCTCGGGTGCGCGACCTGTTCGAACAGGCGCGCAAGCAGGCCCCGGCGATTATTTTCATCGACGAACTCGACGCCCTCGGCCGGGCCCGCGGCGCCTTTCCCGGCATGGGCGGCCATGACGAGAAGGAGCAGACCCTTAACCAACTCCTCTCTGAGCTCGACGGCTTCGATCCGCGTGAGGGCCTGGTGCTGCTGGCGGCGACCAACCGCCCCGAGATCCTCGATCCCGCTCTGTTGCGGGCGGGTCGGTTCGACCGCCAGGTCCTTGTTGATCGGCCGGACAAGATCGGCCGCATTGCGATCCTGGACGTACATCTGAAGAAGGCGCAGATCGCCAACGACGTGAACGTCGAGCAGATCGCGGCGCTCACCCCGGGGTTCAGCGGGGCCGATCTCGCCAACTTGGTCAACGAGGCCGCCCTGCTCGCCACGCGGCGCGGCGCCGAGGCAGTTTCGCTTGAAGACTTTACCCAGGCGATTGAGCGCATCGTCGCCGGTCTGGAGAAGAAGAACCGGCTCCTGAACCCCAAGGAGCGGAAGGTCGTCGCCTACCACGAGATGGGCCACGCGCTGGTCGCCATGTCGTTGCCGGACATGGACGCCGTCCACAAAGTCTCGATCATTCCGCGCGGCATTGGCGCGCTCGGCTACACGATCCAGCGCCCGACCGAGGACCGCTTCCTGATGAGCCGGGGCGAACTCGAGAACAAGTTGGTGGTGCTGCTGGGCGGGCGTGCGGCGGAGACGGTGGTGTTCGACGAGATCTCGACTGGCGCAGCCGACGATATTGCCAAGGCCAGCGACATCGCGCGTAGCATGGTCACCCGCTTCGGCATGGCCGATACGCTGGGGCAGATCGCCTACGAAGACGAGCCGCAGCGTTTCCTAGGACCGATGCCGATGACTACCGGCCTCGAGCGCCGCTACAGCGAGGAGACGGCCCGCAAGATCGACGATGCAGTGCGTGAGCTGGTCGACAAAGCCTTCGAGAACGCGATGACCATCCTCAAGGAGAAGCGCGCGACCCTCGACAAGGCCGCCGAGGAGCTTCTTCAGAAGGAGACGCTGGGCGGTGAGGAACTGAGCCGCCTCATCGATCAGGGCCTCGGTTCGGACGCTCCCCTGGACGTCGCCGCCGCATCGGCACGCGAGACCTAGTGCCATCGCCTGTGGTGCAGCGCGGAAACCGAGAGCTGCGAGCGGCGGGCTTCTCTTACCCCGGGCGCCGCGTTTCCACCGCCCGCGCCACCATGGGCCGATGGGAAGAAAGAATGAAAGGTCGAAACGAACAGGGAGGCTTAGATGGTTGTCGCGACAATGTTGGCGGTGTCGCTCGTCGTCGTCACGTTCTTGTTTCATTACGCAGTTCTGCGCTGGCTGTCCGGCGGCATGGCGCGGATCGCGATGACGGCTGGCGTGCGCATCCTGGTTATTATTTTGATGGCGCTTGCAGCCCACCTCGTCGAGGTCGGTCTCTACGCAGGCGCGTATGCACTCGGCGATGGCGTGCTCGCCCTCGGCAGCTTCGGAGGTCTGGCCGTCGCCGAACCGCTCGACTACCTTTACTTCTCGATCGTGAGCTACACCTCGCTCGGACTCGGCGACGTGTTCCCCAGCGATCACCTGCGCTTTGTCACCGGCGTCGAGGCCTTGAACGGCCTGCTTTTGATTGCCTGGTCCGGCTCCTTCATCTACATCGCCATGGGACGCCTCTGGCCCTGGCAGACCTGTGCAGAGCCCGCCCGCGTCGCCGCGGGCAAGAGGATTAAAAGAGCGGCTTCATGACGTTTCATCTCACCTTTTAGGCCGGTATTGGTACCGTTACCGGCTCTAAATGCTTACTGGAAACTGGAGACCAGCATGTTCTTTTCGGTTGCGGTTGATTTGTCCGGTGATAGCAATTGGAAAATCGCAGCACCTCCAGGAAGGTTGGGCAATTCAGAACTTTAGATTGACCGCGGAATAAGTTCGTGTCGGAGTAAATATAATGAAAACTACTAATTTGGGTCGAGGCGCCGAGCAATGCTGCGTAGTAATGTGCAAAATCAAAAACACAGACACTGTAGAGTAGGCGAAAGCGCACGATGAAATCTGAATACCAAGCGAACAGCATTACCTTGATTGGCGGTGTCTCGATGGGCACCGGTGTCATGATCGGGGCGGGAATTTTCGCGCTCACCGGGCAGATTGCCGAACTGGCGGGACCATGGTTCCCGCTCTCCTTCATCGCAGGCGGCATCGTGACCGGGTTCAGCGCCTACACCTATGTGAAGATGTCGAACGCTTTTCCGTCCGCCGGCGGGATCGCAATGATCTTGCAGAAGGCCTACGGGCCGGGGGCGATCGCGGCGGCAGCGTCTCTGCTGATGGCGCTCTCGATGGTGATCAATGAGAGCCTTGTCGCGCGGACCTTCGGGACCTACGTCCTCAGACCGTTCGATCTGGGTGCGGATAGTATTCTTGTGCCCGCGCTCGCCGTTGGGCTGATCGTCTTTGCTTATCTGGTTAACATCTCGGGCAACCGCTCCGTCGGCCTGTTCTCGGTCGTTATGGCGTTTTTGAAGATCGGCGGCATTGCCGTCTTCGGCATTGCGGCGCTCGCGGCCAGCGGGTTCACCTTCGAGCCTGCGTCCGGATCGTCCGAGACCATCCCGATCGCTGGCTTCACGGCGTCGGTCGCCCTGTCGATCCTCGCGTTCAAGGGCTTCACCACGATTACCAACAGCGGCGCCGAGATCGTCGACCCGCATCGCAATGTCGGCCGCACGATCATCTTTTCCATCGCGATTTGCGTGGTGGTCTATCTGCTCGTCGCATTCGCGGTCGGCTCCAGCCTTTCGCTTGAAGACATCGTCGCCGCCAAGGACTATTCACTGGCCGAGGCGGCGGAGCCGGCGCTCGGTCCCTACGGCTTCTATTTCACCATCGCGCTTGCCGTTGTCGCCACCGCTTCGGGCCTGCTCGCAAGCGTCTTCGCCGTCTCGCGCATGCTGGCGATGCTGACCGACATGGAGATGATCCCGCACAGCCATTTTGGCATGTCCGGCCCGATCCGCGAGCATACGCTGGTCTACACGGTGGTGATCGCGTCGGTTCTGGCCGTGTTCTTCGATCTCAGCCGCATCGCGTCGCTTGGCGCGTTCTTCTACCTGGTGATGGATATCTTGATCCACTGGGGTGTCTTCCGCCGCCTGCGTCACGAGATCGGCGCAAGTGGTTGGGTGCTAATCGCGGCCATCGCGCTCGACGCGCTCGTGCTCGGCGTCTTCGGCGCCATGAAGCTGCAATCCGACCCGATCATCGTGGTCATCGCGGTTGGCGCCATCGCCGCTGTGTTCGCCTATGAGCGTGTCTTTCTGTCGCGCTGGACCGCGGAGGGAGAGCATAGCGGTCACTGACGACCGGCCTGGCCACCGCTCATCACCGGGCAATCGCGCCGTTTTCGAGTTGTCTCTCGTCATAGGCGAAGACGATCTCCGGATCCGGCTTGGCGGCGTGCTCGTCCTTGTCGGGGCAGTCGACCAGCGACATCAGATGACGGATGACATTGAGGCGGGCGCGTTTTTTGTCGTCCGCCCGAACCACATACCAGGGCGTGATCTCATTGTGGGTGCGCTCGAACATCTCGTTGCGGGCGGCGCTGTAATCGCCCCAATGCTTGATGGCGACCTTGTCGATCGGACTGATCTTCCACTGCTTTAGCGGATCGATGCGGCGGTCCTTCAGCCGGCGCTTCTGTTCCTCTTTTGAGATATCCAGATAGTATTTGAAGACTTGGATCCCGGCATCCACGAGCATGTGTTCGAAGGGCAGCACCGAGCGCATGAATTCTTCATATTCGGCGTCGGTGCAATATCCCATGACACGCTCAACGCCGGCGCGATTGTACCAACTGCGGTTCATCAGGACCATTTCCTGGTTTGAGGGCAAGTATGGAACATAGCGTTGGAAATACCAGGAATGGCGATCCCGGTCGGACGGCTTGCCGAGCGCGACGACGCGGGTTTCGCGCGGGCTCAGATTCTTCGTTATCCGCTTGATGACACCGTCCTTGCCCGCGGCGTCGCGGCCTTCGAAGAGGATGAGGATTTGAAGATCATTCTCGATCAGATGCCGCTGCAGCTTGACCAGTTCCACTCGAAGGTGGTGCAGGCTCTGTTTGTAGCCCTCGCCATCGGGTTTATCGTTCTTGGCGTTCTTGCTCATCTCTCAAACTCCTTGAAATTTCGCTGTGTCGCGCCCTCAGGCTGTCTTGACGATGATGTCATGCAGGATATCGCCGGCATGCGCCAGATGATCAGCGGCGTTGGACAGGTGACGATAAATCTCACGCCGTTTCAGCGCCTCCATGACAAAGGACAACCCTTGGACGACCGCGGCGCATGCCGCCTGATCCATCGGCTCCAGCAATAGTTCGAGGTCTTCCCCCGGTTCCTTCCGACGCGCTGCGAGATCCCGCACGTAATGTTCCGGATCGAACAACTCGGCGATCGCCTGACGGTAGATCTTTTCGGCCTGGCGTTCGGTCTTTCGGACGGTGGCTGCGTCGCGCTCCGTGTCCAGCGGCTTCGTCTTCAACCTGGCGAAGCCGGCTTGCAGTGCTTTCGCACCCTGATGCAGGAGTCTTGCCATCTCAAGCATGTGCATGTCAGGCTCTACTCCAAGTATCTCCATCTCGCGCACCGTGGTCTTGGCGTAGTTGAGGCCTTCGTCAATGGCGGTACTCGCCCGGTAGATATCCTCGCGATCGAATGGCGTCGAGAAGGAGCGATTCAGCACGTCGATGTTTCTGGCCTTGAGCTTGTCGCCTTCGTGCTCAAGCCGGCGCACTTCCTTCGCCTTGGCTGTATCCCCCGTTTCCATGAAGGCGACAAACTCGTCCATTGCATGCACAACCAGATCGCATTGATCGTTCAGCAAGCCATAGAAATCCGGCATACGCGGAAACACTGCATTCAAGAGTCTTAAAAACCGCGAGGTGGGTTTATTCGTTGTCGTGTTTGGCCTGGTCATCACCGCATTTCCTTTGCTCGCTCTAGCCAATCACTTTGGAGAAGATCGTCCGGTTGTTGCCAAAGCATACAGAGGGTGCACTTCGTCAACGATCGGCGATCCGGATGTGATTGTCCTCTCTTGACTACGGGAGAGGCAGTCATGGAAATGTCCTTATAAATATTCATATGATATCATCCCCACGAAAATGCCGACGGACAGGGCGGAGAATCCGAAAAACGTGGGCCATCTCAGAGCTCTGTCACCCAAGATCAAAATAATTCCGAACTTGAAGATCAGGTTGGCGAAAAAGGCTAAAATCACTGCATAAGCCGCCACTTTCGGTGCAACGATTTGATCAGAAACGAGTTTAAGGTTTGATACCGTGATCGCATCCAGATCAGTCAGCCCCGATACGAAGGAAACCAGGAAAACGCCAGTATCGGCCAGCACGTCGTTCATGAATGCAGAGAGAAACAATACCACTGCGAAAAGGAGTGCGAAACTGGCGGCAGTGACGAGTTTGGTGGGGTTTCCAGTGTCCAGAGCTGGCAGAGGATTGCGCGACCTAATAACCCGACGATACGACCACAGCACGAATAGCGCACCGGCTGTGCCGCCACCCACCAGCCAGGGGATCATGAGCGGAAGCATCGTATATTCAATTACAGAGACCAAGATGCCAACACGGATGAATTGAACCAGGTGGGATAATAAAATTATCGTGGCGGCTATGTATGAAAATCCTTCTTGTTGCCTGCTGTGTTTTGCATAGACCAATGTTGTTGCCGTTGTTGACGCCATTCCCCCCAATAAACCGACGATCAGAATTCCAGACCTGTGGTCGAACAATCGCAGCGCAACATAGCCTAATAGACTGAGACCGCTGATCAGGACGACAAGCCAACCAATTTCATAGGGATTTATGACATCATAGGGGCCATAGGTCGCATTAGGTAAAATCGGTAATAAGATGAACGCAATTGCGGCAAACTGTAAAAATGAGATGATATCCTGCTTGGTCAATCTGTGTGGGACGTTACGCAGTTCCTTGCGGAAATAGAGCAGGGCGGTAATAAAGACGGCGAGCGCGGTGGCTAAAATCGGGTGACCTACCCACAGCATGTATCCGAGGCCGAAGGTGAGAACGCCTGCCAGAACCGTTGTAGTATGGGGGTCTTCAGATTTGGATTTGAACTGCGCGACCAGCAGGCTTATGGCCACCAGTCCGAGAATTACGAGCGCAATCTCGTTATCGGTGCTTTGTTTGCTGATATAGCCACCCAACGAACCTGCGAGCGCGATCAATGTGAACGTACGTAAGCCCGCTACTGCATTTCCATGTCGCTCCCGCTCAAGACCGATCAAAAAGCCGATGCCAATGCTTTGTGCAAAAAGCAGCAGATGAGAGAGCTCCAGACTCTGATCCATCATCCTGTTACCTCCAACGCAATCCGCGTAAGAAGGTAGAACCCGATCGACACGGCAGCGGCCCCCGGCATGGTGATGAGCCATGTGCCAGCGATATGCCGGGCTGTGTTCCAGCGCACTGCCTTTGGCCGTTCGGAGGCGCCGATGCCCATGATGGCGGTGCTGACTACCTGGGTGGTCGACACCGGCCCCCCGATCGCGGAGGCGGCCAGAATCACGCCGGCTGACGTCAGTTGGGCATCCAAAGCGTGGATGGGCCGAACCTTGTAGATGCCAAAGCCGAGCGTCCGCACGATCCGCCAGCCGCCCGCCAGCGTGCCCAGAGTGATCGCCGACGCACTTGCGAGGATGACCCACAAAGGCACATAGAATTCGGCACTGACCCCGCCGAGCACCAGCAGCATGGCGATGATGCCCATACCTTTCTGCGCGTCATTGGTGCCGTGGGAGAAGGCGAGTGCTGCGGTCGCCAGCCATTGGAACCAGCGAAGATACCGGTTGGCGGTGGGACGCGCACCGCGTAAAGCAAAGCTCATGATCCGATGGGTCACCCAGCCGAAGAGAAATCCAAGAACAGGCGAGATGAGGAGCGCGCCCAGAACCTTGGTGACGCCCGTCAGCTGGCCGGTCGCCGCAGCTGCGAAACCCCAGACAACATGGCTTGGCCCGGCGGCAACAACAACGGCGCCGACGAGGCCGCCGACGAGCGCCTGGGATGATGAGGCCGGCAGGCCGAACCACCAGGTAATCAGGTTCCATGAAATAGCGCCGGCAAGCCCGGCAAGGATGACCGTCAGCGAGGCGACAGACTCGAGATTGGTCACGTCGACGAAATTCCCGATCGTGTTGGCGACCGCCGTGCCGCCGAGGATGGGTCCGAGAAAGGTGAAGAACGAGACGAGGATGGCCGCCTGGATCGGCGTCGTGGCTCGCGACGCCACGATTGTCGCCAGCATGTTAGCGGCGTCCTGCAAGCCGTTGGTGTAGTCATAGACAAGGACGATGAGCACGCCGGCGATCATCAGGGCCACTGCGCCGGTCATCGGACGGCCAGCGGTTTCGATTGGGCCGAACGTGCTGTGCCTAGACCTGTCATTTCCAGGGTCTCATGCGCCACGCCAGAACGGCTTGGCGCGCAGGAACGCGGCCATGTCTTTGACGAGGCGATCTTTGGCCGCGATCGCAGCATGGCGATGCCAACCGACGGTCAGGCCACCGGCATGAGCCCAGACCGGGGCCGCTTGATCTCTGCCGGTGAGGGCCAGTTCGCGGAGGAGCGTGTCCGCAGCGGCCACATCGTTCAGATACCCAAGCCCATCCTGAAGGCCAGCGAGATGCTTGCGGTAGGCTTTCGCCTGCTTTTTTGGGTAGAGACTCTCGAAGAAGTCCACCGCATAGCGCAATCTTTTTACGGCGAGGCGCAACTCATGAAGCGCGGTCTCGGATAGATTTGCGATATCTCGTCCTTGTCTTCGGACGTTCCGGTCCCGCTTCTGCAGCAGCTTCACGCAATGGTCGCCGATCGGATCGAGAAGGCGTGTCGTCCGTTCCGTGACCGGCTGATCGCGCCAAGCCTGGCTTGACAGCCAGGCGCTGAGGCGCAACAGGAACTCCGTGTACCTCTCCGTCCCTAAGGCCTCGCGAGCGCGCCGGCGGCTCTGCTGTCTTGCCTGCTCCACCGCCGCCATTAGGGCGTCGAAGCCTTGATCCCCGCCATAGAGCTGCGCCACGGGTGCTAGGGCGTAGACTCATAAGCTCAGGCACCAGATCCTCGCGGCCACGAGCTTGACGGCGGCGAGATAGTTCTCCGGTCGCTTGTCGTAGCGAGTGGC
>NZ_NYWI01000031.1:0-10702 GCF_002684955.1 Tistrella sp. | reverse complement strand
GCCGGGCGGCCGGCCGCGGCGGGCATGGACGGCATGGCGTTTCCGTCCCGCCCTCCAACCCCTCTCCCGTCACCCCCGCGAAGGCAGGTGGATCCCCGCCTGCGCGGGGATGACGGTGGTGGGGGCAGGGGCCGCCACGGTGCCGCCGGGGTGTGACGTCAGCAGGGCGGCGGCGCCAGGGTGATCGGGGGCCGGGCGGCCGGCCGCGGCGGGCATGGACGGCATGGCGTTTCCGTCCCGCCCTCCAACCCTTCTCCCGTCATCCCCGCGAAGGCAGGTCGATCCCGCCTGCGCGGGGATGACGGTGGTGGGGGCAGGGGCCGCCGCGGTGCCGCCGGGGTGTGACGTCAGCAGGGCGGCGGCGCCAGGGTGATCGGGGACCGGGCGGCCGACCGCGGCGGACATGGACGGCACGGCGTTTCCGTCCCGCCCTCCAACCCCTCTCCCGTCATCCCCGCGAAGGCGGGGATCCACCTTTCTTTCGGGGCCCCCACATCCCCGCTCAATACGCCACCAGCCCCGGCAGATACAGGCTCAGCTCCGGCAGCGCGATCAGCAGCCCCAGCACGATCACCTCGCCCACCAGGAAGGGCATCACCCCCTTGAAGCCCACCTCCACTTTGGTATTCGCGGCCGCAGATGCCACGAAGACATTCATGCCCAGCGGTGGCGTCACCAGCCCGATTTCGGCGGTCTTGGTGATGATGATGCCGAACCAGATCGGGTCGTAGCCCAGCGACATCACCAGCGGGAAGGTCAGCGGCAGGGTCAGGATGATGATCGCCAGCTGGTCGATGAAGAAGCCGAGCAGCAGATAGATGCCGATGATCACCAGCAGAATGCCCCAGGGCGGCAGCGGCAGGGTGCCGACCCAGTCGATCAGGTTCTGGGGGGCGCGGGTGGCGGCCAGGAAATAGCCGAAGATCATCGCGCCGATGATGATCGCGAAGATCATGGCGGTGGAGCGCAGCGTGTGGCGCAGCGCCACGCCGAATTCCTTCCGCCCCAGACCGCCCCAGCCGAGCCCGATGACCAGTGCCCCGGCCGCCCCCACGGCAGCCGCCTCGGTCGCGGTGATCGCGCCCGAATAGATCCCGCCCAGCACCAGGCAGACCAGGATCGCCGCCGGCCAGACCGGCAGGATGGAGGCCATGCGCGCCTGCCGGCTGGCCTTGGGCGCCGCCGGCGCAATCTCGGGCCGGCGCTTCACCCAGACCAGGATGACGGTGGCATAGGCGATGGCGGTGAGGACGCCGGGGATGACGCCGGCGATGAACAGGCTGCCGATCGAGGTTTCGGTCAGCACGCCATACATGATCAGCCCCATCGAGGGCGGGATCATGATCGACAGCGTGCCCGCCACCGCGACCGTGCCGACCGCCAGCCGGTCGTCATAGCCGTATTTGCGCATCTCAGGCACCGAGATCCGCGCCATCGCCGCCGCGGCCGCGGTGCTGGAGCCGGCGAGCGCCGCGAAACCGGTGGAGGCGACCACGGCGGCGAGTGCCAGCCCGCCGCGGACATGGCCGATCCACAGGAAGCACATCCGGTAGAGATTGGCCACGATCGACGACCGGGCCAGCAGCTCCGCCATCAGGATGAACAGCGGGATGGTCGAGAGCAGGAAATTGGCGGCGGTGCGATAGGGCGTGGTCTGCAGCACGCCGAGCGTCGGGATCCAGCCGATCGCCATCGCGGCACCGACCGCGCCGGTCACACCCAGCGCATAGGCGATGGGCATGCCGATACAGATCAGCACCACCAGCGCCATCATGGGGAGGGCGACTTCCATCGGGGCGTCTCCTCAATTCGTCCGGGGCAGGTGGTCGCCTGCAGGCAGTGTCGGTCCGGCATCTGCCGGTGCCTGGGGCATCGCCTCGTCGGCCGGCGCGTCATGGGGCAACACCGGCATGCGCCCGTCCACCACATGCGGCACCAGCATCGCCCCGCGCAGCGCCAGGCGCAGCGCCAGCACCGCCGAGCCGATCGCCACCAGCGCCCAGCTGGGTGCCGTCGGCAGCGGCATGGCGCCGCCCGTCCAGCGATTGGCCTTGAAATTCATCCAGGCGGTGTCGCCGGCCTTCCAGGCGATGGCGCCGAACAGCAGGGCGGCCGCGATCATGTAGATCACGTCCAGGCCGAGCCGCAGCCGCACCGGCATCAGGTTCAGCAGGATGTCGACCCGGACATGGCCGTCGACCCGTTCGGTGCCGGCCAGGCCGAAGAAGACCACGGCCATCATCAGATAGAATTCGGTGATCTCGTAAGCCGCCGTCACCGGCGAGGCGAACAGATAGCGGCCGCCGGCATCTGCCACCGTCAGCACCATCATCAGGATAAGCGCCGCCATCGCGGCGCCGTCGAGCAGGGTTTCCAGATGGCTGACCGCGCGGTCGATCAGTCTCATGGGGCGCGTCTCCTTCCCGGGGCGGGCCGGTTGCGAAGGGGGAATGCAGCAATGCCGGCAGGTCCCGAAGGGGGCCTGCCGGTGCGGCGAAAGGGCCGGTGCCGGCCCTCAGCGGCTGGTCATCAGCTCTTCCCATTCGTGGAAGACGCGGGTTGCGGGCAGGCCGCGGCCGTCATAATCCTTCACCCAGGCGGCCTGAACCGGCTTCAGCTTGCCGGCCCAGACCGGCACGCCCGAGGCCGGGATGGCATAGACCTCGCCACCCCGCTTTTTCAGGTCGGCCGCGAAGGTCTCGGCGCGCTCGACATAGAGCTTCTGGATGTAGTCATCCATCTCCTTGCCGGTCCTGATCAGCAGGTCCTGGAGATCCTTGGGCAGCTTCTGCCAGACGTTCTCGTTGATCACATAGAGCGTCGGGAACAGGCCGAAATTCAGGTTGCTGGTCGAATAGCGCAGCTGTTCTTCCAGCTTGTAGCCGCCGGCGGTCGGGATGTTGAACAGCGAGCCGTCGACCGTGCCGCGCTGAAGCGCGGGATACAGGTCCGGCGCCGGGATGGCGACCGCGATGGCGCCCAGCGCCTCGACACTGCGTTCCTGAATGCCGCCCGACGAGCGCAGCTTCACGCCCTTCAGCTGGTCGGGCGTCAGGATCTTGGTCTTGGTGGTCATCAGCTGATAGGCGTGGGTGACAGAGGCCTGGATCACCCGCACGCCCTGGGGCACGTACTCCACCTCGTTCAGCGTGCCGAGGGCGAGTTCGGAATAGGCGGCACCCTGTTCGCGCGGGTCCGATTTGTTGCCGACCAGCGGGATGGCCGAGACCGTCGACAGCGGCAGGCGGTCGGAGACGTAAAGCGGCGCTGCGTACGAGATGTCCGAGATGCCGTTGATCGCGGCATCCAGAAGATCGGATGATTTCGCAAGCTGTTCAGCGGGATAGATCTCGAACTTCAGACGGCCGTTCGACTGTTCGTCGACCAGCTTGCCCCAGTATTCCATCGCGATCGCGCCGGTGTGGCGGGTCGGGTAGGAATGGGCGACGCGCAGCGTGATCGGATCCTCTGCGGCAGCAGGGCCGGTGGTCAGGGCGACGGCCGCTGCGACGAAGGTGGCGGCGCCGGCAAGCCGGCGGGTCCAGGATGACATGGGTTTTCTTCCTCCCAGTGCCGGCGGACCTCTTCTTCGTGGAGGCCTGCCCGGCGTTGTCGTTGGCGTGGTGGGGTGTGCCGCTGCCGGGGTCACTCCCCGGCGGCGGCAAGTGGTTGGGGTGTTTCTGCGGCGGCGGGGGCGAGGCGCGCCAGGGCATCCACCGCCACCACCCCGTCCGGGCGCACGAAAATCGGGTTCACGTCGATTTCCCGCACCCGGTCGGCGGTGGCGAGCGCCAGATCCGACAGCCGCACCACCAGATCGGCCAGGGCCTCGATATCGGCCCGCGGCCGGCCGCGGGCGCCTTCCAGCAGGGCCACGGATTTCAGCCGGCCGATCATGCGCAGCGCCTCCGCCCGGTCGACCGGGGCGGGGGAGACCGCGACATCCTTCAGGATCTCGACGAAGATGCCGCCGGCCCCCACCATCACCAGCGGCCCGAAATCGGGGTCGACGGTAACGCCGGCGATCATCTCGATCCCCGGTGCGGCCATGCGCTGGACCAGCACGCCGTGGATGTCGATGCCGGGCAGGGCGGCCGCGACCGGGCCGGTCAGCCGGGCATAACCATCCCTTATCGCAGCCTCGCCCTCGATATTCAGCAGCACGGCGCCGGCATCGGTCTTGTGCGGCAGCTGCGGCGACATCAGCTTCAGCGCCACCCTGCCGCCAAGCCGGGCGGCCGCGGCCACGGCCGCATCGGCGCTGGTCGCCAGCTCTTCCTCGGTCACCGGAATCCCGGCGGTGGCGAGCAGGCGCTTGGCCTGAACCTCGGTCAGCATGCAGGCGCCCGCCGGCAGCCCGGCCAGTGCCGCCCTGCCGTCGGGGGCGGCGGCGGGGCCGGGATCGGCGCGGCCCTGCCGCTCCAGCGCCTCGCGATAGCGCACCAGATGGGCCAGGGCTGCGGCACAGCCGGTCAGCGTGGTGAAGATGGTGGTGCCGAGCCCGGCCATCAGGGTCGCCACCTCGGGGGCGGGCGGGGTGTAGGAATAGAACACCACCGGCTTGCCCGCCTTGGCGATCGCCGCCTTCAGCGCTTCGGGCGAGAAGGCCTCCACCGCCCCAACGCTGCCCAGCGGCGCCACGATCACCACCGCATCGGCCTCGGTGCTGTCCGCCAGGGCCTCGATCACCGTATCGAAGGCGGAAAGCCCCTGGGCGGTGATGTCGACCGGGTTCTGGGTTGCGCCATAGCTCGGGATCAGCGGCCGGATCCGCGCCTGCAGCTCGTCCGACAGCAGCGGCACGGAGAGGCCGGCCTGTTCGATCGCATCCGCCATCCACGAACCCGACCCGCCCGACGAGGTGACGATCGCCACCCGCCGGCCGCGCGGCAGGCTGCCCACCGAAAAGGCGGCGGCGATGTCGATCATCTCGTCCTGATCGTCGGCGCGGATCACGCCATAGCGATCGAAGATCGCATCATAGGCGGCATCCGATCCGGTGAGGCTGGCGGTATGAGAGGCGGCGGCACGCTGGGCCGCCGGCGAGCGGCCGACCTTGGCCATGATCACCGGCTTGCCGAGCCGGGCGGCTTTCCGTGCCACCGGAATGAGTTTGTCACCGTTCTTCACCCCTTCGATGAACATCATCAGCTGTGCGACCCGGGGGTCGTCGAGCAGGGCATCGGCGAAGTCCAGCGCCTCCAGATCGGCCTCGTTGCCGGTGGCGACGACATGGGTGAAGGGCAGGCTGCGGCGCACGCCGCGATTATAGAGCGCGAAGCCCAGCCCGCCGCTCTGGGCGACCACGGCGACGCCCTGATCGGGCACCGGCGCATCGACCGGCGCGATCTCGGCCGCCGGGCTGAAGGTGGCGGCGATGCGGTCCAGGATGTTGTAGAAGCCCATGGCATTGGGGCCGATGATGCGCAGGCCCGTGCGGCGCGACAGCGCCACCATCTGCGCCTGAACCTCGGCCATCTCGCCGCCCTCTTCGGCGAAGCCCGACGAGAAGATCACCGCCGCGCCCACCTTCGCCGCGGCGCAGTCTTCCAGCACGCCCAGAACCAGATTGGCCGGCACGGCGACCAGTGCCAGATCCACCCCGCCCGGCACGTCACCCACCCGCGGATAGGCTTTCAGGCCCTGAACCTCGGCCCGGCTGGGGGTCACGGGAAACACCTCGCCGGTATAGCCCCGCTTCAACAGCAGGTGCAGCACCCGGCCACGAATGCGCACGATATCGTCGGAGGCACCAACCACCGCAATCCGCCCCGGGGAGAGCAGGCGGGCGATATCGGCGCTTTGGGAAGTTGTGGTGGTCATATCGGACGGATCACCATCTTGGGGGAGGGTTGGTCTGGAGAGGCGAGCCGGCGACAGATCGTCACGCGGCCGTGAAGGTGGATCCCCGCCTGCGCGGGGATGACGGGATTTCTTTTTCAGGGAAGCGGGCGACACCCGTTCTCCCGCCTGCCACCACGCCTGAACAGGAACGGTCGATGGCCCCTGTTCAAGAAAGAGGAAACCGTCATCCCCGCGCAGGCGGGGATCCACCTTCGTATCGGCGTGAAGGCTGGTGCCTGGTTCGCTGTGTCTTCAAAGCCCCGTCAACATCGGCCAAAGCGCATCCCCGCCCCGGCCTGCGATGTCGCGGCCCAGCCGTTCCTGCCAGGTCGCCTCGTTGCCGAACTCGTCGCGCCAGCTCCACAGCCGGCGGGTCTGATAGTGCAGCGGGTGTTCGCGGGTGAAGCCCATCGCACCCATGATCTGGTGGGCGAGGGCGGACCCTTCGGTCGCCGCCTGGCCGGTGCGTGATTTGGCGAGCGCCGCACGCAAGGGCGAGCTGCTGCCGTCTTCGGCAAAGCCGATCCCGGCCGCGGCACTCGCCGCCGCGGTTTCGGCCGCCAGCACCGCCAGCATGTGCTGCACCGCCTGGAACTTGCCGATCGGGCGCCCGAACTGCTCGCGTTCGCCCGCATAGGTCAGCACCTGGGCGAGCGCGCCCGAGAGGGCGCCGGCGATCTGGACCGCCCGGAAGGCCGCCCCCATCGCCATCACCTGGTCGGCCGCATCCTCGACCGCCGCCGAGGCGACCGGTTCCTCGCCTGCGAAGACCAGGTCGTCGCGCGCCTCGCCCGCCAGGTTGATGTCGGCAGAGACCGCCGTCGGCCGGGCCGCCACGACGATATGTTCCGCGCCGCGCCCGTCGCGGGCGGCGAACACCACCTGCGACAGATGGCGGCCAAAGGGCACCCGGCGGAGCGTGCCGGTCAGCTGCCCGCCGTCCAGAGACATGCCCCCGGCATCGGCGACCCCCATCCCCGTCAGCCCTTCCGCGGCCTCGGCCAGCCCTGCCGCTTTCAGCAGGCGGCGTGCGGCCATCACCTCGGCCAGCGGCACCGGCAGGGCGTGGCGGGCGACATGGCGCACCAGGGCCTGCATCTCGGTCGGGCCGGTCATGTCGTCGTCGATGGTGTCGGCATCGGTGATGCCTGCGGTCTCCATCGCCTGCCACAACCGTTCGGGGAAAGCTCCGCCGTCGGCACCCTCGCGCATATCGCGGGTCGCCTCCACCGCGACCAGCCGGTCGACGGTGCGCAGCATCATGTCCAGGATATCGTCGCTCATCTGAGGCCCAGCCCCCTTGCGATCATGCCTCTCAGGATCTCGCGGGTGCCGCCGCGGATGGTGAAGGCCGGTGCGGCCACGACGGTATGGCCCAGCAGGGCGGCCAGGTCGGCATCCTCGCGGTCGATCCGGGGTTCCAGCGCCAGCAGCCGCCGCGCGACTTCGGGGATCGACTGTTCGAAGGCGGTGCCCAGATCCTTGACCAGCGCCGCCTCGGTCGCTGGGCGCAGATCGCGGTCCAGCATGCCGGCGATGGAGGTGGACATCCGGCGCAGCGTCGCCAGTTCCGCAACCTTGCGGCCGATTTCGACCGCGGCCATGCGGTCGGGCTGCGGGCCCGACCCGTCGATGATCTCCAGCAGCAGCTGCACGGTGCTGAGAAACCGGTCGGGGCCCGAGCGTTCAAAGGCCAGCTCGCCGGTGACCATGGTCCAGCCGCTGCCTTCCTCGCCGATCATCATGTCGTCGGGGGCGAAGACGCCGTCGAACACCACCTCGTTGAAATCGTGCCCGCCATAAAGGTTGTAGATCGGCCGCACCTCGATGCCCTCTGCATCCAAAGGTACGATGAACTGGCTAAGACCCGCGTGTCGGTTGCTGTCGCTGCGCGCCGCGGTGCGGGCCAGCACGATCAGGTAATGGGCGCGGTGGGCGTTGCTGGTCCAGATCTTGCGGCCGGTGATCCGCCAGCCGCCATCGACCTGCACCGCCCGGGTGCGGGCGGCGGCCAGGTCCGACCCCGAATCCGGCTCGGACATGCCGATGCCGAAGAAGCAGGTGCCGGCGCAGATCTTCGGCAGGATCTCGCGTTTCGCGCGGTCGCTGCCGTGGTGGAGGATCTGGTGGCCGCTCTGGCGGTCGGCCACCCAATGGGCGCCCACCGGCGCGCCGCCGGCCAGCATTTCTTCCGTCATCACATAGCGTTCCAGGGCCGACCGGCCCCGCCCGCCATAGCTCTCGGGCCAGGTCATGCCGATGAAGCCGCGGCGGCCGCATTCGGCGCTGAAGGCCGGGTCGAAGCTCGACCAGGAATGGCGTCTGGGCGTGTAGAGGCCGGTGTCGCGTGCCTCCGTCAGGAAGGCGCGGACCTCGGCCCTGATGGCTTCGGCGGCCGGCGGCATGGCCGTCGGCGCGAAGGTGAATTCCTGCATCTCGGCTCTCTCCGGGGGATGCGCACGGCGAAAGCGCGCGGCCGGGAGGCGCCGCCGGCTGGCAGGCATACCTCCGCCTTCATGCCGCCTGGGGGAAACCGCGCGGCATCAAGGGTCTGGCCAATGGGCTCTCGTGCTTGTTCTGCCCGGCAATGACAGCCCGAAACGCCGGTGTCTGTGTAGGTAAAAATTCGTTTGTGCAGTGCGATTTCATATATGAGTTTTGACAACGCGGCACGTCACCGGTAGGGTGCGAGAGAACAAGATCCTTCGGGAGCCCCCCTCATGAGCCGCGACGTGGTCAAATCGGCGGCACGTGTCATTCACGTGCTGGAGTATTTCGACGACGTCCGGCGGGCGGCGTCGGTGTCGGAAATCGCCGAGCATCACGACTGGCCGATCTCCAGCACCTCGGTGCTGATGCGGTCGCTGGTCACGCTCGGCTATCTCGATTACGAGGCCGGCACCCGCACCTACATGCCCACCACCCGCGTCGCCCTGCTCGGCAACTGGATCCAGGCCAACCTGTTCAAGGACGGCCAGTTGATGCATCTGATGGAGTGGTTGAGCGAGAAGACCGGCGAGACCGTGGTGCTCGCCGCGCGCAACGGCCTGGGTGTCCATTACATTCAGGTGATCCAGGCCACCAACACCATGCGCATGTCGGTGCGCCTCGGCACCGTCCGGCCGCTCTGCTGGTCGGGCTCGGGCTGGATGCTGCTCTCCACGCTCGACGACGACACCATCCGCAAGCTCGCCCAGCGCCACAATGCCGATGTGGCCCCCGTGGCCTCGCCCGAATCCGGCGCCCTGTCGCTGCCGGGCAAGCGGGTCGACATCGCCGAGCTGATGGAGGTGATTGCCGATGTCCGGGCCAAAGGCTATGCCTTCTCGGCCAACCAGGTCACCGCCAATGGCGGGCTGATCGCCATGCTGCTGCCCACGCTTCCCGGCGACAAGCCGCTGGTCATCGGCCTTGCCGGCCTGACCAGCGTGCTCGACGCCAATCTCGACCGTTTCGTCGCCCTGCTGCGCGAGGGGATCGCGCTTCATATCGGCTGAGCCCCCCACCACACCGCCTCCCCAAATAACCCGGAAGGAAACGCCCAGATGTCCGAAGCCGTGCTCTACGACGAAGTCGACGGCGTCGTCACCCTCACCCTCAACGAGCCCGAGACCCGCAACGCCATTTCGCCGGCGATCGTCGATGCGCTGGTCGGCCATGTCGAGCGGATCAACACCGACATGTCGGTGCGCTGCGTGATCGTGACCGGCGCCGGCGACGGTTTCTCCTCGGGCGGCAACGTCAAGCAGATGCGCGACCGCGAGGGCATGTTCGGCAACGAGCCGGTGCAGATCCGCCGCGGCTACTGGTACGGCATCCAGCGCATCCCGATGGCGATGTATTCGCTGGAAGTCCCGGCCATCGCGGCGGTCAACGGTGCGGCGGTCGGCGCCGGCTGCGATCTCAGCCTGATGTGCGACATCCGCCTTGCCAACACCAAGGCGGTCTTCGCCGAAAGCTTCATGCGTGTGGGCCTGGTCTCGGGCGATGGCGGGGCCTGGTTCCTGCCGCGCGTCGTGGGCTATTCCCGCGCCGCCGAGATGACCTTCACCGGCGATTTCGTGAAGGCGGAAGAGGCCGAGCGCATCGGCCTGGTCTCCCGCATCGTCCCCGACGACCAGCTGATGGACGAGGCCCGCAAACTTGCCCGCCGCATCGCCGCCAACCCGCCGCACAGCCTGCGTCTGAACAAGCGCCTGCTCCGCGACAGCCAGGGCGTGCCGCTGCCCACCGCCCTCGAAATGGCCTCCTGCATGCAGGCCCTGGTCCAGAGCACCGAAGACCAGCACGAGGCGGTCAGCGCCTTCCTCGACAAGCGCGCGCCGGAATTCAAGGGTCGGTGAGGGGCCGATGACGACCGATGGAGAGGGGGCGGCGCGGGCACTCGAACGGCTCCGCGCCGCCTGGCGGGAAGGCATCAAGAGCGGCGATGCCGGCGAGACCGACTTCGATGCCCTGCGCCGGAAGGCCCGGGCGCGGTTCCTGGCCACGCGCGAGACCGACGGCCGCGAAGGTGGATCCCCGCCTCCGCGGGGATGACGGTCGTGGGTGTGGGGCGAACATGGCGGGGCCCGCACCTGACATGGGCGGACGACGGCGGCGGGGGTGGGCGAACCCGGCAGCGACAGCGCCGGACACGAGCAGTGCGGAGCAGCACCATAGGCCCTGAATGGTATACGCCCAAGCATGCGGCCCCCCTGTCCGACCCTCCCTTGGCCGACCTCTGCACACCCCCTATACCGTCATCCCCGCCTCTACATCGTCATCCCCGCGAAAGGCAACTGTCAGCCCTCACGCCGGACGGGTGGGCGGGGCCCATGGAATCTCTTTTGCAATCATGATGTTAATCGTGATCGCG
>NZ_NYWI01000030.1:0-301215 GCF_002684955.1 Tistrella sp. | reverse complement strand
TCGTCGCCGTCTACGCCGTCGCCAAGGCTCGAAAACCCTTCGTGCCAAAGCTCGCCGACTGAAAAAAGCGCTTGCTCAGCGTGACGGTATCTCATGCCAGCACCACCAGGCGCCGCCGGACCAGATCGGCGATCAGCCGCCGGATGTCGGCCTCCACCAGGGCCCTATCGGCACCAAAGCGGGCGGCCAGATCCGCGGCCATGGCCGCGATGGTCACCTCGCCGGTGCAGGCCTTCAGCACCGCCAGCGCGCTCGGATTGGCCTCGATCACGCTTTCCGGCGCCAGAAGAATGATGCGGTTGCGCACCGGGTCCTGGCGCAGCCGAACGCCGCGGGCCAGGCGCGGCCGTGCGGACGGATCGGGCAGCTCGCCACCGTTCATGTCCACACCCGGTCGGCATCGGGCCCGGCCCAGGCGTCGGGATCCCAGGCGCCGGGCGGCAGCTGGCCGGTGACATAGCCGTGCCAGAGCGCATCGAGCTGCGCCCAGAGCACGCCGGTCTTGAAGATCAATGCCTCGACCACCGCCCGCTGGGTTTCCAGGGTGGTGGCATGGCGGCGGACATGGTCGAGGGCGAAGACCACGTCGCGCTCCGCCTGGGGCGGCCGGGCGGTGAAATAGGCGAGCGCGCGGTCGTCGACGAAGTCGTAATGGGCAAGCATGCCGCTCACCCGTTCGCCGATCACCTTGGGCGAAAAGAGTTCGGTCAGCAACGAGGCGATCGCATCGAGCAGCGGCCGGGTGGCGCAGAACTGCACATAGGCCTCGACTGCAAAATGCGTCGCCGGCAGGGCGGCCCGCCCTGAGACCACCAATGCCCGGTTCAGCCCCAGCGCATCGGTGAGATGCAGCCAGCGGGCGATACCGCCCTCGCCCTCCGTCTCGCCGTCATGATCGATGATCCGCTGCCGCCAGGCCCGGCGCAGCGCCGGATCCTCCATCCGGGCCAGGATGGTGGCGTCCTTGCGCGGGATCGCCGCCTGATAAAGATACCGGTTCAGCGCCCAGGCCTGGACCTCGGCGCGCGTGCAGCCGCCGCCATGCAGGCGGCGATGGAAGGGATGGCGGTCGTGATATCGCCGCCGCCCCACCTCGCGCAGCACCGCCTCCAGCCCGTCAGGCGTCAGCGGGGCATCGATCCGGGGTAGCGGGTCGTTCACAGCACGATCTCCATACCGTCATGGGCGACCTCCCAGCCCGCCGCCTCGACCAGGCGGCGTTCGGGCCCGCCCTCGATCAGGATCGGGTTGGTGTTGTTGATGTGGACATAGACCCGTCGGCCGGCGCGGATATCGGCAAGGCCGGCCAGCGAGCCCCGGGGCCCGTCGATCGCCAGATGCCCCATGCGCGCGGCCGTCTTGGGCGACAGGCCGAGCCGCGGCATTTCGTCGTCGGTGAAGGTGGTGCCGTCGAAGACCAGCACATCCGCCCCCCGCACACGCGCCAGCACCGCGGGGGGGACCGCGGCGCAATTGGGCAGGCACACGGCCCGCCGGCCGCCGGCTGCGAACACGAAACCCAGCACCCGGCCATCTTCGACCACCGTCTCCGCCGGATCGACCGTACCGCTTTCCATATAGAGCGGGACCTTGCCCGGGGCGGGAAAGGCCGTCATCGTCAGCCCGCCCGCCAGATCGACCTGCCGGTCGAGGGGCAGCGGCTGCCGCGCCACGATATCCTCGGCCAGCACGTCGAAGATCCGGTTGGCGGCCAGGATGTCCAGCGTGGCCTGGGCCGCATGCAGGCGGAAGGGCTGTCGCTCGCGCAGGCTCAGCAGGCCAGCCGTATGGTCGACATCGCCATTGGCGAGCACCACCTCGGCAATCGGGCTGTGCCGGGCCCCCTCTGCCGGATGAAGGGCCGGCGTCGCCAGGATCTGGGCCCGAAGATCGGGCGAGGCGTTGAGCAGCACCCAGGACCGGCCGTCATCGCCCGAGAGCGCCAGGCTGGACTGGGTGCGTGGCCGCACCCGCGGATCGCCCGCCCAGGCCAGCGCACAGACCGGGCAGCGGCAGTTCCATTGCGGGAAGCCGCCACCCGCCGCGGCACCGAGCACGAGGATCCGCACCCGCCGTCAGCCTTCGGCGCCAGTGGTCTCCGCGTCGGTCGCGTCTTCCGGGGTGATGAAATCGGCCGGCATGTAGCCGTTGATCTCCATGCCGATCCGGGTCTCGACGATCTGGGGTGTGGTCCAGTTCATGATGCAGGATCTCCGCGAGAGGTGTGTGGCCCACCCGACTCCATATGGAGCCGCCATGCGCCGTCGACACCCCCAACCTGCGGAAAGCCGGGCGGGTTCCCAGAAGCCGTTCCCGGAAGCCGCGCTCAATGCAGGGCGAGCGCCGCCGCCATTGCCTCGCGCTCGGCTGCGTCCATCACCTCGGGCTCGGGGGCAGCCACGGTTTCGCGGCTCTTGCGGGCCCGCTCGCTGGCCGATTTCAGCTGGCCGCAGGCGGCCAGGATGTCACGGCCACGGGGCGTGCGCACCGGCGAGGAATAGCCCTGATCGTTCAGATAGGTCGCGAAATTGCGGATCTGGGTCCAGGACGAGCATTCGAAGGTGGAGCCCGGCCAGGGGTTGAACGGGATGAGATTGACCTTGGCCGGAATGCCGTCGAGCAGCCGGACCAGTTCGCGGGCATCGGCCAGGCTGTCGTTCACGCCCTTCAGCATGACGTATTCAAAGGTGATCCGCCGGGCATTGCTGGCGGCCGGATAGGTCCGGCAGGCCTCCATCAGCTCGGCGATCGGGTATTTCCGGTTGATCGGCACCAGCACGTCGCGGACATCGTCGGTCACCGCATGCAGCGACACCGCCAGATTGACCCCCAGCTCCTCGCCGCAGCGCTGCATCATCGGCACCACGCCCGAGGTGGAAAGGGTGATCCGGCGCCGCGACAGCGCCACGCCCTCGCCGTCCATCACGATACGCATCGCCTTGGCGACCGCATCGAAATTGTACAGCGGCTCTCCCATGCCCATCAGGACGATGTTCGAGATCAGCCGGTTGGCATCGGTCGGCGTCGGCCATTCGCCCAACCGGTCGCGGGCGACCAGCATCTGGGCGGTGATCTCGGCAGCCGACAGGTTGCGCACCCAGGTCTGGGTGCCGGTATGGCAGAACTTGCAGGTCAGGGTGCAGCCCACCTGCGACGAGACGCAGAGCGCGCCGCGGCCGTCATCGGGGATGTGCACCGTTTCCACCTCGCGGCCGTCGGCGAAACGCAGCAGCCACTTGGCCGTGCCGTCGCTCGACAGCTGGTCGGTGGTGATCTCGGGCCGGCCGATGACGAAATGCTCGGCCAGCTTCGCCCGGAACGCCTTCGGCACATTGGTCATGTCGTCGAAGTCGCGGGCGCCGCGGAAATACATCCAGTGCCAGAGCTGCTTGGCCCGGAACGGCTTCTCGCCCAGGGCCGCCATCTCGGCTTCCAGTTCCTGGCGGTCCAGCCCGATCAGCGTGCGCCGGCCGTCGCCGGGCACCAGCGTGACCGGGGCGGTGGTCTGCGCGATCTTTTCGGCCGCACCCGGGCGCCGGAGCGCCGCGGTGGCGGTGGTGCCCTCGGGCACCGGCTGGACGACGATGGTCATGGAAAGGTCTGCCAGGGTTGGAGGTGTCGGACAGCGGCAGCCGGGATCAGCTGCCGCAGGCGGGCGTCAGCTGCCGCATTTGGCGATTTCGCTCATGCCGGCGGTAACGCCACTCAGGCTGTAGGTGTCGGTGGTGGAGACGCTGCCCTCGCGGGCGGTGCCCTTCACGACCATGTTGGCGCCGGCACGCATGGCCTCCAGAAGCTTGCGGTCGGTGTCGGCATCGCGGGCCCAGGCGGTTTCGCCGTCGGTGAACAGCGAGAAGTTGTTGCCGCCGATGGTCACGGCCACCTCGCTGCCGGGCTTGTAGGCGTAGCCTGCGAAGACGCTGACCTCGGTGACCATCCGGCCGCCGCTGTTGCGACGGTTGACCATCACCCGGGCATCGCCGCGGCCCTTCACCTCGCCCTGGCGCTGCTTGGGCGCGCTCGCGATCCAGCAGGACACGGCCTTGCCCGAGCCGGACTTGAACGCCGTCCAGTCGCCGAAGGTACCAAGCAGGCTGATTTCCTGCGCCTGGGCCGGCGCGACGCCGGTCGCGGGCAGGGCGACAAGACCCACGGCCGCCACGACGGCGGCCATGGCAAGACGGCGAAAGGCGGAAGCGGACGGACGGTTCATCGGATCACCGGAGGTTGGTGGGTCCACCGAAGCGGGGCAGGGGAAAAGGCAGTGCGACGCGGGGGCGGCCCCGATACATATCGCCGAAGCCGCCGGCCGGACCCGGAAAGACTGGTCCCGACGGGGCCGGATTTCAAGCACGGGTCCGGATGTTGCCACGGATCGGGAGGGCCGCCTCCCTTGATCGGCCGGCCGGGCCCGGCCATATTTGCAGCGGACCCCCGGCCACGGGGGTTATCGCACAGGCCCATAAACGTTTTCAAGGATGCGGCACATGGCCTACGACACCCGCAGGGCATACGACGCGGGGGCGGCGTCGAGGGCGGTGGCCTTCGATGCCGGGCTGCGCACCTATATGCTCGGCATCTACAACTATATGGCCTCGGCGCTGGCGCTGACGGGCATCGTCGCCATTGCGGTGGCAAGCTCGCCGGATGTCTATATGGCGATCATGGGCACCGGCTTCCGCTGGGTCGCCATTCTGGCACCGCTGGGCTTCGTGCTGGCGCTGTCGGCCGGCATCAACCGGTTCAGCAAGACCACAACCCAGATCCTCTACTGGCTCTACGCGGCCTCGGTGGGGCTGTCGCTGTCGACCATCTTCATGGTCTATACCGGCTCCAGCATCGCGCGGACCTTCTTCGTGACCGCAGCGGCCTTCGGCGGCCTCAGCCTCTACGGCTATACCACCAAGCGCTCGCTGTCGGGGCTCGGCTCCTTCCTGATCATGGGGCTGATCGGCATCATCCTCGCCAGCCTCGTGAACCTGTTCATCGGCTCCACCATGCTGCAGTTCGTGGTCTCGGTCGCAGGCGTGCTGATCTTCGCCGGCCTTACCGCCTACGACACCCAGCAGCTCAAGCAGATGTATGCGGCGAACATGGATGACGAGACCGCGGGCAAGCTCAAGGTCATGGGCGCGCTCCGGCTCTATCTCGACTTCCTGAACCTGTTCATGCTGCTGCTGCAGTTCATGGGCAGCCAGCGCAACTGACGCTCGGGATCGCTGATCCGTGCTATGATCGGGCCCGCCTCTCCTTGAGGCGGGCTCTTCTTCTGTCTGCCCCCAGCACCGCCGCACCCGGTACCCGATGACCCTCACCCATCGCGAGCGTTTCCGCATCCGGATCTTCCTGGTGATCCTGGCGATCGGCCTGATCGACGGCCTTCTCTACAGCCTCAACTACGGCGCGGATCTGGATGCCCAGCTGCGCGGCGCGGTCACCGGCCTGCTGATCGTGCTGCCGATCGGCCTCTGGGAGACCTGGCTGTCGACGGCGGCGATCGGCCGGTTCGTGCGGCGCCAGCGCGCCGCCGTCACCGTGCTGATCAGCAGCGGGATCTATCTCACCTCGATCCTGTTCGGTCTTCATACCGGCGCGGTGCTGTTCGACGACGCCGAAAAGGCCGAGGGCCTTCTGGGCGTCATCTCGGACGAGAGCTTCGCCTTCGCCGTCGCGATCTCGCTGCTGATGAACCTGATCTTCCAGATCCGGCGCATTCTGGGCCCGGATGTGATGGTTCAGTTTCTGACCGGGCGCTATCACCATCCGCGCGAAGAGGACCGGGTCATCCTCTTCCTCGACATCCGCGGATCCACCGCCATCGCCGAGCAGATCGGGGCCCTGCGCTTTCTCGATTTCCTGAACCGCTTCTATGCCGATCTCTCGGAACCGATCCTGGAAACCGGCGGCCAGATCTACCGCTATGTCGGCGACGAGATCATCGTCACCTGGCCCATGGAGCGTGCCGCGCGCAATGCGGGCTGCTTCCGTCTGCTCCAGCTCGCCGAGGCCGTCATCGCCCAGCATGCGGCCCATTACGAGCGCACCTACGGCACGGTCCCGGCCTGGCGCGCGGCTCTCCATTGCGGCCGGGTCGCCGTGGGCGAACTGGGCGACATCCGCCAGGAAATCGTGCTCATCGGCGATGCGGTGAACGTGACGGCCCGGCTGGTCGATCATGCCCGCGCGACCGGCGAAGAGGCCGTGGCGAGTGCCGACCTGATCCGGCGCCTGCAGATCCCGTCTCCGATACCCATGCGCCCCCTGGGCCCCATCGATATCCGCGGCAGGCGCGAGCCGCTGGAGGTCTACGGGCTGGGGGCGCTGCCGCCGAACAGATCCGGCATGGCAGCCGCAGGGGCCGCCTCCGCAACCGACAGGCCCGGCGCCACGGCCGCCTCCAGCAGGCCGAGCGCCGCCGCAGCCGATGTGGCCGGATCCAGCCAGCCCATCGCCTGATCGGCGTCATCGATCAGCGCCGGCATGCGCGGATGGATATGGGCAATGGCGGGGACGGCCGGCCGGGTGATGACCGTAAAGGCCGGATTGCCGGCGGCATCCCGGCCATAGAGCCCCGCCATCGTCAGCAGGCCGCCATCGCTGCGGCCGATGCGGACCCGGCCGCGGCCACGGCCCTCGGTCCAGGCCGTGGCCGGCACCAGGCAGCGCCGGCCCAGATGCGGCCGGAAGCTCGGCGCCTCGGCCAGGCGTTCGATCCGGGCATTGAACAGCGGGCTGCCATCCCAGGGCGCCGGCCATCCCCAGGGCACCAGCCCGACCGCCGCTTCGCCCGCGGCATCGATCAGCAGCACCGGTGCCCGGTCGGTGGGTCGGACGGCCTGCAGGCCCAGGGCGGCGTCGAGCGCGCCGGGCAGGCGCGGCAACCGGCCCAGCAGGCGGGAAAGCACCGCGGCCAGATTCCCCGCATTCACCGTCAGTTCATAGCGCGAGCACATGGGTCTCGGTCCCTTCCGCCGGATCTGCCGGTCAGGCTAGGCGGCGGCCGGCATCGCCGCAAGCCCGTCTGCCCCTCGACTTGGGCCCGGCCTGCTCCATAATCTTCGGGATGACGGCCGACCTGCTTCCGCCACCGGCGCTCGATGCCCAGAGCCCGACCACCGCCGCCCGGCCCTCGCGTCGGCGGCGCTGGGGCGGCTTCGCCGTCAAGCTGGCGGTCACCGTCGCAGCCCTGGTCATCGCCCTGCCCGATGCCGACGGCCGTGCCGTCGCCAGCCGGCTGGCGGCAGCGGAACCCGGCTGGATCGCGCTTGCGATCGCCATCGTGCTGGTACAGACCGTCGTCTCGGCCCATCGCTGGCGGCGGGCCGCCCGTGCCACCGGCATCCGGCTGCGCCCCCGCACGGCGCTTCGGGCGCTGCTGGTCGCCAACGGGCTGGGCCAGGCGCTGCCCGCCTCGATCGGCACCGATGCGGCCCGGCTCGCCCTGATCCGCCGCCCGGACCGGCCGATGACGGCGCTGGTCTCGGGTGTCGTGCTCGACCGCGCCGCGGGGTTGACGGGGCTCGCGATCGCGGCCGCTGCCGCCCTCGCCCTTCTGCCCCGGATCGGCGTTCATGCCGAAGCCGCCCCCGAACTGGGTCTGCTGCCGGTTGCGGCTGCGGTGATCGGCCTTGCCCCGGTGCTGGCGGCAGCCTTGCTTGCCCGGCGCCGGCCCACCCGGCAACCGGGCCCCTCCGCCACCACCCGCAAGGCCCGGCTGGCTGCCGGGGCGGGGCGGATCCTCGACGATCTCGCACGGCTTGGGCGGCGCCCCCGCCTCGCCTGGCGGCTGCTGGCGCCGACTCTCGTCGTCCACGCCCTCACCGGCCTCGCCTTCTGGGCAGTGGCCCGGGCGTTGGGTCTGGATCTCGACCCGCTGGCGGGCATCGCCCTCGGCATCCTGCTCGCCACCGCCGCCACCCTGCCGATCGCCATTGCCGGCTGGGGTGTGCGCGAAGGCGCCGCCGTCGCCCTGCTGCCGCTTGCCGGCCTGTCTGCGGCCGATGCGTTCGCCGTCTCGATCGCTTTCGGGTTGATGCTGCTTGCCGCCGGCATCGCCGGATTGGCGGCCTGGTTGCTTCCGGCGGGCGACTGACCTGCGTGCCGCCCGTCTGGCGCCGCGGGCGATTTCCTGCTATAGCCCCGGCCAATCGCCTGTTGGCGTATCCCAAGCCCTTGATGCATCGAACGGAGGCCCCTCGGATGGCACCCGCCGGCAACCGCATTTCGCGCGCCCTGATCTCGGTGTCCGACAAGACCGGTCTGGTCGATTTCGCCCGTTTCCTGGTGGAAAGCGGCGTCGAGATCGTCTCCACCGGCGGCTCGGCCAAGCTGCTGCGCGAGGCCGGCCTGCCGGTCCTCGACGTCGCCGACATGACCGGCTTCCCCGAGATGCTGGACGGCCGGGTGAAGACCCTGCATCCCAAGGTCCATGGCGGCATTCTGGGCCGCCGCGACCTGGAAAGCCATCGCGAGGCCATGGCCGCGCACGGCATCGGCAATATCGATCTGGTGGTCGTGAACCTCTACCCCTTCGAGGCGACCGTCGCTTCGGGTGCGGGCTGGGATGACGTGATCGAGAACATCGACATCGGCGGCCCGGCCCTGATCCGTGCCGCGGCCAAGAACCATGATTCGGTGACGGTCGTGGTCGATGCCGCCGACTATGCGGCGGTGACGGCCGAGATGCAGGCCAATGGCGGGGCCACCACCCCCGAGCTGCGCCGGGCACTTGCCGGCCGCGCCTATCGCCGCACGGCCGCCTACGACACCGCCATCGGCAGCTGGTTCGCCGGACAGGCCGAAGACACCCTGCCCGAGCGGCTGACGGTCGGCGGCGCCCGTGGCCAGGTGCTGCGCTATGGCGAGAACCCACATCAGCAGGCCGCCTTCTATGTCACCGGCGAGGCGCGCCCGGGTGTGACCTCGGCCGCCCAGCTTCAGGGCAAGGAGCTGTCCTACAACAACCTGAACGACACGGACGCGGCCTATGAACTGGTCGCCGAATTCGACCGGCCGGCCGTGGCGATCATCAAGCACGCCAACCCCTGCGGCGTCGCCGAGGGTGCTGATCTTAAGTCCGCCTACGAGGCGGCGCTGGCCTGCGACCCGGTGTCGGCCTTCGGCGGCATCGTCGCGGTCAACCGGCCGCTGGACGAGGCGGTGGCGATCGAGATCGCGAAGATCTTCACCGAAGTGATCATCGCCCCCGAGGTGACCGAGGCCGCCCGCAAGGTGTTCGCAGCCAAGAAGAACCTGCGCGTGCTGGAAGCCGGCGCGCTGCCCGACCCGGCGGCGCCCGGCCTTGCGGTGCGCTCGATCGCCGGCGGCCTGCTGGTCCAGACCCGCGATTCCGGCCGCATCGCCCGCGCCGACCTGAAGGTGGTGACGAAGCGTGCCCCGACCGAACAGGAACTCGACGACCTGCTGATGGCCTTCCGGGTCTGCAAGCACGTCAAGTCGAACGCGATCGTCTATGTGAAGAACGGCGCCACCGTCGGCATCGGTGCCGGCCAGATGAGCCGTGTCGACAGCGCCCGCATCGCCGCCCGCAAATCCGAGGATGCCGCCCAGGCGCTGGGCCGCACCGGCCGGCTGACCGAGGGCTCGGTCGTCGCCTCCGACGCCTTCTTCCCCTTCGCCGACGGCCTGCTGGCGGCGGCCGCCGCCGGTGCCACCGCGGTGATCCAGCCGGGCGGTTCGGTGCGCGATGAAGAGGTGATCAAGGCCGCCGACGAGCACGGGCTGGCCATGGTCTTCACCGGCATGCGGCATTTCCGGCACTGACCGGACGGGGCAGACCTGCCCGATCGACGGCCCCGGTCCTTCAGGACCGGGGCCGTTCGTCTTCAGGGAACAAGACGGGGAGACAATCCATGCCTGGCCGGCAGATCACCCTCATCGCCCTGCTGGGCATCGGATCGACAGGCGCCCTCGCCGCGACACCGGTCGATCTCGACCTTTATGTCGGCGCCTATCCCTGGGAAGAGGTGACGACGGCCGGCGGCCGCCATCTGCCGCCGCTCCTTACCCTGAAGACGGTGCGGGCGGCGATCCGCGCGGCGGCTCCGGCCGGCACCGATGTCGTCGGCCGGGCGCTCGATCCCGATGGCCCGCGCACACCCGTCTATCGGCTGAAGGACCGGATCCATTCCTGGGGCTGCGAGACCCACAATTGCGGCGCCAACAACTGGGTGGTCATCCTGGCCCCCGACGCCTCGGCGGCCGAGATCTGCCATCAGGATGCCGGTCAGGTGTTCTGGTACGGGAACGGCACCGGCCGCGAGATGCCCGAGGGTTTTGCCTGCCCGGACAAGCCCGACGCGCCCGACCAGCCCGAGGCGCCGGCGGACTGACCGGCTCAGGCGCCGAACAGCCTGTGATCCCAGAAAACCGGATGGTGCAGGCCGGCCGTGATCGTCCGGAACTGCGGATGGGCGGGATTGATCAGGATGTTGTGGTCGAGCCGCGCGACCACACTGGGCACGATCAGCACCGCACTCCGCCGTTCGCGGCTCCAGGCTTCGCCAAAGCGACGGCTGATGACGGGTGGCATGGCATCCCAGCCGGGCCAGGCCTCGGGCGCGAACATCTCGTAGCTGGTGCCGGCGGGAATGGTGATCTCGATGAAATGCTGGTTCGGCGGCAGCCTGCCGCTGCCATGGACCAGCTTTTCAAGCAGGGCTGTGGAATAGTGCTCCGAGGCATAGATCACCGGGCTGCCGCGGGTATTCCATCGCCCGGGAGCGATGGTCGATCCGGTGGCGTCGAAGATCGGCCAGGTTCCATCCGGATCCCCGATCCGCCAGGCACGGAGCGTTCGGTCAAGGATCTGCGCCGTCACGCAGCACTGCCGTATTTGAGCCGCCCCAGAATGTCGATCACCAGTTCGGCGCCGAACTCGCTGCGCAGCACCACATCCACCGGGAGTTCGTCTTCCAGCATCGGATGCGGGCGAAACAGGAAGTCGCGCGCCGCCGCCTCGTCCCGCCAGACGTCGACGGCCGCGCTCCACACCTTGGCCAGCCGTGCAACCCTGGTGCCCTGCTCTGGCGACAGCACCTTCGACGCCTTGCGACGCTCATACGTCGCCTTCGGCACCAGACGGTATTTGAACCGGGCGTCATCGGGCGCGACCAACCGCACCACGCGCTCGAGCGTGTCGAGCGGCAGCCCCTCCTCGATCCGGGCGATCAGGGCGAAGCCGGAGCCGACGGCGGGCGTCGTCGGCAGCCCCAGAACCTCTGCAACCTCGGTCATGCTGGTCATGGGATGATCCTTCTCATACGAGACTCAAGATGGTCTCGCATGAGAAGGATATCAAGTGCGGCCACGTACCGGTCAGCCGCCGGCCAGCGCTGTCAGCCGGCGGGCCGCGACGATCAGCATCGCCAGCGTCACGTCGGGTGCCGACAGCACTTCGTCGACCGCCGCGGCCGCGCGGCCCAGGGCCGCCGCTTCCGCCTCGGCCCAGACATCGACATCGCCCGCCGCATCGCGGGTGAAGATCGACTGGGTGGCCCGGCGCTGGACGCCGTAGAGGTCGTCGATGACGCTGCTGACCGCCAGCCGTTCCCAGGGGTCATCGACCACGATGGTGCGGGCGGCGTGGCGCAGGGCATGCAGGTGAAGCCGGGGGTCGACGGCATAATAGACCGGCGCCACCTTCTCCACCGGCAGGTCCAGGTTCTCGGACAGGGCGGTGAGATCGAAGACCGAGACCAGCGAGCCCAGCTGCGACAGGCAGACCGCCGCCCCCTCTTCAAGCCCGCCCGAGGTCAGCCTTGCGGCATCGGCGCCGATGGCCTCGGCCACCTCGGTCGGCAGCACCTGGGGCAGCACGGCCTGAAGGGCCGCCGCCGTCGGCTGGAAGCGACCGATCACCTCGCCCACCGTGGCCGCCCGGCCACCGCGCACCAGCAGCCAGCGCATGGCCTGGGTCAGGCGCCGCGACACCCGGTCGAGCGCATCGAGCCGCCGGTCGGCCGGCATCGTCGCCTCGGCTGCATCCAGCGCCGACCAGAGCGCCGGCAGGCCCAGGACGTCGCGGGCGACGACATAGGCCCGCAGGATCTCGGCCGGCCCCTGGCCGGTCTCGTCGGCCAGTTCGCGGGCGAGGCAGGGTCCGCCGCGATTGACCATCTCGTTGACCAGATGGGTCGCCAGGATCTCGGGCCGAAGCGGATGGGCCGCGATATGCTCGGGGAAGCGCGCCCGGATCGGCTGCGGGAAATAGGCCGCCAGATCACCGGCCAGCGCCGGATCATCCAGCAGCGGATCTTCCGCCACCTGATGGGTCAGCTCGATCTTGGCATAGGCGAGCAGCACCGCCAGTTCGGGACGGGTCAGCCCCAGCCCCTCGCGCGCGCGCCGGGCGAGTTCGGCCTCGTCCGGCAGGCGTTCGAGCGCCCGGTCGAGCCGCCCGGCCCGCTCCAGCCCGTGCAGCAGCCGGACATGACGGTCCAGCCGGCGCCCGGCCTCGCGGCTTTCCACCGACAAGGCCTGGTTCTGCAGCTCGTTATTGGCAAGAACCAGGGCCGCCACTTCTTCGGTCATCCCGGCCAGCAGCAGATCCCGCTGCTTGCGGGTCATGTCGCCGGCTTCGAGCACGCGGCCGAGCAGGATCTTGATGTTGACCTCGTGGTCGGAACAGTCGACGCCGCCGGAATTGTCGATGGCATCGGTGTTGATCCGCCCGCCATTCAGCGCGAACTCGATCCGCGCCGCCTGGGTGAAGCCCAGATTGGCGCCCTCGCCCACCACCCTGGCCCGCAGCTCTGCAGCGGTGATGCGCAGCGCATCATTGCTGCGGTCGCCGGCATCGGCGTCACGCTCCTGCGAGGCGCGCACGAAAGTGCCGATGCCGCCGAACCAGAGCAGGTCGACCTCGGCCTTCAGCATCGCCCGGATCAGGGCCGACGGCGTGATACGGGTTTCGGCTATGCCGAGCAGGGCCCGGATCTCGGGCGTGGTCTCGACGGGCTTGGCCGCGCGGTCATAGATCCGCCCGCCGGGCGACAGCACCGCCGGGTCGTAATCGGTCCAGCCCGAGCGCTGGGCGGCGAAGAGCCGGGCCCGTTCGGCGAAACTCCGCCCCGGATCGGGGTTGGGGTCCAGGAAGATGTGCAGATGGTTGAAGGCGCCGACCAGCTTCACCGAATCCGAGCGCAACAGCCCGTTGCCGAAGACGTCGCCGCCCATGTCGCCGACGCCCATCACGGTCACCGGGTCCCGCTGCACGTCGATGCCGGCCTCGCGGAAATGCCGCCGGACCGAAACCCAGGCACCGCGCGCGGTGATCGCCATCTTCTTGTGGTCATAGCCGGCGGATCCGCCCGAGGCGAAGGCGTCGCCCAACCAGAAGCCGCGTTCCTCGGCAATGCCGTTGGCGATGTCCGAGAAAGTCGCCGTGCCCTTGTCGGCCGCGACCACCAGATACGGATCGTCGCCATCCCGCCGGTGCACCCCCCGGGGCGGCACCGGCTCACCTGCCTTCAGATCGTCGGTGATGTCCAGCATGCCGCCGACGAAGGCGCGGTAGCAGCCGACCACCTCGGCCTGCAGCTCGGGCCGGGTCGCGGGCGGACGCTTGACGATGAAGCCGCCCTTGGCGCCGGTCGGCACGATCACCGCATTCTTGACCATCTGCGCCTTCATCAGGCCCAGGATCTCGGTGCGGAAATCCTCCAGCCGGTCGGACCAGCGGATGCCGCCACGGGCGACACGGCCGCCGCGCAGATGCACCGCCTCCACCCGGGGCGAATAGACGAAGATCTCGCGGAACGGCCGGGGCGGCGGCAGGTCGGGCAGGCTCTGCCCGTCCAGCTTGATCGCCAGCACCGGCCTGCGGCCGCCATCCGCCTCGCGCAGATAGGCATTGGTCCGCAGCACCGCCAGCACCACGTCGCGGTACCGGCTGAGAATCCGGTCCTCGTCCACATTGGTAACGGCATCCAGCCCCTGGGCGAAGGCCTCGACCAGCCGGTCAGCCTCCGCCTCGGCCGCGGCGGAGGCCTCCGCCGTCTCGTGGCGGGCAGGATCGAGCCTGGCATGGAAGAGCTGCACGATCAGCCGGGCAAGATCACCATGGCGGGCGAGCGTCTGCTCCACCGTGTTCTGGGCAAAGGGCAGGCCGATCTGGCGCATATAGCGATAGAGCGCCCGCAGGATCACCACCTCGTCGGCGGTGACGCCGGCGCGCAGCACCAGGGCATTGAACCGGTCGTTTTCGACCTCGCCCCGCCAGACGCGGGCGAGCGTGTCTTCCAGCAAGGGCCCCAGCCGCGCCGGATCGACCGCGCCGCCCTGCTGGTCGACCAGGCCGAAATCGTGCAGCCAGGCCCGGATGCCGCCGGCTTCCGCGTCCTCGATCGCATAGGGCTGCTCGTCGATCACCCGGAAGCCCAGATTCTCGATCATCGGCAGCACGTCCGACAGCGCGATCGGCCCGCCGGGACGGCCGAGCTTCAGGCGCAGCGCCACCGAGGCGCCACCGCCGACGGGGGTGTAGAAGGCAATCGAGATCGCCTGCGGATCGCCGGCCAGCGCCTCGAGCCGCAGCAGATCGGCCACCGCCTGTTCGGGACCGAAACGTTCGGCATACAGCGCCGGCAGGCCGCGGCCGGTGCCGCGCCAGAGGGGGAGGCCGCGCTCCTCACCAACCGCATCGATCAGCGCCTCGCGCAGCTCGTCGGCCCAGCCACGCACCATGCGGGCCAGCCGGGCTTCCAGCGCCGCCGCATCGACCTGGGCCGGCTCGGCCTCGGGGTCGACCATCAGCACGAAACGCAGCCGCACCAGCGGCGCCTCGGACAGCTGCACCTCGGCCAGATCGGCGGTTTCCTCGGCGAGCGTGCCATGGGTCGCCGCTTCCAGTTCCGCGAGCACACGCCGCCGCAACCGGCTGTCGAAGGCGTCGCGCGGCACATAGACCAGCGCGCTCCAGAACCGGCCGAAGACGTCGCGGCGCAGGAACAGCCGCAGCCGCTGCCGCAGCTGCAGCTTCAGAATGCCGATCGCGGTCTCATAGAGATCGTCGGTGCCGATCTGGAGCAGTTCGTCGCGCGGATAGGTCTCCAGCACGTTGAGCAGCGACTTGGCGTCGTGGCTGCCGGGCGCGAAACCTGCCCGCTCTATGATGCCGCGCACCTTGCGGCGGATCAGCGGAATGGCGCGGGGGTTGCTGTGATAGGCGGCAGAGGTGAACAGGCCCAGAAACAGGCGCTCGCCCTCTACCCGGCCATCGGGGCCGTAGATCTTGACGCCGATATAGTCCATCGGCACCGCGCGATGCACCGTCGCACGGAAACGCGACTTGGTGATCGTCACCGGCTCGTCGCCGAAGCTCTCGTCGCCATGGAGCGTGAAGCCGGCAAGGCCGCGGGGCCGTTCGCGACCGTCATCGCCGCCGGTCCCTTCCATCACGCCCAGGGTGCGCAGCACCTCCACCCGGCGCTGCCCCTGGCCATCGGCTTCCGAGAAGCGGCAGTCCTGGAAACCCAGGAAGGTGAAATTGTCGTCGCGGATCCAGCGCAGGAAGGCGGCATGCTCGCTGCGCAGATCCTCGGACAGAACCGCATCGGGCAGGCTCTCGACATCGGCGATGGCGCGGTCGATCTCGTCGCGCATCGCCTGCCAGCCGGTGACGGCCGCCGCCACATCGTCCAGCACCTCGATCAGCCGGCGCCTGACTTGATCCAGCGCCGCCGCATCGGGGCGGCGGGTGACCTCGATCAGCATGAAGCTCTCAGGTACCGCCCGACCGCCCGGCCCTGCCGCTTCGTCACCGGCACCGCCCAGGCCCAGATAGCGGCCATCGGCATCCCGGCGGACGGTCAGGATCGGATGGATCAGGCCATGCAGGGCCAGCCCCATCTGGTTCAGCGCCGCCACCGTGCTGTCGACCAGGAAGGGCCGGTCGTCGGTGGTGACCATCACCACGCTGTTGCGGCTCTGCCAGCCATGGCGGTCGATGTCGGGATTGAAAACGTCGACCAGGGTCTCGCCCGCCGCCCGCCTGCGGGCGAAGGCCAGATGGCCGAGTGCGGCGCCCGCCAGGCGCCGTGGCCCGCCCGCCGGCAGCTCGTCGAGCCCCGCAGCGTAATAGGCCTTCACGAACTCCATCGCCTCTCGGGCGTCTTCGGGTGCGAAGCGCGCCTCGATCAGCGCTGCGATCGCGTCCATCGGCACGGCTCCGGTGTCTTGGACACCAGCCTGACTTGCCTCCGGCATGTTTCCTCCCCTTCGGGCTCTTGCTGGAACGACATCCCGTCATGGGACGTCGACGGCCCGGTTAAGGGTGGTATCGAACGCCGTTCGACGCAAGCGCCGACCCGTGACGGATCAGCAGCAAGGCCGTGAATTTTCCACGAGAGTGGACAAGGCGTCCCGCTCAGCGCCGGAGCACCAGCAGATTGCCGCACAGGATCACCCCCGCCCCCGCCAGCATGGCCGGTGTGAGCAGCAACCCTTCAAACCCCCAGGAGAGCGCCAGGGCCACCACCGGTACCAGGGTCATGGCATAGGCGGCCCGCCCGGGGCCGACACGCCGCACCAGATCGAAATAGATCAGGAAGTTGAGGCACGAGGCCGGCAGGGCCAGATAGGCGAGGCTCAGCCCATAGCGCCACGACCAGTCGAAGGCGAAGGGTGCCCCCTGAAGCAAAGCGACCGTGAGGGCGGTGATGCCGCCGATCAGCCCGCCCCAGGCGATGGCCGCCTCGGGTGCCAGCCCTCGCGCCTGATGGCGTGCGCCGATCACCGTGCCCAGCGCCACCGCGACCGCCGAAACCGCTGCCCAGGCCAGCCCTTCCAGCGCCCGCGGCCCCTCGCCCAGCCGGGCGAGATCGGGGGCGAAGACCAGGGCGACGCCACCGATCCCGAGCGCCAGCCCGGCCAGATGACGGCGGGTCAGCGAGGTGCCCAGCAGCGCCCGGCCGATCAAGCCGGCGAAGACCGACGAGGTGGAGAGCACCAGCGCCGCCGGGCCGCTGGGGATCAGGCGGACGGCACTGTAGAAGGCGACGAAGGCCAGACCGTAAAAGGCGACGCCCTGCAACACAGTCCATCGCCAGTCCGCCGCCGTCAGCCTGAGCCGGACGCCACGGATATGCGCCCAGCCCATCATCAGCAGCCCCGCCGCGACCATGCGCCAGCCCACCGACACTACGGCCGGTACGGGCCCCGCCTGGAAGGCGGTGGCAAGCGCCCCGCCACCCCAGAGCAGGGCGGTGGAGATGAACAGAAGCGCGGTAACGCCCATGGGCCCGGAACCCTTGCGGGAATACGATCCGCAAATTCTATCCCGAAGCGCGCGCAGCGTACCAGGGCTTCCACGAGACGCGTTCGCCGGCAGTCTTCGCGATGATTATCCGCTCACACCCCAAGAGCCGCCAGATACGGGACAAAAGAAAACGGGCTGATCGTCACCGATCAGCCCGTTTCATCTGCGTTTCCGCAATCTCTGGAGCGGGAGAAGGGATTCGAACCCTCGACCCCAACCTTGGCAAGGTTGTGCTCTACCCCTGAGCTACTCCCGCCCGCTCCGTCAGGCAGCGTCGCTGCCGTCTGTGTGCGGGATAATATTCACGGCGGCGGCTGGCGCAAGAGGTTTTTTTCAGTTTGACGACGATTTTCAGACCGGGGCGTCGAGGGGCACCGGATGCAGCGACGGCCGCGCGTTGAGGGCGTCGCGATCGAAGCCGGCGATGTGCTTGTAATCGCCGATGATTCCGTTGAGTTCCGCCGCCGGCAGCACCTTTTCGATCGCTCTGAACCCGTCGGGCGCCCGCTCTTCGACCAGCTGCATCACCTTCTCGGGCCCGTTGGCCCGGTTGGCGAGCACGATGCGGGCGGTGGCGGGCCGTCGCTCCGCCTCGTAGGCGGCAAGCGCCGCATCGACATCGCCCATGGTCGCCAGCCGCCAGACCAGGGTGCGGGCATCCAGGATCGCCTGCGACGCGCCGTTGGATCCGATCGGATACATGGGGTGGGCGGCATCGCCCATCAGCGTCACCCGGCCATGGGTCCAGGCCTCCAGCGGATCACGATCGACCATGGGGAATTCGAACACCCGGATCGCGGCCCGAATGATCGCCGGCACGTCCAGCCAGCCGAAATTCCAGCCTTCGAAGGCCGGCAGGAATTCCTCCAGCACGCCGGGCCGGTTCCAGTCTTCGCGCTCCAGCTTGCGCTCGGGCAGGTTCAGTTCGGCGATCCAGTTGATCAGCGAAGCCCCGCGCGCCGCGATGTCGGGATCGATCGGATAGCAGACGAATTTCTGATCCTGATGCCCGGCCATCACCATGCTGCGGCCGTCCAGATAGGGCAGGGCCTCGCTGACGCCGCGCCAGAGGATGCGGCCGTTCCATTTGGGCAGGCCCTCGTCCGGATGGAACTGCGCCCGCACCGCAGAATGGATGCCGTCGGCGGCGATGATCAGATCCGCGGCGTCGTGCCCGAGCGAGGCGCCGGAGGTGCGCGAGACCAGATCGATCCGCGCCCGGCCGTCGGCCTGGGTGGAGACGCGCGCGGCGGCATGATCGGTCAGCACCCGGTCGGCGCCCAGCCGGGCCCGCGCCGCCTCGAACAGCAGCATCTGCAGGCGACCGCGATGGATCGAGTACTGGGGCCAGTTATACCCGGCTTCGCGGCCGCGCGCCTCGCGCCAGATCTCCTGCCCCAGCTTGTTGGTATAGATCAGCGTCGAGGTGGCGACGCCGGTGCGGGCAAGCTCGTCGGCCAGGCCCAGCTCGGTCAGCTCGCGCACCGCATGGGGCAGCAGGTTGATCCCCACCCCCAGCGGCCGGATCTCGGGCACCGCTTCATAGACCACGGTCTCGATCCCCGCGGCATGCAGGCTGAGCGCGGCCGTCAGCCCGCCGATGCCGGCGCCTGCAATGATGACCTTCATCGGATCCTCTCCTCCCATCCCGCACCCTGGGCACCGGCTCGGGGCCGGGTGCATCGCGTGTTTCGGGACAGGATATATCCGTAGAATGTACGATGTCATTACAATCCGAATTGACGATCATCCGCTCTACGAACTAATCTGAGGAAACCGGCAGAAAACCGGTTTATGGTGGCCGATGCACCGCCCCGGATCAGCGCAAGGCCAGCCCGGGGCCGGATCATCGGGAGACGGGAATGACACGCGGACGGCGGACGACCTCCAGCGTCCTGCCGCGGCCGGCCGGCCGCGGTGACGCTTTCGAGCAATGGCCGGAGGACGTTGAGTTCGGGGTGCTGCGCGAGCTGATGGGGTATGCGCTGCGCCGGGCCCAGATCGCCATCTACGAGGATTTCTTCGCCACCGTCGCGGATCTGGACATCACGCCGCCGATGTTCTCGTCGATGGTGCTGATCCGGAACAATCCCGGCCTCAGCCAGAGCCGGCTCGGCCGGGTGGTGGGCATTGCCCGATCGGGCACCATGGCCCTGGTCGACCGGCTGGAACGCGCCGGCTATGTCGAACGCCGCCCCACCCCCGGCGACCGGCGGGTCAACCAGCTGGCCCTCACCCCGCATGGCGAGGAGGTGCTCGACGAGCTGATCCGGCGGATCCGCGCCCATGACGACCGGGTCTCGGCGCGGCTGAGCGAGGCGGAGAAGGTCACGCTCCGCGATCTGCTCGCGAGGTTCTGAATACGCGATCTGCTCGCGAGGTTCTGAATACGCGAACTGCTCGCGAGATTTTGAGTACGCGAGCTGCTCGCGCGGCTTGAGACAACATCAGGCGGCATCCGCAGACAGGGATGCCGGAGACGAGCGGGGCGACAAGATCCCGCCGCCCAGGGAGGAGAGGCGCCCCATGTCGAGGGCAGACCCGGCCCCGCACAGCGTGCAGGGCCGCGGTGAGAAGGCGTCGCGGTCCGGCGGCCCCTTCCGCACCGGTTTCGGCCCCGTCGGGGTCCTGTGCCGTCTGGTCGCCATGGCCGGCGGGCTGATGCTGGTCGCGATCGCCGCGATGTCGGTGATCAGCATCATCGGCCGCTGGTTTGCCGGCACCAGCATCGGCGGGCTGGAACTCGGGCCCGTGCCGGGCGATTTCGAACTGGTCGAGACGGGCACCGCCATCGCGGTCTTCTGCTTCCTGCCCCAGGCCCAGCTCGCCCGCGCCCATGTCACGGTCGATCTCTTCACCATGCGCGCCGGCCCGGCTCTGCGCCGGGTGCTGGGCGTGATCGCCGATCTTCTGTTCGCGGCCACCGCCGCCCTGCTCGCCTGGCGACTGACCATCGGCCTCGAAGAGCGCCTGACCTATGGCGAAACCACCATGATCCTGGGCCTGCCGCAATGGTGGGTCTATGTGCCGGGGGTGGCCTTCATGGCCCTGACCGCCCTCGCCTGCCTGACCACGCTTGCCGCCACGCTGCGCGGCGCGGTGCCGCCGACCGAGGCCGAGGCTGCCGCCGCAGAGGCCGGAACGGCCCGCGGGGAGAGCCGGCGATGAGCGATACCACCATCGGCCTTCTCGGCATTGCCGGCCTGCTCGTCGCCATGGCGCTGCGCGTGCCGGTGGGGCTCGCCATGCTGGTGGCCGGCATTCTGGGCAGCATGGCGGTTGCAGGCCCCATGGGCATCATGGCCGGGCTCACCACCCTGCCGGTGGAGCAGTTCTCCAACCACGCCCTCTCGATCGTGCCGCTCTTCCTGCTGATGGGCGCCTTTGCAGGCCGCGCCGGCCTCTCGCAGCTGCTGTTCGATGCCGCCCGCGACTGGCTGGGCCATCGCCGCGGCGGCCTCGCCATGGCCGCGATCGGCGCCTGCGCCGCCTTCGGCTCGATCTGCGGCTCGTCTCTCGCCACCGCCGCGACCATGACCCGGGTCGCCCTGCCCGAAATGCGCCGCCACGGCTATCACGACGGGCTGGCGACCGGCGTTCTGGCGGCCGGCGGTACGCTCGGCATCCTTATCCCGCCCTCGGTGGTGCTGGTGATCTATGCGGTGCTGACCGGGCAGAACATCGACCGGATGTTCATTGCGGCCCTGGTGCCGGGCGTGCTCGCCGCTCTCGGCTATATGGCGGCGATCCGGGTGCAGGTGATGCTGAACCCCGACGCCGCCCCGGCCGTTCCCCGGATCAGCTGGTCGGAACGTCTCCGCGGCCTCGCCCGCACCTGGCCGGTCTTCGTGATCTTCGTGACGGTGATCGGCGGCATCTATGCCGGCGTCTTCACGCCCACCGAAGGGGCGGCGGTGGGGGCCGCGGCCACCGGGCTGTTCGCGCTGGTCCGTGGCGGGCTCCGCCGCGGTGCCTTCACCGAGGTGGTGATGGAGACCGCTTCGGGCACCGCGATGATCTTCATGATCGTGCTGGGGGCCGCCGCCTTCAACGGCTTCCTGGCGCTCACCGGCCTTCCGATGCAGGCGGCCGAGACGATCGGCGGGCTCGACGTGCCGCCGATCGTGGTGCTGGCGGCGATCCTGGCGCTCTATCTGGCGCTCGGCTGCATCATGGACAGCCTGTCGATGATCCTGCTGACCGTGCCGATCTTCTACCCGCTGATCATGGCGCTGGATTTCGGCCTGCCGCCCGCAGAAGCCGCCATCTGGTTCGGCATTCTAGCCCTGGTGGTGGTGGAGGTCGGCATGATCACGCCGCCGGTCGGGCTCAATGTCTTCGTGATCAACGCCATGTCGGGCGGCACGCCGATGCGTGACACCTTCGCAGGCGTGATCCCGTTCCTCGTCTCCGACGTGCTGCGCATCCTGGCGCTGGTGGCCTTTCCGGGCATCACGCTTGGCCTGATGCGCCTGCTCTACTGATCTTCAGGAAAGGTCCGCCGCCCATGACCACCGGCTTTCCCGCCACCCCGCCCGTCCTGTCCCCGGTCGCCCTGATCGAGGCCGAGATCGGCACCCCGCAGGAACTGGGCGCACTGGCCGACGGCCAGCGCCGGATCATCCCGATCCTGGGCGGGCGGGTCTCGGGCGCCCGGCTGGCCGGGCGGGTGCTGCCGGGCGGGGCCGACTGGCAGACCGTGCGGCCCGACGGGCTGGCCGAGATCGAGGCCCGCTACACCCTCGCCCTGACCGAGGTCGACGGCGCGGCCGTGGATGCGCTGGTCGATATCCGCAATCCCGGCATGCGCCACGGCCCCGCCGAGGTGCTGGCCCGGGTGGCGGCGGGCGAGGATGTCGACCCCTCGCTCTATTACTTCCGGACCACCCCACGCTTCACCACCGGCCATCCGGCCCTCGGCTGGATGAACCGGACCCTGTTCGTGGCCCGCGGCCGCCGGCTGGCGGCGCGGGTCGAGATCGAGGTCTTCGCGGTCGGCTGACCGCATCAACCCGGCATGCCGCCCGCCCAGAAGCGGCAGCCAGCCCACATCAGGCAGATCAGGGAGGAGAAACCGATGACGGATATCGCAACCGGCTGGCGGCGGCTGGCCACACGGATGGCGGCGGGCGTGGCGGGCCTGGTGGTGGCCGCAGGCATGGCCGGCCAGGCGGCCGCAGCCGAGGTGACGCTGCGCCTGCACCACTTCTTCCCGCCCACCTCGGCGGTCCATTCGAAGTATTTCACCGACTGGAAGCAGCGGGTGGAGAGCCAGTCCGGCGGGCGGATCGAGGTCAAGATCTACCCGGCCATGCAGCTGGGCGGCACCCCGCCCTCGCTGTTCGATCAGGCGCGCACCGGCCAAGCCGACATCATCTGGACGGTGGTCGGCTACACCCCCGACCGCTTCCCCGAGGCCGAGGTCTTCGACCTGCCCTTCCTGCCACGCTCGGCCGAGATCACCAGCCAGGCCGCCCATGAATTCGCCATGAAGCACCTCACCAGCCGCTTCGAAGGCGTGAAGGTGATCGCAGCCCACACCCACAGCCCCGGGCTGATCCACACCCGCGATCGCGAGGTCCGCACGCCCGAAGACATGAAGGGGCTGAAGCTGCGCGGGCCGTCGCGGCTGATCAATTCCTTCATCGAGGCGCTGGGCGCCGAGCCGGTCGGCATGCCCGTGCCCCAGACGGCCGAGGCGCTGTCGCGCGGCGTGATCGACGGCACGGTTCTGCCCATGGAAGGGCTGGACGCGCTGCGCCTGCAGGAACTGGTCCACCGCCACATGGTGTTCGCGGGCGAGAACGCGCTCTACACCACCATGATGCTGGTGGCGATGAACCAGGCCAAATATGACGGCCTGCCCGCCGACCTGAAGAAGGTCATCGACGACAATGCCGGCATCGCCGAGGCCCGCGCGATCGGCCGCGTGATGGATCAGGCCGATGCGCCGGTGGTGGCCTCGATCGAAAAGTCCACGACCAACCGGATCATCGCGCTGACGCCCGAGGAAACCGACCGCTTCCGCGCCGTCGGTGCCGAGGTCGAAAAGGCCTGGGCCGAGCGGATGACCGCCCGCGGCATCGACGGCCCTGCCCTCATCGAGGAAGCCAAGGCGCTGGTGGCGAAGTACGCAGCCCGGCCCTGACGGGGTCCCGGTCGCGGGATCCGGACTTGCAGGCGGGGCGGGGAAGCGGCGATGATCCGCGTCTTCGCCCCGCCTGATGTCGTTCAAAGACCACCGGATCCGTCATGCCCGCCCCCCGCGCCGACCTCTTCGCCCGTCTCGATGCCCTTGGCATCGCGCACGAGACCTATGACCATGCGCCGGTTTTCACCGTCGAAGAGGCGGAGGCCGAGACCGGCCATGTGCCGGGGCTGCACGTCAAGAACCTGTTCCTGAAGGACAAGCGCGGCGATCTCTGGCTGGCCACCGTCGCCGCCGACCGGCGGGTGGATCTGAAACATCTGCAGACGCTGCTCGGCGCCGGGCGCTTCTCGTTCGGCAAGCCCGATCTGCTGATGGAGGTGCTGGGCGTCACCCCGGGTTCCGTCACGCCTTTCGCGCTGATCAACGATCCCGATCGCCGGGTGGTCTTCGCGCTCGACCGGCTTGTGGCCGAGGCGGAGCGGATCAACGCCCATCCCCTGTTCAACGATGCCTCGACCGTGGTGACGGGCGAGGGGCTGAAGCGCTTCGTCGCGAGCTTCGGGCATGACGTGCGGATCGTCGATCTGGACACCCCGGCCTGAGCGATGGGGCATGCGGATCGCGTCTGAGGCGTAATCCGGCAGGGGCGCCCCTTGCTGGAGACGCGCGCCGTGCCATCTTTCATGCTACAAGCGGGAGGCCGCGGCCGGCCTTCCGGGCGCGGCAGAGTTTCGCCATCGCGCTTCGAAAAAAGAACGGGACCGTTGCCATGCAGACCATCATCGGCGGCGCCGGGGGCACCGCCCCGGCGGATGTGATCAAGGACACCGACACCGCGCATTTCATGGCCGACGTCATCGAGACCTCGCGTGAGACGCCGGTCATCGTCGATTTCTGGGCGCCCTGGTGCGGCCCCTGCAAGCAGCTGACCCCCGTGCTCGAAAAGGTGGTCCTGGCCGCCAAGGGCAAGGTGCGGCTGGGCAAGATGAACATCGACGAGAACCCGGAACTGGCGCAGCAGATGCGCATCCAGTCGATTCCGGCGGTCTATGCCTTCGTGGGCGGCCGGCCGGTCGACGGGTTCATGGGCGCCCTGCCCGAAAGCCAGATCCGCCAGTTCGTCGACAACCTGCTCCGCGCCGGCGGCGACGACGAAACCCGGATGATCGACGAGGCGCTGGCCCAGGCGGCCGAGCTGCTGGAAGCCGGCGATGTGCGCATGGCCGGCGGTCTTTACACCCAGGTTCTGCAGGCGGATCCGTCGCGCACCGAAGCGCTGGCCGGGCTCTCCCAGGTCTATGTGAAGATGGGTGACCTGGAGAAGGCGCGCGAGGTGCTGGCCCACGCGCCGGAAGAGATGGCGAAGGATCCCCATCTGGTCCGCGCCCGCACCGCCATCGATCTGGCCGAGAAGGCGGCCGGTGCCGGCGAGACCGCGGCGCTGGAAGCCAGGCTCGCCGCCGATCCGGCCGACCACGCCACCCGCATGGAACTCGCCATGGCGCTCTATGCCGCAGGCGATGCCAGGGCCGCGATCGACCAGCTGCTGGAGATCGTCCGCCGCGACCGGGAGTGGAACGAGAATGCCGCCCGCACCCAGCTGTTCGAGATCTTCGATGCGCTGGGCCCCAAGGATCCGGTGGCCCAGAGCGGCCGCCGCAAGCTGACCTCGATCCTCTTCGCCTGATCCGCCGACACGATCCGCCGGATCCCGGACGGGGCGGTGGGCGACCGGCGCGCCCCCGCCTTCCGGATCCTGCGCCCGCAACCCGCCGGCCGACCGAGCAGAGCCCGAACCTGCCATGATCCGTGCCCACGACGTCCTGCCGCCGGTGCTGCCGGTCTTCCCGCTCGGCGGTGTCATCCTGCTGCCCGGGGGGCGGCTGCCGCTGAACATCTTCGAGCCGCGCTATCTGGCGATGATCGACGACGCGCTGGGCAGCCACCGGCTGATCGGCATGGTCCAGCCGGCCCGCGCCGGGCTCGGCACCAATATGGGCCTCGTCTCGGGTGCGCCCGAAATCTACGGTGTCGGCTGTGCCGGCCGGATCAGCAGTTTCCAGGAAAGCGGCGACGGCCGCTATCTGATCACGCTGACCGGCGTCGCCCGCTTCCGCGTGGCCGAGGAACTGGCCGTCACCACGCCCTATCGCCAGGTCCGCACCGATTTTGCCGCGTTCGAGGCCGATCGCGGCGAGCCGCCGCCGGCCGGGCTGGACCGCGCACTGCTGACCGACCGGCTGAAGCGCTATTTCGCCCTGCAGGGGCTGTCTGCCGACTGGCAGGCGATCGATCAGGCCTCGGACCAGGCGCTGATCACCTCGCTCGCCATGATCTGCCCCTTCTCGGAGGCAGAGAAGCAGGCCCTGCTCGAGGCCCCCTCCCTGCCGGAACGCGCCGCCTTGATCCTCGACATGATGGAGATGGCGTTGCATACCGGAGAGGACGACGACGACGCGCCGCGTCACTGACCGCAAGGATTTCGTGCCCCATGTCCGACGCCACCCCCATTTCCGACACCACCCCCGTGCCGCCTGCCAGCGTCGATCCGCGCCTGCTGGAGATCCTGGTCTGCCCGCTGACCCGCGAGCCGCTGCGCTATGACGCCGCTGCCCAGGAGCTGATCAGCGATGCGGCGAAGCTCGCCTATCCGATCCGCGACGGCATCCCGATCATGCTGGTCGACGAAGCCCGTTCGCTCGACGACGCGGCCGGAGCCTGATCCCATGGCTGGTTCCCACGGGCATGAGCATGGCCACGAGCACGGGCACATGCCGGCACCGGCCGCCCCCTGGCCGGTGGAAATCCGCCTGAAGCGGTCGGCACGGGTTCTGGAGGTCACCTTCGACGACGGCAACCATGTCCGGCTGGGGGCCGAGTATCTGCGCGTGGAAAGCCCCTCGGCCGAAGTGCAGGGCCACGGCCCCGGGCAGAAGAAGGTGCCGGCCGGCAAGCGCAATGTGGCGATCGTCGACGTTCAGCCGGTGGGCAACTACGCCGTGCGGCTGGTCTTCGACGACGGCCATTCCACCGGCATCTATGGCTGGGGCTATCTCGCGGAACTCGCGCGTGAGCACGACCGGCGCTGGAAAAACTATCTCGACGCCCTCGCCGCTGCGGGCCAGAAGCGGGACTGAGCAGAGCCGACGAAAAAGTGGCCGCCGCGACGGGGCATGTCGCGACGGCCAGGCTTCGGGTGATCGGGCCCGAGCTTTCTTAATTCTGAAATCTGCGGCGTTGCGGTTCCGGCTGGTCTCAGCGGGCAACCCGGCGGCGGCGCGGGTTGCGGCTGCCGGTTCCCGTTCCGGTGCCGGGGCCGCGATAGGTGCGGCCGCGCCGCGGCGCATCGGCCGTGGCGCGGAGGCCGGCAGGATAGGGGGCCGGCGCGGCCATGCGGGGCGCTGCGGAGCCGGCGTGGGCGTGGTTGCGCGGGGGGCGAACCATGGTCATGGGGGCATTCCTTGAACATCGGCCCGACAGGATGCACCCACCCGGTCCGCCATGTTGTCAGTTCGGGTGATGATTACCAGCGGTAGCGAAGCACGGCCAGCCCCCGATCATGGGGGGCGCCCGGAAAATGCGGCCCGGAACATGGGGGCCCGGGACACGCGGTCTCCCGCAGGATGCGTCTCAGGGCATGCGTCCCTGAACCAGGGCCGGCAGGCGGCCCAGTTCGCCCATCGCATGGCGCATGGCCAGTTTCTTCACCGGCCCCAGCCGGTTCACCGCCGCAAGCCCGAGATCGCGCGCCAGGCGGACCGGCGCCACATCGTTGGAAAACAGCCGGTTCAGCCCGTCGGTCGCCGCCACCAGCGCCATGGTGTCGGTGCGGCGCCAGCGTTCATATGCCGCAAGCACATCCGGGGCGCCGACATCGCCGCCCAGGCGCCGCGCCTGCACCATCACCTCGACCAGGGCCGCCACGTCGCGGATGCCCAGATTGAAGCCCTGCCCCGCGATCGGATGGATGGCATGGGCGGCATCGCCCACCAGCGCCAGGCGCCGGTCGACGAAGCGCCGCGCCAGGGTCAGCGCCAGCGGATAGGCGAAGCGCGGTCCTTCCAGCCGGAGCCGCCCCAGAAAATCGCCGAAGCGGGCGCGCAGCTCTTCCAGATATCGCAGATCGTCCAGCGCCTGGATGCGGGCGGCATCCTCGTGCCGTTCGGTCCACACGATCGACGAGCGATTGCCGGCCAGCGGCAGGATCGCAAAGGGGCCCGGCGTCAGGAAACGTTCATGGGCCACACCTTCATGCGGGTATTCATGGGCCACGGTGCAGACCAGGCCGGTCTGGCCATAGCCCCATTCGGTGACCGCGATCCCGGCCTCGTCGCGCAGCCGTGACCGGCGGCCATCGGCAGCCACCACCAGCGGCGCACGCAGCACCCGGCCATCCGCCAGGGTAACGGTCGCCCGCGCGCCCTGCCGGTCGACCGAGACCACGCCTGCGGGGGCCACCACGGTCAGCCGATCGGCAAGTGCCGCGGCACGCTGCGCCAGGGCAGCCCGCATGTGGCGGTTCTCGACCAGCCAGCCCAGCGGTTCTTCCCCCACCTGGGCATGGTCGAAATGCAGATGCATCAGGCTGGGCCCGTCGGTCACCCGGATATGTTCGATCGCGCCGGTTTCCGCCACCAGCGGCCAGACGCCGATCGCGGCCAGCACCTGCTTCGACCCATGGGCGATGGCACTGGCCCGGCCGTCGAACCCGCGATCGAGCTGCGCCGTGGGGTCTTCGCGATCGACGACGATCACGTCGAGGCCGGCTGCGGCGGCGGCAACGCCCAGCGTCATGCCGACCAGCCCGCCGCCCACGATCACCAGGTCGCCCGCCATCATCTCCATCGGCCTCCGCTCCGCCACGCCTGCTCGGTGATGCCGGGCCGGTGAGCCCGGCCCTGCCGCGCAAGATCGGCCCGCCGGTTCCGAAAGTCCAGCCATGCCCGCCAATTCAGTGGCGTGACCAGGAATTGCCCACCATCGGGTGATCTGCACAAAAAATAGACAATATCATTCGCTGCACCCGCGTCCCGGCGGCTCCGATCCCGCCGGATTGCCCGTCCATCGCGCATTGCAGCGCAGAATCCCGCCAATGACACGAAATTGGCACGGGTCTTGAAGTGTCACGCCCGGACCGCCGGCGCCCAAGGTGCCGGCCGCCAGGACATCAAGGCTGCGGGGGAAAGGAACAGGGCGCCATGAAGCTGATCTCTGCGATCATCAAGCCCTTCAAGCTGCAAGCCGTTCGCGAGGCGCTGACCGATCTGGGCATCCAGGGCCTGACCGTCACCGAGGTGAAGGGATATGGGCGGCAGAAGGGTCAGACCGAAATCTATCGCGGCGCGGAGTACGAAGTGAATTTCGTGCCGAAGCTGAAGATCGAGATCGCCCTCAACGACGACCTGCTGGAGGCAGCGGTCGAGGCGATCCAGACCAATGCCCAGACCGGCAAGATCGGCGACGGCAAGATTTTCGTGTTCGACCTCGAACGTGTGGTGCGCATCCGCACGGGCGAAACCGACAAGGACGCTCTCTGAGCCAACGGGAAGGAGACCCACCAGAGATGGCGCTGACGGCCACCAACTTCCGGCGTGCCGCCCTTGCGGCGATCGCTCTCACCCTCGTTGCGGCACCGGCGCGGGCCGAAGTCGATCCCGAGGTTCAGTATATCCTCAACACCTTCTCGTTCATCATCAACGGCGCCCTGGTCATGTGGATGGCCGCGGGCTTCGCGATGCTCGAATCCGGCCTGGCCCGGACGAAGAACGTCGCCACCATCCTGCTCAAGAACATCTCGCTCTTTGCCGTGGCCGGCATCACCTTCTACCTCGTCGGCTACAACCTGATGTACATGAACGTCGACGGCGGCTGGATCGGCAGCCTGGCCATCTGGTCGCAGAGCGACGCCACGGGCGACGCCATCGTCTACGAGGCCGGCACCTATGCCTCGGCGTCGGACTGGTTCTTCCAGATGGTCTTCGTCGCCACCGCTGCGTCGGTCGTGTCGGGCACCGTCGCGGAACGTAGCAAGCTCTGGTCGTTCCTGCTCTTCGTCGTGCTGCTGACCACCATCAGCTATCCGATCACCGGCTCGTGGGTCTGGGGCGGCGGCTGGCTGTCCGAGATGGGCTTCGTCGATTTCGCCGGCTCCACCCTGGTGCATGCGGTCGGCGGCTGGGCGGCCCTGGTCGGCGCCATCATCATCGGCCCGCGCATCGGCAAGTACAGCCGTGACGGCCGGGTGAACCCGATGCCCGGCTCCAACCTGGCGCTGGCCACCCTCGGCACCTTCGTCCTCTGGCTCGGCTGGTTCGGCTTCAACGGCGGCTCGATGCTGGCGCTCGGCACCGGCGCGGATGCCACCGGCATGGCCAATGTCGTGGCCAACACCAGCATGGCGGCTGCCGGCGGCATCGTCGCCGCGATGATCCTCTCGCAGCTCCTCTACAAGAAGGTCGACCTCACCCTGGCGCTGAACGGCGCGCTGGCCGGCCTGGTCTCGATCACCGCCGGCCCCGACACCCCCTCCATCGGCGGGGCGATCCTGATCGGTGCGGTCGGCGGCGTCCTCGCCAGCCTGACGGTGCCGCTGCTCGACAAGCTGAAGATCGACGACGTGGTCGGTGCCATCCCGGTGCATCTCGTCGGCGGCATCTGGGGCACGATCGCCGTGCCGATCACCAATGCCGATGCCAGCTTCGGCACCCAGATCGTCGGCATCGTCGCGATCGGCGCCTTCACCGCGGTGTTCTCGGCCGTCGCCTGGCTGCTGATCAAGTTCACCGTCGGTGTCCGGGTCTCGGAAGAGGTCGAACATGGCGGGCTGGACAAGGCGGAGCTTGGCCTCGAAGCCTACCCCGAGTTCGGCCGCGGGTCGCAGACCCTCTGACGCCACCACTCATCGCACACCCGGCTGCCCCGGCAGCCGGTCCTGCCTGCGACGCCCCGGCCTTCTGGTGAAGGCCGGGGCGTCCGCTCTTGCGGCAGAGCGGTCAGGCGCCGTAAGGTGCCCCGGCACCCCCGCGGCCCGCACCCAGGACGCCCCCGGCCAACGCCCGGGTGGCACGACCGACGGACGGCGGTTTCGGAACGACTTCAATCCTCTGGCGTCATCCATGCTCAATCCCCGGCTCGCCGCGCTCACCGACTCCCCGTTCCGGCGCCTGGACGCGCTGATCGCCGGCGCCGAGCCGCCGGCGGAGATCACCCGGCTGATGATGTCGCTGGGGGAGCCGCAGGGTGGCGCCCCGGCCCTGATTGCCGAGATCGTGGCGGCAGATGCGGCGGGTTTCGGGAAGTATCCGGCCGTGGCCGGCGCGCCGGATCTGCGCCGGGCGATCGCCGCCTGGGCCACCCGCCGCTACGGCCTGCCCGACGGCTTTCTCGACCCCGAGACCTCGGTCCTGGCCGCGGCCGGCACCCGCGAGGCGCTGTTCGCCACCCTTCAGGCGGTGACACCCGAGGTGAAGGACGGCGCGCGCCCGGTGGTGCTGATGCCCAACCCCTTCTATCAGGTCTATGCCGGCGGGGCGGTGATGGCGGGGGCCGAGCCGGTCTTCGTGCCGGCGACCGCAGAGACCGGCTTCCAGCCGGATCTGGCGGCGGTCTCGCCCGATCTCTGGCGGCGCGCCTCGGCCGCCATCGTCTGCTCCCCCGCCAACCCGCAGGGCACGGTGCTGAGCGAGGCGGCGATGCTGGATCTGATCCGCCTGGCGCGCGCGCATGACGCGGTGCTGATCGCCGACGAATGCTATTCCGAAATCTGGGTCGAGACCCCGCCCCCGGGCCTGCTGGAAGTGGCGGCGAAACATGGGCTGGGCCTCGACAATCTGCTGGTCATGAATTCGCTGTCCAAGCGCTCGGGCGCGCCGGGCTTGCGCGCCGGCTTCATCGCCAGCGATCCGAAGCTGATCGCCGGCCTGCTGCGCATGCGCACCTATTCGACCGGCTTCCTGTCGCCGCCGCTGATGGCCGCCGCCACCGCACTCTGGGCCGACGAGGCCCATGTCGAGATCAACCGCGCCCGCTATCGGACCTCGATGGCCGCGGCCGAGCGGATCCTGGGCCCGGCCTTCGGCTGGACCATGCCGGCCGGCGGCTTCTTCGCCTGGGCCGATGTCGGCGATGGCGAGGCAGCCGCGCGCCGGCTGTGGGCCGAGGCCGGTGTCAAGGTCCTGCCCGGCGCCTATCTTTCCCGCGAGGGCGATCCGGCCCATGGCTTCGCCCCCGACAATCCCGGCGCCCGCTATGTCCGCATCGCGCTGGTCCACGCCCCGGATGTCGTCGAGGAGGGGTTGACCCGCATCGCCCGCACCCTCGCCGGCTGACCGCCGCCGCCTTCCGCCACCGTCCCGCCCCCTCGTGGACATCCCGTCTTCCAGACACGATCAGCCGAGACCCATGGCCGCACGCTCGACCGGAACCGATCGGACGACCCGCTTCCTGCCCGCCGGGGCTGCCGGCCTTGCCCAGCGCCTGACCCGCGCCGCCGGCGGGCTGGTCCTGGCGGTGATCGCGATCTGCCTGATCCTGGCCCTGGCGAGCTATGACCAGAACGATCCGTCGCTGAACCACACGGCGGAATTCCCCATCGTCGCCAATGTGATGGGCATGGCCGGCGCCTATTTTGCCGACATGTCCCTGCAGGCGCTGGGGCTGGGAGCGGTGATCCTGCCGATGGTGATGCTCGGCTGGTCATGGCGGCTGATGCGCGGCCGCGGCCTGCCGATGCTGTGGCTGAACCTGACCGTGCTGCCCGTCGCCCTGGTCGCGACCGCGGGCCTTGCCGCCGCCTTCGGCCGGCCGGAAGGCTGGCCGCTGGAAAGCGGGCTCGGCGGGGGGGTGGGCATGCTGCTCTATGCCCGGCTCACCGCCGTCACCGGCGTCGGCCCCTATCTCGTCATCACCCTGGGCCTGGCACTCGGCGGCATGCTGGCGGCGGCCGGCATGGGGCTGGGCGACTGGCGCAGCATCGGCCGGGGCATCGGCTCCGCCGGCGGCCTCGCCGGCCGGGGCGGCAGCCGGCTGGCCGGCCTGTTGCGGCGGCGCCATGCTGCGGCAGACGACACACCAGAGGCCCGCGGGCGCCCCGCGCGCGGCCAGGCCGCCCGCCGGACCGCCGAGCCGCGGTTCGACGACGATGCAGCACCCATCCCCGCCCCGCCCCGGCGCCGTGCCCCCGAACCCGCCGAGGCCCCTGCCGCCGGCGGTCCGCGGATCGGCACGCCCCGGCGCAATGTGGAGGCGGCCGCCGCCGAGGCCCGCCGCCGCAACCCGCTCAACCTGGACGAGGCGTCCAACTACCGGCTGCCGGCCCTGGATCTGCTGGCGCTGGCACCGCGCGGCGGTACCGGCAGCCAGGATCCGGGGCTTCTGGCCGAACAGGCCCGGGCGCTGGAAGGCGTGCTCGACGATTTCGGCGTCAAGGGCCGCATCGTCGAGGTCCGCCCCGGCCCGGTGGTCACGCTGTTCGAGCTGGAGCCGGCCCCCGGCATCAAATCGTCGCGCGTGATCAGCCTGGCCGACGACATCGCCCGCTCGATGAGCGCGATTTCGGCCCGCGTCGCGGTCATTCCGGGGCGCAACGCCATCGGCATCGAACTGCCCAACCCGAAGCGCGAGATGGTCTTCCTGCGCGAGTTGCTGGCGAGCGAGGCCTACGAGGTCACCGCCTCGCGGCTGGCGCTGGCGCTCGGCAAGGATATCGGCGGCGCGCCGGTGATCGCCGATCTTGCCCGCATGCCCCATCTTCTGGTCGCCGGCACCACCGGCTCGGGCAAGTCGGTCGCGATCAACACCATGATCCTGTCGCTGCTCTACCGGCTGTCGCCCGACCAGTGCAAGTTCATCATGATCGACCCCAAAATGCTGGAGCTGTCGGTCTATGAGGGCATCCCACATCTGCTGGCACCAGTGGTGACCGAGCCGGGCAAGGCGGTCGTGGCGCTGAAATGGGCGGTGCGCGAGATGGAAGGCCGCTACCGCGCCATGTCGAACCTGGGCGTGCGCAATATCGGCGGCTACAACAAGCGCGTCGCCGAGGCCCGGGACGCCGGCGAGATCCTGACCCGCACCGTTCAGACCGGCTTCGACCCCGAAACCGGCAAGCCGATCTTCGAGGAACAGACCCTCGAGACCGAGCCCATGCCCTATATCGTGGTCGTGGTCGACGAGATGGCCGATCTGATGCTGGTGGCCGGCAAGGACATCGAAGCGGCGATCCAGCGCCTGGCCCAGATGGCCCGTGCCGCCGGCATCCATCTGATCATGGCCACCCAGCGCCCCTCGGTCGACGTGATCACCGGCACGATCAAGGCCAATTTCCCCACCCGCATCTCTTTCCAGGTCACCAGCAAGATCGACAGTCGCACCATTCTGGGCGAGCAGGGTGCCGAGCAGCTGCTGGGCCAGGGCGACATGCTGCACATGGAAGGCGGCGGACGGATCACCCGCGTCCACGGCCCCTTCGTCTCTGACGAAGAGGTGGAGAAGGTGGTCCGGGCTCTTAAAGAACAGGGTGCGCCCACCTACATCGAAGCGGTGACCGACGATCCGGAGCTTGCCTCCGGCAGCACCGCCGACATCATACAGGGTGGTGGGGCCGGCGGCGGCGGTGGCGAGGACGATCTCTACGATCAGGCCCTTGCCGTCGTGCTCCGCGAGCGCCGGGCCTCGACCAGCTTCATCCAGCGCCACCTGCAGATCGGCTACAACCGGGCGGCGCGGCTGATCGAGCGCATGGAGAACGAAGGCGTCGTCAGCCGGGCCGATCGCACCGGCCGCCGGGAGGTACTGCTCGGCGAGCCCCGCGACGACTGAGCGCCGATACGAGGAGTTTCCCCCCATGTCCCTTCGCCTGTCAGGCACCCTTCGCCGTGCCGCTTTCGCTGCGGGTGCCCTCGCGGTGATCGCCACGGCCCTGCCCGAGGCCGCCCTCGCGCAGCAGAAGCCGGCTGCCGCTCCTGCGAAGGCACCCAATGTCGCCGCGGCCGAGGCCCGACGCGACATGGACCGCGCCGAAGCCTATCTGAACGGCTTCCGGCGCATGAAGGCGCATTTCACCCAGGTCGCGGCCGATGGCTCGACCTCGGAAGGCACCTTCTACCTGTCCCGGCCCGGCCGGCTCAGGGTCGATTACGATCCGCCGGTCGATCAGCTTCTGGTCGCCAACGGATCGCAGCTGATCCATTACGACCGCAAGCTCGATCAGCCCTCCTACATCCCGCTCAGCCAGACGCCCGCCGGGCTGCTGACCCGCGAGACCTTCGATTTCGACGATCCGCTGCTCGAATTCGCCGGCTACGAACGCGATGCCAATGCCTTTGCGATCACGCTTCGCGACGCCAAGAACCCGGATCTGGGCTCGCTGGCCCTGGTCTTCACCGACAACCCGGTGCAGCTGCGCCAGTGGGTGGTGACCGATCCGCAGCGCGGCGTCACCCGGGTGACGCTGAGCGATGTGAAGCTGGATCCGACGCTGGACAGCGACCTTTTCGTCTTCAACCGCTTCGCCCCGAAGAAGTGACGAGGCCCGGCAAGTGATGGTCCTGTGACCAGGGCCGGCCCCGCGGTCGACAGCCGCGCGATCTGGCGGATCGCCGGGCCGATGAGCCTGTCCAACCTCTCGGTCGCGGCCCTGGGCGCCGTGGATACCGGCGTCGCCGGCCATCTGGGCTCGGCGGGCAGCCTGGCCGCAGCGGCGATCGGCGGCCAGTTGCTGTCGTATTTCGTCTGGTGCTGCGGCTTCCTGCGCATGGGCACCACCGGGCTTTCCGCCGGTGCGGCCGGTCGGGGCGACCGTCCGGAAGGTGCCGCCGTACTGGGCCGCGGGCTGGCGCTGGCACTCGGGCTCTCCGCCCTGCTCGGCCTGGCACTTGCCGTCACCCTGCCCTGGCTTCTTGCCCTTTTCGGACCAGCGCCTGCGGTCAGGGATCTGGCAGCCGGCTATGTCCTGATCCGCCTGGCCGGCCTGCCAGCTGCGCTCGCGGTGCTGGCATTGGTCGGCTGGTTCGTCGGCCGGGGAGAGGCGGGGCTGCCGCTCGTCATGATCCTGGCGACCAATCTGGTCAATGCCGGGCTCGACCTGCTGCTGGCCCTGCATCTGGGCCTCGGCCTCGACGGGCTGGCGATCGCGAGTGCCGTGGCGGACTGGACCGGCTGCCTGATCGGCCTTGCGGCCGCGCTTCGCACCCTGACCCACGAGCGCACGCCCCGCCCCGGCAGGCGGGCTTTGCTCGACTGGCCGGCCATTGCGCGGATGGCCCGGATCAATGGCGACATCTTCGTCCGGACCCTGCTGCTGATCGGCGGCTTCGCTCTGTTCATGAGTCTGGCCGGGCGCCTCGGCACAACCCAGCTTGCCGCCACCGCCCTGCTGCTCACCTTCTTCAGCATGGCCTCGCAGGGGCTGGACGGCATGGCCTATGCGGCGGAATCGCTTGCCGGCCGCGCCCTTGCCGCCGGCGATCTGGCGGGCTTCGACCGGGCCGTGCGCATGACCGGGATCTGGACCGCGGCGCTGGGCGTGCTGGCGGCCCTGATCTTCGCCCTCGCCGGCCCGCTGCTGATCGCAACCCTCACCGATCTCGACGAGGTGCGGCGGGTGGCCGGCGATCTTCTGCCCTATGTCGTCGCCCTGCCGCTGATCGCCTGGGCCTGCTTCTGGCTGGACGGGGTGTTCATCGGCGTCACCTGGTCGGGCGCCATGCGCGATGCAATGCTCATCGCCTTCGCGATACATCTTGGACCGGCACTGGTTCTGCCCGATATGATGGGGGCGGACGGGTTGTGGATCGCCTTCCTCGGCCTGTTCGCGGCGCGTGACCTGGCGATGGCCGGCTGGTATCTGGCCCGTCGGCGTCGCCTCTCGCCCCAGCCTCAACGATCCAGCATCTGAGCACGCCACCTCGCGGCCTGTCGCAGCGGCCGCACCAGCCATCGGAGCCGATCGCCTTGTCGAGCGCGCCCATCTCCTCCGGCCGCCGGCCGGTCATCGCCGTCACCGCCTGCATCAAGCTGGTCGAGGGCAGCCCCTCCCATGCTGCGGGCATGAAATATGTCGAAGCCGCGGCGGAAGGTGCCGGCGGCATGCCGCTGATCGTGCCCGCACTGGGCGACGGCATCGACATCGATCAGGTGCTCGACCTGGTTGACGGCGTGCTGGTGACGGGCAGCACCTCGAATGTCGCACCCGAAATCTATGGCGGCCCGGCGCCGCGACCCGGCAACAAGGGCGATCCGGCGCGCGATGCCACCACCCTGCCGCTGATCCGCGCTGCGATCGAGCGCAACATGCCGCTGCTCGCCATCTGCCGCGGCCATCAGGAACTGAACGTCGCCCTGGGCGGCAGCCTGCACCAGCATGTCCATGAAGTGCCTGGCATGATGGATCATCGCGACGATGCCAGCCTGCCCTGGGAAGAGCGCTTCGGCCATGCCCACCCGGTGACACCCGAAGCCGGTGGCCTGCTCGCCCGGATCCAGGGCGGTGTCACGCCCTTCCTGGTCAACTCCCTGCACCACCAGGCGATCGACCGGCTGGCCCCCGGGCTTCGCGTCGAAGCCCGGGCCGAGGATGGTCTGGTCGAGGCGATCTCGATCCCCGGCCGCCGTTTCGTCCTGGGTGTGCAGTGGCATCCCGAGGCGCTGTGGCGGATCGACCCCGCCCATGACGCCATCCTGAAGGCGTTCGGAGAGGCCGCCCGCGCATGGGCTGCCCGCGCCGAAGCCGCCGCCTGACCCCCTGCCGGATACCCTGCCTCATGCCCCGCCTGCCCGACGATTTCGACGACGACGACGGTTTTGACCCCGATCACCCGCTGGCCGATCAGCCGGCACTGGCGGCGGTCGCCCGCTTCGCACGTATGCTCGAGACCATTCCCTGGTTCTCTCGCGTCGGCGACCGGCTGGACGCCGACGACCGGGCTGCGGCCGAAGACTATCTGTCGGCGCTGGGCTTCCCCGGTGCCGCGGTGGTCCCGGTCGGCGACTGGTACGAGGCGGCGGACTGCGCCGAGGCACTGGACATGCACTCCCTGTCCTGGGAGGAGGAGGAGCATCTCCGCGCGGTTGCCCATGAAACCGCGCTCGAGATCACCGATGAAGAGGCGCTCGACGTGGCGCTTTCCCATGTCGCCCATCAGGCCGCCTCTCTGGTCGGCCCCGCCGCCGTGCTCTCGATGCGGGTCGGCGGTCTGGACGACGAGGCCCTGGCCCGGGCGGCGGCCGGCCATGCGGTTCAGGCCTGCCATCAGGCGGCCCTGGTCCTGGCGGCGGGGCTGGGGGCCGAACATCCTTTCGCGCTCAAATTCCGGCTCTACGAACGGGGTCGCTGGCCGGTCTCGATCACCGGAGAGAGCTTCAACCTGTTCTGATTTACAGATCTGCGTATGCCGATCGCCGGAAGGTGGCATGGCGGAGATCGCCGTGTCACTGGCGCCAGTTCGCGTCATCGGTTCAAATGGAGCGGTCGGACCTGAATTCGAAACATCCAACCACGGGTCCGACCAGCCGAAAGGGGTCCGGCCCGTATGGATGCAGTCATCGACTTTCTCAACACCCTGCTCTGGAGCTATGTGCTGATCTACGGCCTGCTGGCGGTGGGTATCTACTTCACCCTCCGCCTGCGCTTCGTCCAGATCCTGCACTTCCCCGAAATGATCCGGGCGGTGATCGGCTCAGGGGATAACGATCGCTCGGGCATCTCGCCCTTCCAGGCCCTGTGCACCAGCCTTGCTTCCCGCGTCGGGACCGGCAATCTGGCCGGTGTGGCCGTGGCGCTGTATCTGGGCGGGCCGGGCGCGATCTTCTGGATGTGGGTGGTGGCGGCGATCGGCATGGCCACCGCCTATGCCGAAAGCAGCCTCGCCCAGCTCTACAAGGTTCGCGACGGTCATCGCCAGTATCGCGGCGGGCCGGCCTTCTACATGGCCAAAGGGCTGAAGGCGCCCTGGGCGGGCTGGCTGTTCTCGATCTTCCTGATCCTCACCTTCGGCCTGGTGTTCAATGCGGTGCAGGCGAATTCCATCGCCGAGGCAGGCGAGGCAGCTTTCGGCCTCGGCAAGATGTGGATCGGCCTGGCCATCGCCGTGCTGACCGCGATCGTCATCTTCGGCGGCATCCGCCAGATCGCCCGGGTGGCGGAGCTGGTGGTGCCGTTCATGGCGGTGATCTATCTGGCCGTGGCGCTCTATGTCATCGTGGTCAACATCGCCGAGGTGCCGGCCGCGATCGGCATGATCCTGCGCAGCGCCTTCGGCCTGGAGCAGGCAGCCGGCGGCATCGCCGGCGGCATGGCGGCCGCCATGCTCAACGGCGTGAAGCGGGGCCTGTTCTCGAACGAGGCCGGCATGGGCTCGGCGCCGAACATCGCCGCCGCCGCAACGCCCGATCCGCACCACCCTTCCTCGCAGGGCTTCGTGCAGTCGCTGGGCGTGTTCATCGACACCCTGCTGATCTGCACCGCGACCGCGATCATGATCCTGCTCTCCGACCGGCTGGTGCCCGGCTCGGGCGTCACCGGCACCCAGCTCACCCAGGAAGCGCTGACCGCCCATATCGGCGATGCCGGTGCCTGGTTCGTGGCGGTGGCGATCTTCTTCTTCGCCTTCACCTCGATCATCGGCAACTACGCCTATGCCGAAAACGCCCTGGTCTTCGTGAAGGCCGACAGCGCCATCGGCATCACCATCCTGCGCTGCGGCACCCTCGCCATGGTGCTCTGGGGCAGCTATGAGAGCGTCTCGACCGTGTTCAACGCGGCCGATACCTCCATGGGCCTGATGGCGGTGATCAATCTGGTCGCCATCGTCCTTCTGTCGGGCACGGTCGCAAAGCTCACCCGCGACTATCTGGAACAGCGCCGTGGCGGCCAGACCCCGGTCTTCCACGCCGCCGATTATCCCGAACTCGCCGGCGAGATCGACGAGGACATCTGGAGCCGCTGATCGGCCGGAGACGGGCAAAGCAAAGGCCGGCTTCCCCAAAGGAAGCCGGCCTTTCTGCCGTCGGATCTGTCAGGCTCGGATCCGTCAGGCCAGGAGGCCGGATCAGAGCAAGAACCCGGATCAGGCCGGGGCGTGCGCCCGGATGAAGGCAGCGATGCGCGGCTTCACCTGTTCGCGCCAGCGGCGGCCGTTGAAGATGCCGTAATGGCCGACACCCGCCTGTTCGTAATGGGCGTGCATATGCTCCGGCAGCCGGTCGCACAGCTTGTGCGACGCCCGGGTCTGGCCGATACCCGAGATATCGTCCAGCTCGCCTTCCACCGTCATCACCGCAGTCCGGGTGATGGCCGAGGGGTCGACCAGCTTGCCGTGCACGACCATCTCGCGCTTGGGCAGCAGATGGCGCTGGAACACCCGGTCGATGGTCTCGATGTAGTATTCCGCCGGCAGGTCCATGACCGACAGATATTCGTCGTAGAACGACCGGTGCGACTCGGCACTGTCACCGTCGCCGCGGACCAGATGCTCGTAGAGCTTCACATGGGCGCCGATATGGCGCTCCAGGTTCATGGTCATGAAGCCGGTCAGCTGCACGAAACCCGGATAGACCCGGCGCATCACGCCCGGATAGATGCCCGGCACCGAGTGGATGACATTGTCTTCGAACCACTTCAGCGGCCGGGTCATGGCCAGCTGGTTGACCTGGGTCGGGCTCTCGCGGGTGTCGATCGGGCCGCCCATCAGGGTCATGGTGGCGGGCGCGCACGGATCGTCGGCCGCATTCATCAGCGACACTGCCGCCATCACCGGCACCGACGGCTGGCAGACCGCCATCACATTGGTGCCGGGGCCCAGCAGATGCAGGAATTCGATGACGTATTCGACATAATCGTCGAAATGGAAGGGCCCGTCGAAAACCGGCACCATCCGGGCATCGACCCAGTCGGTGATGTAGACGTCATGGTCGGGCAGCAGGGCCTCGACCGTGCCACGCAGCAGCGTGGCGTAATGCCCTGACAGCGGCGCCACCAGCAGCAGCTTCGGGTCGTTCAGACCCTCGGTATCGCGGCGGAAATGCAGCAGTTTGCAGAAGGTGAGATCGTGGACGATCTCCTCGACGACCGGCACTGTGCGGCCGTCGATGATGGTGTGGTCAAGCCCGAAGGCGGGTTTCTCGTAGCGGTCGGTGACGCGCTCGATCACCTCGGCCGCGGCCGCAACCATGCGACCATAGGGCGAGTACGACATCGGATTGAACGGCGAACTGTGGATGCGCTGCGCGGCCTTCGCCATCAGACGGATGGGCGTCACGGTCGCGGCATGCAGTTCGTGGAGCTGGTAAAGCATGACCCCTCACGCGCTGTCCGGCGGAACTGGGGAAGCCGCCGGCTGCGGCGGCATCGTCCACCTCCCTCGTGGCCGATGCCGTCTGTCACTGTCGATCTTTGATACGGCCGGCACCATTCGCGGGCGCCGGCTCGGTCGGTCGAGGCTGGTTCGGTCTTCGGCCCGGGCTTTGCATCCGTTGCGCAGAGGGCCGAAAGGCCCCGTTCGCGCGCTTCCGGAGAGCGCCCGTGTTAAACATCTGTTTCAATTAGGCATTATCCGCCGAAAAAGTAAACGAGTTCCGAAGACGTTGCCGAAAATCCACGACAACGACCCGAAACGGTCACCCGGCAGGCCTGGATGCGCTGCAAAATGCAGCAAGGTGCCATCAAAGACGCTGTTTGATCGCCGCCACGATCGTATCGGGCGTGTCCCCGCGACTGAAATGGGTGAGATAGGCCCCCTCGCGATCCATCAGATAGATGAAGGCGCTGTGGTCGACCAGATAATCGGTGGCGCTGGCGTCGTCGCGCACCGCCTGATAATAGACGCGATATTCCTTGGCCGCCGCCGCAATGGCCTCGGGCGTTCCGGTCAGGCCGGTGATGTGATCATTGAACAGGCTGAGGTAACGCGCCATCTGATCCGTGGTATCACGCTCAGGATCGACGGTAATGAACACCGGCGCTACCTTGTCGGCATCCGGGCCCAACATCTCCATGACTGCTGAAATCTTCTGAAGATCGGTGGGGCAGACATCCGGGCAGAAGGTATAGCCGAAATAGACCAGCATCAGCCGGCCACGGAAATCCTGGTCGGTGACCGGCTTGCCGGTCTGATCGTTGAGCGCGAAGGGGCCGCCGATCAGAGCCCGGCCCGAGGAAACGCCGCCGGCGCGATCCGCCGACATTTCCACCCAGCGCAGCGCCAGCACACCACCGATCGCAACCACCGCAGCGATCGCGATGACGGCCAGAATGGACGGGCGGCGGGGGGCCTTCTTCGACATGATGTTCACGATCCGCGGGGAAGGCCGGCAAGGCTGGAAGGCCACCGGTCGGGAAGTGCCGAGGGGCGCCCGGTGAGGGAGACCGGAGAGCCCCGACGGGACCACCGCCGGGACCAGGGGTCGGGGCCGGCGATGGAGACGTCTTCACCCCATAGCAGCCGGCGCCCGGGGCTGCAACCGAAGCATCTGCGACCGATCGTCGCTCGCCATGGCCGTCTGCCGACAATTGACCCGCCCCCATCGCCCGCCGCACACTCCGGCGATCTTCCTGTCGCATCACCCCCTCGCCCTCCGTCCCGTCCCAAGGGGTCTGCTCCATGCCCGCGGACACGCTGTCCCTCGCCGCCATCATCGGCCCGGTCTTCGCGCCCGATCCCGGCCTCCTGCTGCTGGTGGTCGCGGTTCTCGACGGCTTCATCGGCGACCCGCCCGGGCTCTGGGCGCGCATCCCCCATCCGGTGGCGGTGATCGGCCGGGCGATCTCGGCACTCGACCGCCGGCTGAACCGGCCGGAGCGTAGCGAGGCGGAACGGGTGCGCCGCGGCGCGCTGACCGTGATCCTGGTGGCGGGCGGTACGGCGCTCGTCGCCTGGGGCCTGTCGGGGCTGCTGCGCAGCATTCCCTTCGGCTGGGTCGGCGAGGCGCTGATCGCCATGACCCTCGTCGCGCAGAAGAGCCTGTACGAACATGTCCGCGACGTGGCCGATGCGCTCGCCCGCGACGGGCTCGCCGCCGGCCGGCGCATGGTCGCCCGCATCGTCGGCCGCGACCCCGAAAGCCTCGACGAAGCCGGGGTGTCGCGGGCCGCGATCGAGAGTCTGGCCGAGAATTTTTCCGACGGGGTGGTGGCGCCGCTGTTCTGGTTCGCCGTGGCGGGGCTGCCCGGAATTGCCGCCTACAAGGCGATCAACACCATGGACAGCATGATCGGTCATATGACCCCGCGCCATGCCGCCTTCGGCCGGGTCGCGGCGCGGCTGGACGATCTGGTCAACTGGCCGGCCGCCCGGATCGCCGGCGGGCTGATTGCCCTGGCCGCCGCCCTGCCCGGACCGGGGGATGCCGGCGAGGCGATGGCCGCCATGCGCCGCGACGCCCGCCGCCACCGGTCCCCCAATGCCGGCTGGCCGGAAGCGGCGATGGCCGGCGCCCTGGGGCTTCGGCTCGCCGGCCCGCGCCGCTATGGCAACCGGGTGGTGGACGATGCCTGGATGGGCCGCGGCGACACGGAAGCGGGCCCGGCCGATATCGACCGGGCCCTCACCCTGTATCTGCGTGCCTGCATGGCCGGGGCGCCGTTGCTGGCCCTGCTTGCCACACTGCTCGACTGACCGCAGCCCTGCCGGCTCAGCGGCCCGAGAGCGTGCTCTTCAGCGTGTCGGCCTTGCCGTCCGAAACATTGGTGCGCAGGATATTCTCCGCCGTCAGCGACTGGCCGTAATAGGCGCGGTTCCAGTCCTCTTCGGGCACGATCACGGTACCGTCGAGCGAGGCGCCGCCGAACAGGCCCTTGGCGTTGGAGAAGGCGACGATGTCGGCATCCATATTGGTCGTGGTGCTGCCCTCGACGCCGGCACCGACGGTCGCCACCGCGATCGAGACGTCACCGCCCAGCGAAACCTTGTCGGAGAGCAGCTTCTGCAGGCCGCGCTCGGTGCGCACGACCAGCACCGTCTCCGACACCTGCACGCCGGCCTGCAGGCCGATGCCGCCCTTGGCGATGTCGTAGAAGACCGGGCCGCGCCAGCCGCCCGAATCGCGGGCCATCAGCACGCCGACACCGCCCTCGCCGCCGATGATGAAGCCGGCCTTGACCAGGCTCGGGGCGATCAGCACGGCCCGCGCGCTTTTCAGCTGGGCCTCGAAATCCTTACCCTGGGGCGAATTGCGGATCGCTTCGACCGTGGCGGCGGCCTTGGAGACCGTCTCCTGCTGATCATTGGCATAGGCGGGCGCCACGATCGCCAGCGGCGCCATGGCAGCCATGGCGGCGACGGTCAGCGCAAGCGGGCGGCGGTCGTTGAGGCGCATGCGGAACATGGGGAAAACTCCTCGGCGGGTGCGCATCCGACGGCAGCGGCGGAGATCGGTTCCGTGCCGTCCTGTCCCCGCTGTTATGCCATGACCGGCTGTGACAGGGGTGCGATCAAGATGCGACCTCTCCGGCACCGAAAGAAGGCCCTTTCAGCACCAGCGGCAGGCCCGCCGCCACAAAGATCACCCGGTCGGCCGCGGCCGCCACCTGCTGGTTCATCCGTCCCGCGACATCACGGAACCGCCGCGCCAGCGCATTGTCCGGCACGATCCCCAGCCCCACTTCATTCGCCACCATCACCACCGGGCGGCCCAGATCGCGAGCAGCCGCCACGAGACGTGCCGTCTCGGTGTCCGGATCCCGCTCCAGATGCATCAGCGTCGCCGCCCAGATCGTCAGACAGTCGAGCAGAACCGCCCCCGCTTCCGCCGCCGCCGCGATCGCCGCCGCCGGGTCGGCCGGGGCTTCGACCGTCCGCCAGCCAGTCCCCCGATCCGCGCGGTGGCGGGCGATACGATCCCGCATCTCGTCGTCGAAAGCTTCGGCCGTGGCGACATAGAGCGGCGGCGCGTCCCCCGCTGCGGACAGCGTCAGCCGCTCGGCCAGCGCGCTCTTGCCCGAACGGGCCCCGCCCAGAACCAGGGTCAGCATGGCTCGTCTTCTCCCGTCGGCAGCGGCCGGTTCACCGTCTCCACCCGCCAGAGCACCGCGCCGTCATCCATCTGGATCCGATCGATCCGGGTGAGCGACAGCGGATCGACGACGAAGGAAATGCTCTGCTCAGGCGTCAGCCCCAGCGCCTGGGCAAGGGCGGCCCGCACCACGCCGGCATGGGCCACCACCACCACCGGCCGCGCGTCGGCCTCGGCAGAGATCCGGTCGACGGTCGCGGCGACCCGGGCGATCACATCGGCATAGCGTTCGCCCCCGGGCGGGCGGGCACGGGCAGGCTGGCGCCAGAAGGCGGCATAGGCCTCGGGCTCCGCCGCCTCGATCTCGGCATGCACGCGGCCCTCCCAGAGGCCGAAATCCTGCTCGATGAAGCCCGGCTCGATCTGCGCCGTCAGGTCGGGCCGGAGCACGGATGCGGTGTCGCGGGCACGGGCAAGCGGGCTCGCCACCAGCCGCATCCCCTCGGGCAGGGCGCGTGCGATCCGTGCCGCCCGCATCGGCGCCGGCAGGTCGACCGGCGCCTCGCCCGCGCCATGGATGCGCCCGAGGGCCGATGCCGCAAGCGGGGCATGCCTCAACCAGTACCAGCGGGTCACGGCCACCACAGCAAGCCTCCATAGGCCAGGAGCAGGGCGCCGATTTCGGCCGCCTGCTGAAGCGCACCATACACATCGCCCGTGGCCCCACCGATCTGGCGAAGCGCCAGGCGCAGGATGACCAGCGCGCCGATCACCGCACCGGCCACGAGCCCCAGCACCGCCGGCAGGGCCTGGAGATCGAGCGCCCACCAGCCAAGCCCGGCGGTGATCAGCAGGGTTGCGGCCAGACCGGCAAGGGCTGCGGCCGCGGGGCCGCGGCCCGCCGCATCGGCAAGGCCCGGCCGGTCCCGCCGGGCGGGCGGCATCCAGGCCATGGCAAGGCCGATGGCGGCGCGGGACAGCCCGCCTGCCCCCGCGGCCAGCACGGCCGCCCCGATGCCCAGCGGGGCCAGCGCCGCATAAAGCGCCGCCCGCAGGCCGAAGCCCAGGATCAGCGCCCCGGCGCCGAAGGTACCGACACGGCTGTCCTTCATGATCTCCAGCTTCGCCGCCCGGTCGCGGCCGCCGCCGAAACCGTCGGCGACATCGGCAAGGCCGTCCTCGTGGATCAGCCCGCCGATCAGCGCCGCGGCGATCAGGGCCAGCAGGGCCGCGATCCAGCGATCGGCAAAAACCTCTGCCGCCCCGGCCAGCACCAGCCCGGCAAGCCCGCCTGCGATCAGCCCGGCCGGCCCCAGCCAGCCGGCAAAGCGCGCGGCCGGCTGCAGACCATGCGGCGCCGGAACCGGCAGACGGGTCACCAGCCCCAGCGCCAGCCACAACCCGTCGAACGGTCGTGCCGGCGACGGCGCAGGGGGTGGCGGGGGTGGCGCCGGCGGCTGGACGGGCAGCGGATCGGTCATGAGCCTGCGAGGTCGGTTGCGGAACGGGGAACTCGCCCGAAGATAGCGGCAGCCCGGCCACCCGACCAGTCTGCGGCTCGTCTCTGACGCCAGAAGGCTTGACCCGACGGGCGGGGCGCGTAATCGTTCCGGCCATCGCGTCCCGGTATCGTCCGGGGCGACCGTCCGCATTGATCGGCCGCGACGCTCCTCAGGCGCCTGCGGCCCGCGCCTCAGGAGGCCCCGAGCCGTGGCAGCCGACCATTCCGCCATCCCGTTCACGGATCTCGCCGGCGTCGCCGAGCTGGTCCGCGCCTTTCCCGGCCCAGACGAGGAAGCGATGGAGCGCGCCCGCGCCCGTGACGCGGAACTGACCAAGCCACGCGGCGCGCTCGGCCGGCTGGAAGAGCTGGCGATCTGGACCGCCGCCTGGCAGGCCGCCCATCCGCCGCGGGCCGCCCGGCCGCTCGCCTGCGTCTTCGCGGGCAATCACGGCATCGCCGAACGCGGCGTCTCGGCCTATCCCGCCTCGGTCACCGGGCAGATGGTGGCGAATTTCGTCGAAGGCGGGGCGGCGGTGAACCAGCTCTGCCGCTCGTTCGGGGCGGGGCTGTCGGTCTATGAGATGGGCCTCGACCAGCCGACGGCGGATTTCACCCGCGGCCCGGCGCTGGAGGATGCCGAGGTGCTGCGCGCCATCGCCTTCGGCATGCGGGCGGTGGAGCCCGGCATCGACATCCTGTGCCTGGGGGAGATGGGCATCGGCAACACCACCGCCGGCTCGGCCATCGCCGCCGCACTGTTCGGCGGCATGGGCGCCGACTGGGCCGGTCGCGGTACCGGTGTCGACGATGCCGGCCTCGCCCGCAAGATCGCGGTCATCGACGAGGCTCTGGGCTTCCATGGCCCGGCCCTTGCCGACCCGCTCCAGGTTCTCCGCCGGCTGGGCGGTCACGAACTGGCGGCCATCGTGGGGGCGGTGATCGCGGCCCGCATGCTCAGGGTGCCGGTGCTGCTCGACGGCTTCACCTGCACCGCCGCCGCAGCGGTGCTCTGGAAGCTCGATCCCACCGCCCTCGACCATTGCCGCATCGCCCATCTCTCACGCGAACCCGGCCATCAGCGCCTGGCCGCGGCCATCGGCCAGCGGCCGCTGCTCGATCTCGACATGGCGCTCGGCGAGGCCTCGGGCGCGGTGCTGGCCTCGGCCCTGGTCCAGGCGGCCATCGCCACCCATAACGGGATGGCCACCTTTGCCGAGGCCGGCGTCGCGACCGCCGAAGACTGAGGCCCGGCGTCGATTTTTTGCACTGCGGTGTGCGTTAACGACTCTTAAACAATTGAACCCTTATGCTACAGGGTGCGTCCGAATTGGCGGATGCACCCTGCGCCGGTGATGCCGGCGCCGCGTATGCAGCAGAGTTGTCGGAGGGGTCGCGTGGAATACGCGGAACAGACCGATCGGTCGGAATCCCACGCACAGGCTGCCCTCGGACTTCTCAAATCCCACGCAGTTGCGCCAAATCCGATCAATTATACGGTGGCCTATGTCCACGAGGCCGGTCGCGATCCGGAACTGAGCCGGGCGATCGACGGGCTGTTGGCCGATGGCGGGCAGCTGACCCCGGATTTCCTGCGGGAAGCCTTCGAGCGGCATTTCGGCATGGCCCGCGAGGCCCAGGCGGTCCGCGAGGGCGGCGCCCGGCTTGCAGCAGAGGCGGAACGGGCGCTCAGCGCCGCGGAAGGCGCCCGCTCGGCGCTCGACACGGCCGCCGACGAGGCCCAGCGCCTGGCCGAGCGGCTGGAGCAGGGCGACACGATCGATCCCCGCCGCCTGGCCGAGGCGGCCCGGGGGCTGGCGCTGCTGGCCCGGCGCACGGCCCAGCGGACCGAAGGCGCGGTGCGTTCGCTCGATGCCGCCACCGATCAGATCGGCGGTGTCCGTCGCGATCTGGACAAGGTCCGGCGCGAACTCGCCACCGATCCGCTCACCGGTCTTGCCAACCGCCGGCATTTCGAGCTGCGCCTGGGCGAAGAGATCGCATTGGCCCGCGAGACCGGCGACCCGCTGACCGTCATGCTGGTCGATGTCGAGGGCTTCGACGCCATTGCCGCCACCCATGGGCCCGGCATCGGCGACCAGGTGTTGCGGCTGGTGGGCAAGACGCTCGCCGACGGCGTGCGCGGACGCGATGTCGCCGCCCGCTTCGGCGCCCAGCGCTTCGCCGTTGCCCTGCCCCATACCACCGAAAGCGAATCCGGCGCCATCGCCGAGCAGATCCGCAACATCGTCTCCGGCCGGCGGATCGTGCGTCGCGACAATCGGGAAGCGGTGGGCCGGATCGCGCTCTCGGTCTCGCGCGCGACCCTGCAGCCGGGCGAGGATATCGGCCGGCTGATCGCCCGCGCCGAGGCCGGGCTGGACGGCCGCCGCATGCGCGGCGCCCGCTGATCCGAGGCCGGCCCGGCCGGCACCGCCCGACCCGCGCCCATCCACGCCCCGCGGAACTTTTTTCGCGGGGCGTCGTTCTGCACTGATCCACTCAGCGCCGGGCCGCGTATCCATCGGGTAAAGGAACCAATGGCCTGAAAGGCCGGTCCATGACCGATGAGACCTGCATCCGTCCGCGCCTTGCGGCGCGGGGAGGAGTCCTGTTAGATGGCGCCATGAGCACGGTGAGTGGTCGTGGCGGCCCGTCCGACGGATCGCGCACGGTATCTGAACGCATGGCCGATCTGATGGTCCTGGTCGCACACGACCGGGATCGTCGGGCATTCGCCGAGCTGTATGCGTGGTTCGCGCCCCGTGTGAAGGGTTTCCTGATCCGGCGCGGCCTCGATGCCCAGCGGGCTGAAGAAGTCGCCCAGGAAGCCATGCTGACCGTCTGGCGCAAGGCCGACCGGTTCGACCGGCGCCAGGCATCGGTGGCGACCTGGATCTTCACCATCGCCCGCAACCGCAGCATCGACGAATTGCGCCGCGAGAAGCGGCCGGAGATCGAGCTGGACGACCCGACCCTGGTCGGGGACGGCCTGGCCCAGCCGGCCGAAACTGCCTATGCCGCCGGCCAGGAGGCCGAACGGCTGAAGGCGGCCATCGGAACCCTGCCCGAGGAGCAGGCCCGCCTGCTGCATATGGCGTTCTTCGAGGACAAGTCCCACAGCGCCATTGCAGAGAGCGAAGACCTTCCCCTCGGTACGGTCAAGTCACGGTTGAGACTGGCGCTGTCCAAACTCAGGGCGGCGCTGGGGCCGGTACACTGATGGAGCATCACGAGACGATGGGTCCGCAGCACCACATGCCGGAGGCGTGGCTGGTCGATTACGCGGCCGGCACGCTGGACGAGGCGAACGCCCTGCTGGTCGCCTGCCATGCCGCGCTGTGCCCGACCTGCCGCGAGACGCTGCGCCTGCTTGACGCGACAGGCGGGGCCCTGCTCGAGGATCAGGCACCGGTCGCACTGGCGGATGACGCGCTGGCCGCACTCTTTGCCCGGATCGATGCCGAGGATGCCGCGGCCGAGCCGGCGCGGCCCGGCCACCGGCCCGGTCACCAGACCGTGGATCTGGACGCCCTGCTGCCGGCGGGCGACGGCACGCTGCGCCTGCCGAGGCCGCTGCTCGCCTATCTGCCCACCGCCCCCCAGGATCTGCCCTGGCGCTGGAACGGTCCCGGCGTCCATGTCATCGACCTTGCGGTCGGCCGGCATCCGGGCACCCGTACCGTGCTGATGAAGATCGGCGCCGGTCGCGCCATGCCCCAGCATACCCACAAGGGCACCGAGGCATTGATGGTCCTGGCCGGCGGCTATCGCGACGAGAGCGGCGACTTCTTCCCCGGCGACGTCGCGATCTCGACCGGTGAGGTGGATCATCGCCCCATCGCCCATGACGACGGCGAATGCCTGTGCCTTGCGGTGCTCGACGCCCCGATCTCGCTGACCGGCACCGTCGGCCGGCTGCTCAACCCCTTCATCCGCTTCTGAGCGCCACCCCGAGGCCTTGAACTGCGGGGATTGCGGCATCATCCTGACCGCCGGGCGCACAGTGGAGGCGGAGAGGGTGATGATGAGCGATCCGGTTCTGGTCGAAGTGGTCCGCGGCGGCTTCGTCGAAAGCCGCCATCGCGGCGCTGTCGTGGTGTGCGATGCACGGGGCCGTGTGATCCTGGCGCTGGGCGATGGCGACCGGCCGGTTTTTCCCCGCTCTGCCACCAAGCCGATCCAGGCTCTGCAGCTGATCGAAAGCGGCGCGGCCGATGCGATGGGGTTGAGCGCGGCGGAACTGGCCCTCTCTCAGGCCAGCCATAACGGTGAGCCGATGCATGTCGGCCGGGTGTCCGCCTGGCTGGATCGGATGGGGCTCGGCACCGAGGACCTGATCTGCGGTGCCCACTGGTCGTCGCACGACGCAACCGCCCGCGCCATAGCGCGCGACGGCGGCGCACCCTCCCGTGCCCACAACAACTGTTCCGGCAAGCATTGCGGCTTCCTGGCCACCGCCCGCCATCTGGGCGAGGCCATCACTGGCTATGGAGATCGGGACCACCCGGTACAGCGGCGCTGGCGGGATGCCCTGTCGGAGCTGGGCGACCATCCGCTGGATGATGCGCCCGAAGGCATCGACGGCTGCGGCATCCCGGTGATCGCCATGCCGCTTCGGTCCCTCGCGCTCGCCTTCGCCCGCATTGCCGACCCCTCGCGCGAAACCGCCGCCCGACGCGATGCCATGGCCCGGTTGAGCCGGGCCGTCTGGTCGGCGCCCGAGATGATCGCCGGCACAGGCCGCCTCTGTTCCGCCATCGCCCGTCAGGCCAAGGGCCGGGTGCTGGCCAAGGTCGGCGCCGAAGGCGTCTATGCCGCAGCCCTGCCCGGCCTGGGTCTCGGGGTGGCGCTCAAGGTCGAGGACGGGGCGGTCCGGGCCGCCGAAACCGCCCTGCTGGCCACGCTCGCCCGGCTCGGCGTGTTCGATGCCGCCGATCTGGATGCGCTCGCCCCCTGGAGCCGGCGCGGCATCACCAGTTGGGCCGGTGCCGAGGTCGGCGTGATCCGGCCATCCGATGCCTTCATCTGAAAAGACACGGGGCATCCGAAACGACACGGGGGCCGGCACCGCGGATGCGATGCCGGCCCCCATATCTGTTCAGGCAACCGGTATGATCGGCCGACGGCCGGTCAGGCGAGACCGGGCGCCACCTTGAATTCGGCCTCGGTACGGGCCTTGACCTCGTCGACCGTCAGGCCCGGGGCCAGCTCGATCAGGGTCAGACCGTCCTCGAAGCTGAACACGCCGACCTCGCTGATCAGCAGGTCGACGCAGGCCTTGCCGGTCAGCGGCAGGCTGCATTCCTTGACCAGCTTGGCCGAGCCGTCCTTGGCATTGTGGTCCATGATGACCACCACGCGCTGAACGCCGGCCACCAGGTCCATGGCGCCGCCCATGCCCTTGACCATCTTGCCCGGGATCATCCAGTTGGCGAGATCGCCGGTCTCGGAGACCTGCAGCGCGCCCAGGATCGACAGGTTGATATGGCCGCCACGCACCATGGCGAAGCTGGTCGCACTGTCGAAATAGCTGGAATAGGACAGTTCGGTGATCGTCTGCTTGCCGGCATTGATCAGGTCGGGGTCGACCTCGTCGTCATAGGGGAAGGGCCCCATGCCGAGCATGCCGTTCTCGGAATGCAGCACCACATGCACGCCGTCGGGGATGTAGTTCGCGACCAGCGTCGGGATGCCGATGCCGAGATTGGCGTAGAAGCCGTCCTTCAGCTCCTTCGCCGCGCGACGGCACATGTCTTCGCGAGTCCAGGCCATGGTCACGCCTCCCCACGGGCACGAGTGGTGCGCTGCTCGATGCGCTTCTCGTAATTGCTGCCGGCCAGGATCCGCTGGACGAAGATGCCGGGGGTATGGATCGCGTCGGCGCCAAGGGCACCCGGCTCGACCAGTTCCTCGACCTCGGCCACGGTCACCTTGCCCGCGGTCGCCATCATCGGATTGAAGTTCCGGGCGGTCATCCGATAGATCAGATTGCCCTCGGTATCGCCCTTCCAGGCCTTCACGATCGACAGATCGGCGACCAGGCCGCGCTCCATGACGTACTGCTCGCCATCGAACTCGCGGACTTCCTTGCCGTCGGCGACGATGGTGCCGACGCCGGTCTTGGTGAAGAAGGCCGGGATACCGGCACCGCCGGCGCGGATGCGCTCGGCCAGCGTGCCCTGCGGGTTGAACTCAAGCTCCAGCTCGCCCGCGAGGTACTGCTTCTCGAAGGTCTTGTTCTCGCCCACATAGGACGAGACCATCTTCCGCACCTGCCGGGTCTCGAGCAGGATGCCGAGGCCGAAGCCGTCGACGCCCGCATTGTTCGAGATGACAGTCAGGTCGCGAACGCCGGACTCGCGGATCGCAAGGATCAGGTTTTCCGGAATGCCGCACAGTCCGAAGCCGCCGGACATGATGGTCATGCCGTCCCTGAGCAGGCCGGCGAGCGCCGCCACCGCGTCAGGGTAGACTTTCTTGCTCATGCATACCGCCTTTTCTCGCGAGGGTTTCCCCCCGATGATACCCCCGGTCCCCGTTTGATAAGCGGCGGGGCCGACGCTGTCAATGAGCGCCGCCCCTGGCCGGGGCGAAACCGCGGATATCCGGCAAGTGCTTGGCCCGCCGGGCTTTGGGCGGCCGGCCGTCGGGATCGGGGGCCGCATCCATACGGCGTTCGCTGCCGCCTGCATTCCGGCCATGCGCAAGCAGGGGTCCGCAGACCATTGGCATCGCCGCCGATCGGGGGGCTATTGTCTCGTCACCCGCCGCGATCCGCCCGTCAGGTTCCCCAGATGCCCGTCCGTCCTGTCCCGTCCGCCCCGGTCGATCCGGGCCGCGCCCTGATCGTGGGCGGGCTCTGGATGACCGCCGCCTGCGGCATGCTGGCCCTGCTTGCGGCCGAGATCCGCATGGCGGCCCAGCATGTCCACCCGCTGGAGGTGGTGTTCTTCCGCAACCTGTTCGGCGTGGTGCTGATGGTGCCCATGCTGCGCCGGCTGCCGCTGCCCTATGATTTCCGGCGGCGCTGGACCCTGTTCGGGCTGCGCGGGCTGACCAGCTTCCTGGCGATGTCCACCTGGTTCTTCGCCGTGGCGACCATCCCGCTTGCCGATGCGGTGGCGCTGAACTTCACCCTGCCGCTCTTTGCAACCCTGCTCGCCGTCATCACCCTGGGTGAAACGGTGCGGGCCCGGCGCTGGACCGCGCTGGCGGTGGGCTTCGCCGGCACGCTGGTGGTGCTGCGCCCCGGCTTTACCGAGGTGTCGGCCGGCACCATCGCCGCGCTCGCCTCGGCGCTGTTCATGGCCTCGTCGGCGATCTCGATCCGGCGCATGGCCGCCCATGACGGGCCGGCGGTGATCACCTTCTGGTCCAATATCGTGATGACGCCGATCTCGCTGATCCCGGCCGCCTTCGTCTGGACCTGGCCGGGCTGGGAGGGCTGGGCCTGGCTGCTGCTGGTGGGCGCCACCGCCATCATCGCCCAGATCTTCCTGTCCCGCGCCTATGCCGCCGCCCCCCCCTCGGCGGTGATGCCGTTCGACTTCACCCGCCTGCCCTTTGCGGTGCTGATCGGCCTTGCCTTCTTCGACGAGGTACCGGACCCCTGGACCTTGGTCGGCGCAACCGTCATCATCGGCTCGGCCGTCTACATCACCCGCCGCGAGGCGCGGCTGGCCAGCCGGCCCACGGCCGGGCAGATCACGACGGCACCACAGCCCGACCGCCCCGAAATCACGTCCGAGGACAAATGACCGACCGTGAGACAAGCCGCCCCGCCCTCGCCACCATTCTCGCCGTCAATCAGCGCGAGGCGGTGGAGCGCGTGGAAGCCGGCGACGGCCGGCCGCTCTGGCGGCTGATCTGGTTCGGTGCCTCGCGCATCGGCATGGGGGATGCCGGGCTCGAAGCCCTGCAGGATGCGCTGGGCGAAGACTTCCCCGACTTCCTGGCCGAAGTGGATCGCGGCGAGGAAGAGGCCGAACGGGTGCTGGAGCTGGACCTGCCCGGCGACGGGCCGGAAGACGAGCGCGCCGCCCGTGCGATCGCGGTCGCGGCCAACCCGAGCGCGATCGTGTTCTCGGGCGTGTTCGAGGGCGCGCCCTCGGCCGGTGGCGCCTCGCGGCCGATGATCCAGCACGAGGATGACGAGGGCGAGGAACTGATCGCGGGCGACGGTGCCCGCTGGCTGGCCGTGGTCGCGGTGGACCGAAGCCGCGGGCGGCTGGCCCTCAGCCGGGTGGTTGAACGCGGCGGGCGCCCGACGGTGGTGCCGCCTGCAGGCGACGACGACCTCGATGCCTTCCACGACCTGATCGACTGGCTGGCCGGCTGGGCCGGCTGGACGCCGGTCGGCACCCGCACCCTCGACTCCTGACCGCCGGCCTCACGCCGCGCGATGGCTTCGGCCCTGATCCGGCAACCGGGCGCTCGCCTGCGGCGCGACCCGGCCGTCGCGGGGTGACCCGCGGGTCGGCCGGGCTTGACCCCTGCCGCTGAATGGCGGATCAATGCCCGGCGATGGGGGAGAATTCCGGAGGTCGCCGCCCCGCGCCCCGGCCCCGCAGCGACAGCGATCGAGGAGACCAGGACCCATGCAGATCAACGGTGTTGCCGCAGTCGTGACCGGTGGTGCCTCCGGCCTGGGCGCCGGCACGGCCCGGGCGCTCGCCGCCGCCGGCGCCAAGGTGACCGTCGTCGACCTGAACGAGCAGGCGATCGAAGAGCTGGCGCGCGAGATCGGCGGCCTCTCGATCAAGCTGGACGTGACCGACCCGGCCGCCGCCGAGGCCGCCTTCGAAACGGCCGCCGCCGCCCATGGCCCGGTCCGCATCCTGGTCAACTGCGCCGGTATCGCGCCCGCCTTCAAGGTGCTCGGCAAGGAAGGCCCGGCCTCGCTCGACGCCTTCTCGAAGGTGGTGAACGTCAATCTGATCGGCACCTTCAACATGATCCGCCTTGCCGCCGCCCAGATGGCGAAGGCCGATCCGGTGACCCAGGACGGCGAGCGCGGCGTGATCATCAACACCGCCTCGATCGCGGCTTTTGAAGGCCAGGTCGGCCAGTCGGCCTATTCGGCGTCGAAGGGCGGTGTGGTCGGCCTGCTGCTGCCGGTTGCGCGTGAACTGGCCCAGCACGGCATCCGCATGTGCACCATCGCCCCGGGCATCTTCGGCACGCCGATGCTCTTCGGCCTGCCGCAGCAGGTTCAGGACAGCCTGGGCGCCAGCGTGCCCTTCCCCTCGCGCCTCGGCCGGCCCGAGGAATATGCGGCGCTCGCCCGCCACATCGTCGAGAACAGCATGCTGAACGGCGAGGTCATCCGCCTGGACGGCGCCATCCGCATGTCGGCGCGCTGAACCGCCGCCGGGCCCGGCAGGGCCGCAAAAACGACAGGGAAAGGGCCGCTGCCCCGCGACGGGGAGCGGCCCTTTCCCTGTGACCGGTCAGGTGGACAGGCCGCTGCCGGCTGCCGCCTCTTCGATCACCCGGGCGAGCTTCGCGTCGCGCGCCGACAGGCCGTCGGCATCATGGGTGGTCAACAGAATCGTGACCCGGTTGTAGACGTTCGACCATTCGGGATGATGGTCCTGTCCGTCGGCCGCAATGGCGACCCGGGTCATGAAGCCGAAGGCGGCCTTGAAGTCGGTGAAGCGGAAGGTCTTCTCGATCGCGTCACGGCCTTCCACCTCGGTCCAGCCGGAGAGCGAGGCAAGAAGTTCGGCACGGGCGGCGGGGTCGAGCTTTTCGACCATGTCGGGGCTCCCCATATCGCGTCCACGGGCCTCTGGCGCCCGCGGATCCCTGACCACCAGAAGGGCCAGCAGGCGCAGGGCCTGTCAACCCGAGAGACGTGACATCCCAACGGAGACGCAAGCCCGATGACCGCTGCCGAGGACGATCCGGCCCGCCGCTATGGCAATCTCGTGGCGCCCGGCCTCGATGTGTTCGATGCGATCGCCGATCAGGCCTTCGGCAGCCTGCCAGCCGCCTTCCGCGAGGCGATCGGCCCGGTCGCCATCCGGGTCGAGGATTTTCCCGACGACGAGACCCTGGCCGAGATGGGCATCGAAGACCCGTTCGGCCTGCTTGGCCTCTATCGTGGCGTGCCGCTGACCGAGCGGTCACTGACACAGCCGCAGGCCTGGCCGGACATGGTCTTCCTCTACCGCCGCCCGCTGCTCGACGCCTGGGCCGAGACCGAGGGCGAGGCCGCCGGTTCGACGCTCTACGAGCTGATCCGCCATGTGCTGATCCATGAAATCGGCCATCATTACGGCTTTTCGGACGAGGATATGGAGCGGATCGAGGCGGATTGACCGCCGCCTCGCCCCCGCGCGCAGACCCCCCGAGGTCTCCGCAGCCGTCAGGCGCCCTGCCAGCCCATGCGCTCCAGGAACCAGCCCGGCACGGGCGCCGAGCGACCGGCCTTCATGTCGGTATAGACCCAGATGATCTCGCCGGTGGAGAGCAGCGCGTCCTCGCCCTTGGGATGGATTTCGATCGCGAAGGTCACGCTCGACCGGCCGGCCGCGCCGATGCGCACGCAGACATCGATCTCGTCGTCGAACCGGATCGGCCGCTTGTATTCGACGGTCGCCTTGACCAGGTGGAAGTCGAAAGTGTCGGGCGAGAAGTGATCGTTATAGCCGATCTCGCGCGAGCGCAGAAATTCCGTGATCGCGGTGTCGAAATAGGTCAGGTAATGCGCGTTGAACACCACGCGCTGACCATCCACCTCGGAATAGCGGATGCGGAAGGGGAAATGGAACGCGAAATCCGAACGGGCCATGGGGGAGGGCGTCTCCTGGGTGCGGGCGCCTCGCGGGATGCGGGCGCCTCTCTTTGATCTGCCGCCGCCCAAACGGGCCGGGGCATGCGGTGCCTATCCTAGACGGGCCGGCAACGGCCGGCCAGATCCCGTGGTGCAACGCCCGTGGGGCTTGACAGCCCGGCGCATCGGTATACCATCGCGGACATGAGCATGATCGGACATCGCCATACGCGCGGTTTTGCGCGAATTACGGGCCCGGCCCTCTTCTGAGGGGGCCGGGGGTTTTCCCGTCTTGCGATGAGGGTCGCTGCCGGCTTGCGGCGCCTGCGGCCCGCCACCAGATCGATGCGTTGGTCCCGATGACCGTCTCTGTCTTCGTCTTCCCCCGCAGCTGCGTCTCTGTCCGACACCGCCGGCGTCACACTGCATGCTGGACCGGTCTTCGAATTATCGGCCCGGTTCTCCGCTGAGGACCGGGAGACCAGATGACGGCATGCGATGTCCCCCTGCCCGCCCGTGACGGTTGCGGCAGGCGGATGTCGGGACAGAGACCGTGACCGGAAAACGGCCCCCGACAACGGCAGGGCCCCGGTTACCGACGACGAGGACCGCCCCCATGTTGACCGCCACCCTCAGCACCACCACCGCCCATCTCGCCCCGGCCGCCGAAGCGGTGGCGCCTGCCACCGCCTGCTTCTTCGTGGTCGCCGCCGCCGAGGTCGGCACCATGTCGCGGGTGCTGGAAGTCTTCGCCCTGCGCAGCCTGCTGCCGTCGCGCTGGCACAGCCAGCGGGTCGGTGGCCGTGCGGACGAGGTTCATATCGACGTTCAGCTCGACGACGTTGCACCGGGCGAGGCCGAAAAGCTGGCGCGCAAGCTCCGCCAGCTGGTCGAGGTCCGCCAGGTGCTGATCACCTTCAAGGCGGTGGCCGACTAGGCCCCGCCCTCCCCGCACCCGTCCCGACCGGCATCCGCCCCTCCGATGATGCCCCGGGACGGCGGCGGCATGTCTCCGCCTGCGATCCACGCCCCCTTCCCCCGGATCGTGCGCGCTGATCCCCATGACATGCCGGCCCCGAAGCCCGGCCCGCGGCGCCCCACCGCGCGGCCGGGCTTTTCCGTCCGGGGCGGCCGGGCTCAATCGGCGGCAGCCAGCCCCAGCCGCCGGCGGATGTCGGCCGGCGTGACACCCGCCTCGCGCAGATCGGCAAGCCGCACGCCGGGCGTGCGCTTGGCCAGCCGTCGGCCCTGATCGTCGGTCAACAGGCGATGATGCCGCCAGACCGGTACCGGCCAGCCCGTCAGCGCCTGAAGCAGACGGTGGAGATGGGTTGCCGCCTCCAGATCGCGGCCGCGGATGATGTGGGTGATGCCCTGCAATGCGTCGTCATGCGTGACCGCCAGGTGATAGCTGGCCGGCACGTCCTTGCGCGCCAGCACCACGTCGCCGTGAATGGCCGGCGTCGCCTTCACCGGCCCCCCATCCATATCGGTCCAGCTGAGGCCGGCGGCATCGGTCCGGCTGAGGCTGGCGGCGTCGGTCCGGCTGAGGCTGGCGGCGTCGGTCCGGCTGAGGCTGGCGGCGCCGGTCCGGTTGAGGCTGGCGGCGCCGGTCCGGTTGAGGCTGGCGGCGCCTGGCCCCAGGGCGGCCAGCGCTGCCGCCATGTCCAGCCTGAGGGCGTGCGGGTGCCCCGCCGCCAGCCTGGTCGCACGCGCGGCAGGCGTCAGCCTGCGGCAGGTGCCGGGATAGAGCGGGCCGTCGGGTCCCGCAGGCGGCGGGCCGTGGGGCGCCGAGGCACTGGCCGCAATCTCGGCCTCGATCTCCGACCGGGTGCAGAAGCAGGGATAGACCAGGTCCCGTGCCGTCAGTTGGTCCAGCACGGTGCGATAGTCGTCGAAATGCTCCGATTGCCGGCGCACCTCGCCATCCCAGCTCACCCCCAGCCAGTCCAGGTCCCGGAAGATCGCCTCGACGAATTCGGGGCGGCACCGGGTGGTGTCGATATCTTCGATCCGCAGGATGAAACGTCCGCCATGCGCCCGGGCGTAATCGTGAGACAGGATCGCCGACAATGCATGGCCCAGATGCAGCAGCCCCGTCGGGCTTGGCGCGAAGCGGGTGACCGGCATCACGGCCGGGGGCGCGGGATCGATGGTCTGGCTCATCCGGCCTTCTCCGGGTCTTTCAGGTGCATATGCAACCGTGGGACGATTAACGAAAACGATAATTGACTCTCGGTCCTGTCCTGACAGAGGATATCAACCAGAGGTCGTTATGGTTTGGGTTTCATATTGCAATAAAGCTGCAAAGGGACTGCAGCAAAGACCATGAAACCCCCAGGCGACGCGGAATGTCCATCACGGGCGACGCGGGCGGCGCGCGCCCCGCCTTCAGGATTTGCCGGTCTCAGGGCGGGATCGGGTCATTCGGGGGCAGGCAAGGCTGGCGCCAGCTTGAGGAGTGGTATCATGACGATCAGGGTCATCGACGTGACACTCCGCGACGGCGGATATGTCAACGATCACGGCTTTACGCCGCAACAGGCTGCAGCACTGGTGGCAGGCCTTGCGGCATCGGGCCTCGACTATGTGGAGATCGGCTATTACCGGCCCCATGACGAGGCCCTGTACGACGGCCGGCCGGCAGCCTGCTGCCCGGCCTGGTATGTCGATCAGATGCGCCGGGTGTCGGACCGCACCGGTCTGACGGTGATGGCGCATGTCCATCAGGTGATGCTGGACGACTATGCCCGCCTCGCCGATCAGGGCGTGCGGCTGGTGCGCATGCCGGCGACGCCGGCCCGGCTCGATGCCGCGCTCACCCATGCAGAGCGCATCCGCTCTCTGGGCATGGAAGCGGCGATCAATCTGATCCGGGCATCGGAACAGCCGCTGGATCTGGCGCCCGACGTGGCACGGCGTGCCCGGGATGCCGGTGCCAACTGGTTCTACATCGCCGACAGCAATGGCGGGCTTTATCCGCACGAAGTGTCGCGGCGCATCTCGGACATCGTGGCGGCCACGGGCCCGGCCGGCCCCGGTATCGGTTTCCATGCCCATGACGGGCTCCGTCTCGGCTTTGCCAACACATTGGCTGCGATCGAGGCCGGCGCCGTCATCGTCGACGGGTCGCTGGGCGGCATGGGCAAGGGCGGCGGCAACTGCCAGACCGAGGCGCTGGCCGTGCATCTGCATCGTGGCCAGGGCCGGGCCTTCGCCCATGAGCGGCTGGCGCGGCTGATCTCGGAGCATCTGCTCGACTGGGTCGACCGGCGGGCCTTCGCGCTCTACGAGAACTGCCTCGCCGCATCCATGAACCTCAATCTCGACGATCTTCGGGCGCTGCGCGAAGACGCGGCCCGTGACGGCCGTGCCTTCCTGGATGTGCTTGCCGGCCGGCTGGCCGGTCTGATGCAGCCGGCGGAAGCAGGCGCCCTGGCCCGCGGCGCGGCCTGAACCGCGACCGCCCCGGCTCCATTCCCGTTCTCACCAAACGATCCACCCACGCGACGACTGGAAGGTTCGACATGACGGACTTCGTCGAAACGCTCGACCGCATGATTGCCGAGCGCAAGAAGATGACCAGCCCGCTCTATCAGCTGATCATGAGCGGCAAGGCGACGCAGCGGCTGCTGCAGAACTTCGTCATCCACCGCTGGCCGATCAAGAACTTCTGGACCCGCAACATCCTGGGCATCGCCTCGCGGATCGACGATTACGAGCTGCGCATCTCGCTGGTCGAGAACATCTACGAGGAAGAGACCGGCCGGCTGACCGACAGCCGCCGCCACCTGCTCTCCTTCGTCGATTTCGGCAACTCGGTCGGCGTCACCATGGATGACATTCAGGCCGCCCCGCTGCTGCCCGAGACCCAGGCGGTGATCGACCACAATGTCGGCGTCTGCAACAACACCGCCGTCCATTTCACGGCCGGCGTCGCCTCGGTGCTGCTGCTGATGGAAGGCCAGCCGCCGATCGTGAACCCGCAGAAGCGTTCGATGCTCGACGTGATGCGCGACGTCTATCAGCTGCCGCCCGAGGGCTATGACTACTTCGTCCATCATGCGTCGTCGACCGAGGGCGACGATCATGTGAGCGAGCTCGAGGACGAGCATGCCTCGGTCGCGCGTGAGCTGCTGCGCCGCTACGCCAACACTCCCGAGCTGCAGGACCAGTGCGTGCGCATGCTGGGCCGGGCGCTGGATCTGCGCCACGCCCATTTCGACGCCATGCTGCGCAACTTCTACGACCCGGCCGAAGCGCCGTTCCGCTACCAGGACGTCGCCGCCTGAGCTGACCGGGTCCGGGGCCGCCGTACATGCGGCGGACCCGGACCCGTCACTCCCGACGCCCCCCTCCGACGCCCCGCCCCGGAAGCCGCGCCATGCCCACACCCGTGCGTTCACCGAAGACCTTCCCGCTCTGCCATCACGACGGTGCCCTGGTGCCCTGGGAAACCGCGACCCTGCATGCCGCCAGCCTTGCGCTGCGCTATGCGGTCTCGGTCTTCGAGGGCATCCGCATCTACCGCACGGCCGATGGCCGCGGGCTGAAGGTGCTGGAACTGCACCCGCATCTCGACCGGCTGGCGGCGTCGGCCGGCATGATGTGGCTGCCGGATCCCGGGATCGACCGCATCCCCGACATCATCGCCGAACTGGTGGCGCAGAACGGCGTCACCGACGACGCCTATATCCGCCCCTCGATCTCGGCCGGCAATCCGGGGGAGCTGGGCCAGGCGGCCCAGCCGCTGCTGACCGTCACCATCACCGCCCAGGGGCGCAAGACCTGGCTCGCCGACGACAAGCGGATGAAGGTCAAGCTCTCCGCCTGGCAGCGCGCCCATGATCTGGCCTTCCCGTCGGCGGCGAAGAACATCTCCAATTATGCGGGCGCGCGCATCGCGATGCTGGAGGCGAAGTCTCAGGGCTTCGACAACGTCGTGCTCGCCAATGCCGACGGCTATCTGTCCGAGGCGCCGACCGCGATCCTGTTCCTGGTGAAGAACGGCCGGCTGATGACCCCGGCACTGTCGGAAGGCGTGCTGCCCAGCATCACCCGGGCGCTGACCCTGGACATTGCCGCCGAACTCGGCATTCCCGCGGTCGAAACCCGGCTGACCCGCGCCGATGCCTGGACGGCGGACGAAGCCTTCCTCTGCGGCACCGGGCTTGAATACGCGCTGATCGGCCAGATCGACGGCCATGTGCTGAAGCGGGCCGACGCGGCACCGGTCTCGCAGCAGATCATTGCGCGCTATTTCGAGCGCGCGCGCGACATCCGGGCCGCCGCGGGCGATCTGATCCTGCCGCTTCCCGATGCGGCCGCCGTCGCCTGACCGCCGCACGCCTCGTCAGGGATACATCCCCGAAAAAGGGTCCAGAGCCATGATCGACTGGCATGCCGCCGCCACCGTCCTCGCCGGGCTGACCGCCGAGGGGGCCGGCCTCGCCCGGCGCGTCTCCGCCGCCGTCGCCGCAGCTCCCCGTTTCCAGAACAAGGCCTTCGACCTGGCCCCGGCGCCGCTGATGGTGCGCGCCGACCGGGTAGAGGCCCATGCCCGCGACCTGGAGGCCTATGTGGCGCTGCTGGAATCGGCGGTCGAAGCCTATCGCGCCGACCCCGATGTCCGGGCCTATATCGCGCTCGATCCCGCGGAAGAAGCCGCATCGCTGGCCCCCCATCACCTGCCCTCCACCGTTCGGGTCTGCCGGATCGACGGCTATCCCGCCCTGCCCGACGGCCGGGTGGTGGTGCTGGAGAACAATGCCGACAGCCCGGCCGGCACCATGTTCACCGGCCGGATCAACGCCGTGATCGACGATCTGGTCGAGGCGCCGCTCGCTGCCGCCGGGCTCGGCATCTGCAAGCTGCCGCTCGACAAGGGCGCCCCCCTGCTCGAACGCTTCCTGGAAGACTACCGGCTCTGGGGCGGCACCAATCCGGATCCGGTGCTGGCCGTGCTGCAGGAAGACGGCAAGGCCAATGTCGAATCGGTCGAAATGGCGGCCGCCTATACGGCGCTCGGCACAAGGACCCTGGTGGTCGACCCGCGCGCGGTCGTGTTCCGCGACGGCGCCGCCTGGGCGGGCGATACCCGCATCGATCTCTGCTGGAACAAGATCAACACCGTCTACTGGCGCCGGCTGACCGCGGACCATCCCGATCTGCTGCCGCGCTGGGCGGCGGCAATCGAGGCGCGCGCCATCCTGCACCTCAACCCCTTCCCGGCCCGCTATGTGGCCGAAAGCAAGCGCACCCTGGCGCTGGTGCGCGAGCCGCGCTTCGCCCATCACTTCACCGAGGATGAACGCGCGCTGGCCGAGCGTCTGCTCCCCTGGGCCTCGAAGCTGGAGCCGGGCAAGCAGGTGCTGTTCGAGGGCGCCGCGCGCGATCTGCGCGACCTGCTGATGGAACGCCCGCAGGACTGGGTGCTGAAAGAGCCCTACGACATCCGCGGCGACGGCGTCACCATCGGTCGCGACACCGATCACGCCACCTGGATCGCGAAGATCGAACAGGGCTTCGCCGAGGGCAATATCGCCCAGCGCTACGTGCCGCCGCTGACCTATCCGATCCTGACCGACCCGGCGACGGGCGCCTGCGTGCCGATGAAGGTCAGCCTCGACACCTTCGTCTTCGGTGGCCGTTTCATCGGCTTCGGCGCCAAGGCCAGCAACAACGAACGGGTCAACGTGTTCCAGGGCGGCCGCAAGCTTGCGGTCCGGGTGGCGGAGCCGCGCCAGGCCGCCGGCCTCGCCTCCGACGCGGCCTGATCGGCCGCCCCCGGCCTCCGTCCCCGCACCCCCGCGCCCGACGACAACGGAAGAACCATCCCATGACCGACCAGAGCCCCGCCGCCGCTGCCGAAACCCTGCCGCTCGACGATGCCGGCGTCCTCGCCGTGCTCTCGCGCGCCTCGACCGCCGCGGTTTCCGATGTGCTCGACATGCTGGGCTACAATAACGGGCTGCTCGGCATCCGCCCGCTGAAGCCCGGCCATCGGGTCTGCGGCCCGGCCTTCACCGTGGCCTTCGAACCGGTGGCCCCGGGCGAGCCGGCGCCGGCTGCCGACTATATCGAACAGGTGCCGCCGGGCCATGTGGTGGCGCTGGCCAATGACGGCCGCACCTGGTGCACCGTCTGGGGCGACATCCTGTCGGCGCTGGCCCAGAGCCGTGGCATCGCCGGTACCGTCATCGACGGCGCCTGCCGCGATGCGACCGAGATCATGGCGCTCGACTATCCGATGTTCTCGCTGACCGCCTATATGAAGTCGGGCAAGAACCGGGTGCGCATGGTGGCGACCCAGGTGCCGGTGACCATGGGCGGCACGCATGTGGAGCCGGGCGACTGGCTGGTCGGCGACGATTCGGGCGTGGTTGCCGTGCCGGCGGCCCGGCGCGCGGAAGTGGCCGGGCTGGTGCGCGAGGTGGAGGCGATGGAGGCGCGGGTGATCGCCGATGTCCGCGCCGGCATCCCTCTGGCCGAGGCACGCCGCCGCCACGGCTATAACCGCTTCGCCCTCAAGGTCGAGCCCCGGCCCTGACCGATCGGCCCGACCTGCGCCGTTCCCTGCCTGCTTTGCGCGGTTTCCACCGGTCCCGATTGACTTTCGATCCCCGGCTGTCGCCATGATGTACGCACCTGATCATGGCGGTGGACGACGGAGACGGATGGGAGAGCGGGACATACGCGACGGCCTGCGCAACGCCCGGGTGGCGATGGAGGCCGAACTCTCGAGGCGCGCCGCAATCGCCACCTTCCCGGGGGCGGCTGCGGCCACCGCCTTGATGTGGCCCTATGTCGACCATCTCTGGGCGATCGGCTGGGTGGTGCTGATGTGGGCGATCTCGGCGATCCGCATTCCGGTCGCCCTTCTGGCCCTGCGCGCCGCTGAAGCCGACGCCGTCACCGAAGCCCAGAGAACCATGGTCGCCGGCGGCATCGCCGTCGCGTCCTTCGGCTGGGGGTTGGGGGTTGCCGCGGGCCTGGGGCTCGGTACCGCAGGGGCGACGATGATTGCCGTCGTGGTCCTGCTTGCCATCTCGTCGGTGGGCATCGCCTATGTGATGGATCGGGCGATGCTGGTGGCCTTCATGATACCGCTGGCCATTCCGCCGATCGTCTTCCTGCTCGTCCGTCACGAGGGGCAGGATCTGACCATGGCCGCATGCTATGTCGTCTATCTGGTCATCTTCGGAAATTTTGCCGGCCGCCATCACCGCTGGATCGCGGACATGCTGCGGCTCAACATCGAAAACCGGCAGTTGCTGGAACGCCAGGCCCGCGATGCCGGACGGATCCGGGCCCTGGTCGATGAATTGACCGTCACCAATGCCCGGCTGGAACGCTCGCTGCACGATGCCCAGGCGGCCAACGACGCCAAAAGCCGCTTCCTGGCCCAGGTCAGCCACGAGCTGCGGACGCCGCTGAACGCGATCCTCGGCTATTCCGAAATCATCCGCGACCAGATGTTCGGGTCGGATGCCGCCACCTTCCGCCGCTATTCCGAACAGGCCGGCTATATTCACCAGTCTGGGCAGATGCTGAAGGCGCTGATCGAGGATCTGCTCGATGTCGCCCGGATCGAGAGCGGCCGCACCGAGGTCGAGATCGGCAGAGTGGCTGTCTCCCGGGCGATCGAGGGCGCCCTGACGGCCATTCGTCCGCAGGCGGCCGCCAAACGGCAGTCGCTGCTGGTCGACCTGCCCCCGGACCTGCCACCCGTGGCGGCCGATCATCGTGCGCTCGGCCAGATCCTGAACAATCTTCTCGGCAACGCCGTCAAGTTCACGCCCGAGGACGGGCATATCACCATCGCCGCACACCGGACGTCCGGACCGGGCCGTCAGATGGTCGCGATCACCGTCACCGATGACGGTATCGGCATTCCTCCCGAGGCGATCGACCGGGTGTTCGAGCCCTTCGAGCGCGGCGGCAACGTCATCCGGCGGAGCATCGAAGGCACCGGGCTCGGCCTCGCGATCAGCCGCCGTCTGGCCGAAGCCATGGAGGGGAGCGTGACGATCGAACGCCAGCGCCGCATCGGCACCGCGATCACCCTCAGACTACCCGTCGCCTGAGCCGATATTCCCCCGGTCAACGACCGGACTGCATCCCCCTGCAGTTGAAACCGTGCCGTGCCGGCCCCAGTCCGGCCCGCGCACAGGCTCTTGATCTTTCATGCAAGCATCACAAATCATTGATACCATATGGTCGCGAGGCGGGCGTCCTCCACGCCCGCCCGGTTCAGGGGGAGACGGAGCCTGTGGGCCTATCCGCGAGCACCTGTCCGGCGCTGGTACTGAACGCCGACTACCGACCACTCAGCTACTTCCCGCTGTCCCTGTGGTCGTGGCAGGACGCGATCAAGGCAGTATTCCTCGATCGCGTGAACATCCTTTCCGAATACGACTCCGTGGTGCACAGCCCGCGCCTGGAGATGCGTCTGCCCAGCGTGATCTCGCTGCGCAGCTATGTGCCGGTGAACCGTCGCCCGGCCTTTACCCGCTTCAACGTCTTCCTGCGCGACCGTTTCCGCTGCCAGTATTGCGGCCGGCGTTTCGCCACGGAAGAACTGACCTTCGACCATGTGGTCCCCCGCGCCCGCGGCGGCACCACCACCTGGCAGAACGTCGTCACCGCCTGCACGGCCTGCAACACCGCCAAGGGTGCCCGAACGCCCGAGCAGTGCGGTCTGACCCTCAGGTCGGTGCCCAAAGCCCCGGACCTGACCGAACTCCAGGAAGCCGGGCGCCACTTTCCGCCCGGCAATTTGCATCCAAGCTGGCGGGACTATCTGAACTTCGCCGGCCTGTCCGAGATCCGCTCGGACGAGGATGCGGTGGATGGGGCGCTGGCCGCCCATACCACCTTGCGCGCCATCCAGAGCGAGGCCCAGGGCCGCGCCTTCCCGCGGGACATGACCGAGGGTGAATACTGGGGGGTCCAGCTGGAAGACGACTGATCGCCCGTTGCGTTCGTGCCCGCGATCCGCGAGGATCGGCACCCTGAGACGGTGTCGACAGATGTGGGGCGTCATGAGCGGGCATGAGAGCGGGGCGAATACGGGCGTGGCCGGCAGGCTGGGGTTGTCGGCGCGGGTGGCCGCCATGCCGACCAACCAGATCGCCGATATCGCCGACCTGGCCCGCGAGGATCCGTCGGTGATCCGGCTGTGGATCGGCGAAGGCGACCTGCCGACCCCGGATTTCATCCGTGTGGCCGCCGAACAGGCCATGCAGGCCGGACAGACCCGCTACACCTACGCCCATGGCCTGCCGGCACTGCGTCGGGCGCTCGCCGACTATCACGCCCGTCATTGGGGCGTGGCCGTCGATCCCGGGCGGTTCAGCGTTACGGCCGGCGGCGTTCAGGCGATGATGCAGGCCTTCCAGGCGATCCTGGAGCCGGGGGACGAGGTGATCGCCCCGGTGCCGACCTGGCCCAACCTGGACGCGATCGTGCGCATCAATCACGGCAAGATGGTGCCGGTGCCCTTCAGGGTGAACGGCGGCCACTTCTCGCTCGACCTCGACGATCTGGTGGCGGCGATCGGCCCGCGGACCCGGGCGATCGCGATCAACTCCCCCTCCAACCCGACCGGCTGGGTGATGCCCAGGGAGCAGATGGCCGAGTTGGTGCACATCGCCCGCGCCCGCGGACTCTGGATCTTCTCGGACGAGGTCTACGGCCTGTTCGTCGACGGCGACCGGCCGGCACCTTCCTTCCTTGAGGTGACGGAGCCCGATGACCGTCTGCTGGTCACCAACACCTTCTCCAAGAACTGGTGCATGACCGGCTGGCGTGCCGGCTGGGTGATCTTCCCCGACGGCATGTCGCGGGTGTTCGAGAACCTGTCCCAGTACAACACCACCGGCGTCGCCACCTTCATTCAGCAGGCCGCCATCTCGGCCCTGAACGAGGGCGATCCCGGCGTCAGGGCGCTGGTCGCCCGCACCATGGCCGCCCGCGACGTGCTGCTCGATGCGCTGGCCGGCATCCCCGAGATCACGGTGGTGAAGCCCGATGGCGGCTTCTACCTGTTTTTCGGCGTGCGCGGCATGAACGACGCCTTCTCCACCGCCGTGCGCATCCTGCGCGAAGCGGGCGTCGGGCTCGCCCCCGGCTCCGCCTTCGGCCCCGGCGGCAGCGGCTATCTGCGCCTGTGCTTCGCCATCGATCCGGCGCTCGCCGCCGAGGCGGCCCGGCGGCTCGACGCCTTCTTTGCCGGCACCCGGGAGACTTAGTCCCGGCGACAGGGTTAGCCCCGGCGACAGTCCCGGATGGCCCCGGCGATCAGCCGGGCCGCGGCCTCGGGATCGGGCTGGCCGCAGATGGCCGAGACCACCGCCAGCCCCTCGGCGCCCGACGCCAGCACCGGCGCCACATGCTCCGCCTTCAGCCCGCCGATGGCCACCGCCGGCACGGGCGACAGCGCCACCAGCCGGGCAAGGCCGTCGAAACCGGTCGGCGGCTCGTGATCCGGCTTGGTCTGGGTCGCAAAGACGGGGCCCGCCCCCACATAGTCGACGACCGCCGGATCGACCACCCGTACCGCCGCCTCGGTCTCGACCGACAGGCCCAGGATCATCCGGGGCCCGACCCGGCGGCGGGCCTCTGCCGCGGGCATGTCGCCCTGGCCGACATGCAGCCCATGGGCACCGATCGCCACCGCGGCCTCGACATCGTCGTTCACGATCAGCGGCACGCCGGTTCCGTCCAGCACCGACATGAGCGCCCGGCCGGTCTCGATCAGCCCGGCCGTGCCGGCTGCCTTGTCACGCAGCTGAACGATCGTCGCCCCGCCGGCAACGGCGGCGCGGGTGGTCTCCACCATCGATCGCGCCCGACAGAGATCGGGGTCGAGAACAAGATAGAGCGAGAGATCGAAACGCTTCATGCCGGCCGGATCCTTTCCCCCGCCTCGAGCGCCGGGGCTTCGAGACCATGCAGCGCATCCAGGAAGCGCATGGCGAAGGAGCCGGGGCCCTCTGCCCCCCGTTCCGCCGCCTCTCCCGCCGCCGCGAAGGTGGCGAGCGCCGCGACCGTCGCTTCGAACGGGGCGTCGGGGGCCACGGCCGTGAAGGCGCCGACCAGGCAGGTGAGCGAGCAGCCGAGCGCCGTCACCTTCGGCATCAGCGCCGAGCCGCCCGAGATCCGCGCCGCCCGCCTGCCGTCGGTCACGAAATCCACCGGGCCGGTCACCGCCACCACCGCGCCATGGGCCCGCGACAGCCGCCGGGCCGCCTCTTCCGCCTGTTCCACCGGATCGCCGGCATCCGCCCCCTGGCCGGCGCTGACCCCGCCATCGAGCGCGATGATCTCGGACGCATTGCCGCGCACTACACTGGGCCGCAAGGCCAGCAGCTCGGCGGCCACACGTCGCCGGTAGCCGGTCGCGAAATGGGCGACGGGGTCCAGCACCCAGGGTCGTCCGGCGGCCATGGCGCCCGCAATCGCCGCTTTCATGCCGCCGACCCAGCCGGGGGAAAGGGTGCCGATATTGACGGTCAGTGCGCCGGCAAGGCCCGCGAACTCACCCGCCTCTTCCTCGGCATGGACCATGGCCGGAGAGGCGCCGGCGGCGAGCAGCACATTGGCCGCCACGTTCATCGCCACATAATTGGTAATGCACTGCACCAGCGGCGCAGTCTGCCGCATGCGGGCATGGAGTTCAGCGGCACCGGCGGTCTTCTGCGAGGTCATTCCGGTTCCTCCCTCTCTCGGTCTTGATCGACCCGGCCCGCACCGGCAGAGAGGGAGAGGTTTCGAAACGCCGCCTCCCCCGCGCCTCATCGGGCTGCAGGGGCCGGCCATCCGCACCATCCCTCCGCCAGTATGAACTGGATCAGGTTCTTCGGGTCCCTGCGCTGCCTTGCGGCCCGGCAGAATCTCAGCCCCTTGTCGGGACACCCCTGGTGAGGTCTTCAGACTGCGCGCCGCCCGGGCGCGGTGTCAACAGTGCCGATCAGACCCGGGTCGACAGCCAGATCGCAAGCCGGGAGCCCGTGCCGATCAGCGCCTTCATCGCCTTGTAGCCGGTCGCCTGTTCGGCGCCATGGGCAAGGCCGGTATCGCGATGCTCCAGCTCTTCCGCGCGAAAACGCTCGATCGTGTCGCGGAGCGGCGCTTCGTCGGGGCCAAGTGCGGCAGACTGGGCGCGATAGTGGCGGTCGATCTCTTCCTCGACCGCAACCGTGCAGGCCATCGCCGCCCGCGGCCCCATGGCGGCGGTCACCGCCCCCAGCGCGAAACCCGCGGCATGCCAGACCGGTGACAGCAGGGTCGGGCGCACCCGGCGGTCGACCATCATCCGGTTGAAGGTCTCCAGATGTACCCGTTCCTGATCTGCCATATGGCGGATGGTGGCGCCATGCGGACCCTTGCCCATCACCGCCAGCTGGCCGGCATAGATCCGGGCGGCACCATATTCCCCCGCCTGATCGACCCGGATCATGCGTTCGACCAGGGTGCGGGGATCGGGATCGCCGGGCAGGATACGCGCGGCGGTGGGGCGGCCGTCTGTCGGGCGGGGCTCGTCGGTCATGTCAGGGCGGTCTCCGGTCGGGGATGATCCGGCGAAGGATCCTCCGGTCGGCTTGTCAGCCATGCCTGAAGATACGCCGCGCGCCGCCCGCGGCAATCCCCGCCAGCAGAACCGACAGCAGCGCATTCCACCCCGCCATGCTGATCCCCAGCAGCGACCAGACGATATCGGTGCACGCGGCACGCGGTGCGCCGGCAATGGCGGCCCGCAGCGCGGCCAGATCCTGGGCACCGCCGCCTTGGGCCGTGCTCATCGTGCAGGCGGCGCTTGCCTCCACCCAGCCCTGCTCGACGCCCACATGGTAGAGGCCGATGCCGCCGGTCACCAGCAGCAGTACCGTGATCAGCAGCAGCCCCCAGCCCTGCACCCGCCGCGAGGGCCCGAGCGCCGTCAGCGCACCTGCCGCCACCACCACGCCCAGATGCGGCCAGCGCTGCTGCAGGCAGAGCACGCAGGGCTCCAGCCCGCCCAGGACCTGAAAGCCGAGGGCGCCGGCCAGCAGGGCAAGGCTGGCGGCCCCCAGAAAGGGCAGCAGCGGATCGATCCCACGGGCACGCAGGCGTGCCGCCATCAGGTCGACGGGCTTGGTGAGCAGGGACATGGGGCGCGTTCTCTCCGGCATGTCGGACGGCCGCACGGGCGGCCGGGCGGGCCATCCTGCGGCAGGGCCTGCGACCGTTCCGTGACGTGTGTCACGGCGGCTCGACGGATGCCGCGAGTGTGGCTAGGATCGACCGGACAAGCAAGTCGCACTCCGCACACACCGGACAAGGGTCGTGCGGCCCCCTGCGACGCCTCGTCTCGCCAGCGGAGATCCGTGCATCATGGCCCGCAGCACCCGGACCGCCGTGTCCGCCTGTCCCGTCCCCGCCCCGGACTTCATGCAGATTATCTACCTGGGGTTGATGAGACTGGTGGCGCTGCGACGATGGGCCGCTGCAACCGTCGTCGCCGGCCTGCTCTCGGCATCGGGTCAGGCCGCCGCCCAGGAAGAGGCGATGCGCTTCTTCCGCATCGGCACGGGATCGACCGGCGGGACCTATTTCCCGATCGGCGGCATCATCGCCAATGCGGTCAGCAACCCGCCCGGTTCCCGCCCCTGCGAGGATGGCGGCGCCTGCGGCATTCCGAACCTGGTCGCCGTGGCGGTCACCACCCGCGGGTCGGTCGACAATCTCAACCTGCTGAACGACGGCCAGGTCGACAGCGGCCTCTCCCAGGCCGATATCGCGGTTCTGGCCGAGGCCGGTCGCGGCGCCGAAATCGGCGCGCCCTCCATGCCGGATCTGCGCGCCATCGCGAGCCTCTACCCTGAAAGCCTGCATGTGGTGGCCAGGGTCGGGGCCGGCATCACCGATCTCAAGGATCTGGTGGGCAAGCGGGTATCGCTCGACCGCACCGGATCCGGCACCCTGGTCGACGCCCGGCTGGTGCTGGCTGCAGCGGGCATTCCGCTCGACAGGATCAAGGTCGAGAACCTCGATCCCGAGGTGGCCGTCGACCATCTGCGCGACGGCTCGCTCGACGCGATGTTCTTCATGAGCGGCTATCCCGCGGTCTCGATCGGGGCCGCGATCCGCGACGGGGTCGCGAACCTGGTGCCGCTGGCACCCGAACTGCGCGGCGCCCTGGTCGAAAAACACCCCTTTTTCGTGGAAGACGTCATCCCCCGCGATGCCTATGACCTGGCAGCCCCGGTGGGCACGGTCAGCGTGCGCGCACTCTGGGTGGTGCGCGAGGGTCTGGATGCCGAACTGGTCTATGGCCTGACCCGGGCGCTGTGGAGCACGCCCACTCGCGGCCTGCTGGATGCCGGCCATGCCAAGGGACGGCTGATCCGGCCCGAGACCGCCACGCTCGGCGTCGGCATCCCGCTTCATCCGGGGGCGGAGCGCTTCTATGCCGAATGGCGGGCGGCCCGCGACAAGGCGGCCGCCGAGGGCAAGCCGGCCGATGCCGATGCGGCCCCGGATGCCCCATCCGGCAGCCCGCCCGAAGCGGCACCGCTGGATGATCTGGGCAGCGAGCCCGCGGCCACGCCCGAGGCACCGGCGACACCGGATGCACCGATGCCCGAACCCAAGCCCGGCACCCCCGCCAGCTGAGCCGCATCATCTGACGGTACCGGATGATGATCCCCCGGGCTTGACGGCGGCGCCCCGGGCGCTGACCTTGTCGATTGGCGCGATTTTCCGCATCCATCGATCGAGGAGCCCCGCACGTCCATGGCCGAGATCCCGAGCCTGTCGCGTGACCGCGACGCCGCCGCCCTGCCGCTGACCCTGGTGACCGAGCGCGATTTCGCCGCCTGGCGCGATGCTGCCGAGCCCCGGATCGCGGCCTGGCTTTCGGCGCAGGGCTTCAAGCCGCGGCAGGGTGCACATGCGCTGCTGCCCGATGCCGAGGGCGGCATCGCCGGCGCCGTGATGGTGACCGCAGCGGAACCGGGCCCCTGGGCTATCGGCGATCTGGCCCAGAAGCTGCCCGAGGGCCGCTGGCGGCTGGATCCGGAACCGACCGATCCCCGGCTCGTCACGAACCTCGCCATGGGCTGGGCGCTGGGCGCCTATCGGTTCGACCGCTATCTGGGTCGCACCGAGGATCGCCGGGCCCCGGCCACCCTGGTGGTGCCGGCCGCGGCCGATCAGGTGCGGCTGGCCGCCCTGGTCCAGGCGATTTCCCATGGCCGCGACCTGATCAACACCCCCGCCGAGGATATGGGCCCGCACGAGCTGGCGCTTGCAGCCCGGCGGATCGCCGAGAATGCCGGCGGCCGCTATGACGAGATCGTCGGCGACAATCTGGTCCAGCGGAATTTCCCGGCGATCCATGCCGTCGGCCGGGCCAGCACCCGGCCGCCGCGGCTGATCGATTTCAGCTGGGGCGACGAAAGCCATCCCAGGGTCACCCTGGTCGGCAAGGGGGTCTGCTTCGACAGCGGCGGGCTCGACATCAAGCCGGCCTCGGCCATGCGGCTGATGAAGAAGGATATGGGCGGCGCCGCCCATGTGCTGGCGCTGGCGCGGATGATCATCGACACCAACCTGCCGGTGCGGCTGAGAGTGCTGATCCCGACGGTGGACAACGTCATCGCCGGCGATGCCTTCCGCCCCGGCGACGTGCTCAAGACCCGCGCCGGCATCTCGGTCGAGGTGGGCGACACCGATGCCGAGGGACGGCTGATCCTGGCCGATGCCCTGGCCGAGGCGGCGCGTGACATGCCTGAACTGCTGATCGACGTCGCCACCCTGACCGGCGCCGCCCGGGTGGCGGTCGGCACCGAAATCGCCGCCTTCTTCGCCGAAGACGACGCTCTGGCCGCGGCCCTGGAAAGTGCTGCCCGTACCGAAGACGATCCGGTCTGGCGCCTGCCGCTGCATCGCGCCTATCGCCACATGCTCGACAGCAAGATCGCCGATATCTGCAATGTCAGCGGCGGCGGTTTCGCCGGGGCGACCACGGCCGCTCTGTTCCTGGATGCCTTCGCGGGCGAGGCGCGCAAGGGCTGGCTGCATCTGGACCTGATGGCCTGGAACACGCGCAATCGCCCGGGCCGGCCGGAAGGTGGCGAAATCATGGGCGTGCGGGCGCTCTACCGGATGATCGCCGACCGCTGGGCGCCTTCGGCCTGACATCCGGAGCGCGGGCCTGATCGGCAATCAACAACCGCAAAGCGGAATTTGCCCAATCTTCGCAAGGCGCCCTGCGTCGGTTCTGGCAGACTTTGATCTGCAAGAAGAACCAGCGCAGGGAGACGCCCCCCGATGTCACGTACAGCCCTTACCCGGCGCGGCCTCGCCGCACCGCTTGCGGCACTCGCCGCCCTTGTGGCCATCGCCGCCACGCCGGTCACCGCCGCCGAGATGCCCCGCCCGAATGCCGCCCAGGGCGACGGCGGGGTCTCGGCCTTTTACGACTGGACCGGCAGCATCCCGGATCAGGCCGGCCTGCTGCTCCGGACCGAACCCCTGCCCGCAAAGCTGGGCCTGCCCGGGGCCGGCCAGCAGATGCGCATCCTCTACACCTCGACCGACGGCGTTTCGGGTGACGGACCCGTGGTGGTCTCAGGTGCGCTGTTCGTGCCCAAGGGTCGGCCGCCGGCCGGCGGCTGGCCGCTGCTCGCCTGGGCGCATGGCACGGTCGGCGTGGCCGATGCCTGCGCACCCTCGTGGACCGGGCGGTCCAGGCGCGATGTCGACTATCTGGGCCGGTGGCTGCGCGAAGGCTTCGCGATCGTCGCTACCGATTATCAGGGCCTGGGCGTCGCCGGCCCGCACCCCTATCTCGCCACCCGGCCCGAAGCCTACAGCACGCTCGATTCGGTCCGCGCCGTGCAGTCGGGCCAGAAAGAACTGGGGGTCGCCCTTGCCGACCGGGTGGTGCTGATCGGCCAGTCCCAGGGCGGCGGCGCCGCCTTTGCGACCGCCGCCTTCGCACCGGACTATGCCCCCGATATCGACATCCGCGGCACGGTCTCGACCGGCATTCCCTATCTGACACCGCAGCTGATGACCGCGGTCGCCAAGGCCAATCCCGACAAGGTCGACCCGACCATCGCCTATCTGCTCTATATCGGCCTGCTGGCCGAACAGGCCCCGACCAAAGCCGATGTCAGCCAGATGTTCACGCCCAAGGCGATGCCGGTGCTGAACCAGGCCCGCACCGGCTGCGTGATGCCGATCTTCAAGGCAGTCACCGATGCCGGCCTCACCCGCGGCAACGCCATGACCCCCAAGGCCATCGAGGTGATCACCGGGCTTGCGCCGTCGCTCGCCTATCCGACGGTCAAGCTGGCCCATCCGCTGTTCGTCGGCACCGGCGCCGAAGATCATGACGTGCCGCCGGCGATGCAGAAGGCGGTGGTCGATGCCGCCTGCGCCGCGGGCACCGTGGTTCAGGCCCATGTCTATCCGGGGCTCGACCATTCGGGGGCCGTCAACGGCTCGCTCAAGGACAGCGTGCCCTTCGTGCGCCAGGTGATGGCAGGCAAGCCGGTCAGCTCGACCTGCGGCGCATCCTGAGCGGGGCTTCCGCCACCTCCTCCCGCGGCTCGGTCGCCGCCCGTGTCGCCGCATCCGTGGCGGCACGGTCCGGGTGGATCTCGGCATGCTCGGCCTCGAGCAGGGCCCGCTTCACCCGCTCTCCCCAGCGATAGCCGGCGAAACCGCCCTGTTCGGGCAGCACCCGATGGCAGGGGACCAGCAGGGAGATCTTGTTGGTGGCGCAGGCCCGCCCGACAGCCCGGGCTGCGCCGGGATTGCCCAGCGCCCGGGCGAGCGCCCCATAGGTGGTGACGGTGCCGGCCGGCAGCCGGCGCAACGCCTCCCAGACCCTGAGGGTGAAGGCGCCCGCCCGCAGATCCAGCGGCAGGCCGTGATCATCCAGCCGGGCGGCATCGCGGGTCAGCCCGTCCAGCACCACTTGGGCGGCGCGGCCGATCAGCGGATGGTCGGCTGCGGCCTCCACCCGCAGGGCCGCGGGAAAATCGACCGCAAGCCCCCTGAGCAGGGCCGCATCGTCGGGATCGATCGCGATCATCGCGATCCCGCGTTCGGTCGCCGCGATCAGCAGCCGGCCATGCGGGCAGTCGAAGATCCGCCACGACACCACCTCGCCGGCCCCGCCGGCCGCAAAGCGCCCGGGCGCCATGCCCAGCCCCGCCGCACCGCCGTCATAGACCCGGGCGGGGCCGCCGAAGCCGGCGGTATAGACCGCCTCGGTGACGCTTTCCCCCGCCTTCAGGGCCGCGCGGAACCGGCGGCGCTTCAGCCCGCGCAGCATCTCGGCCGGCGCCACCCCCAGCACCCGGCCGAAGGCGCGCGCCAGCCGCCGGGTCTCCACCCCCAGCAGGCTGGCAAGTTCCGTCGCCCCCGGGACCTCTTCGCGCCGGTCGATGGCGCCCATGGCGGAGAGGACCAGCTTCTGTTCAGGCCCCAGCGCCTGTGCCTCTGGCGCACAGCGCTTGCAGGCGCGGAAACCGGCCGCCTCGGCGGCATGGGCGTCGGGATAGAAGCGGACATTCTCGCGATTGGGCAGCCGGGCAGGGCAGCCCGGCCGGCAGTAGATGCCGGTGGTGATCACGCCCAGGCGGAAAGCATCGGCAAAGCGGCGGTCCCGGTCGGCGACGATGCGCCAGAGCCGGTCGTCGCCGACCTGATCGCCGGCAAGCGCCAGCACGTCGGCCGGCGCCGCAAGGTCGACGGGTACAGAACGTTCGATGGGATCAGAGGCCATGGGTCGGGTTTCCTCCCGGCAGATCAAGGGGATCGATTGCCCCCATCCTGCACCCATGGCCCCCGCCACACCATCCGCGACCGGACAGGGATGTCACGCGCCCAAGCCCGCTCGCGCTCAGGACAGGCCGTCGGGAAAAGCCGCACGGATCAGCGCCCGGGTATAATCGGTCTCGGGCGAGGCCATCACCGAGGCCGCCTCACCCTGCTCCATCACCCGGCCCTGGCGCAGCACGATCAGCTTATGAGCCAGCGCCCGCACCACCGCCAGATCATGGGAAATCAGCACATAGGCCAGCTGCCGCCGCCGTTGCAGGCCGCGCAGCAGCTCGACGATCTGGGCCTGGATCGAGACGTCGAGCGCCGAGGTCGGCTCGTCGAGCACGATCAGCTCGGGCTCCAGGATCAGCGCCCGGGCAATGGCGATGCGCTGGCGCTGCCCGCCCGAGAATTCATGGGGGAAGCGATCCTGCATCGCCGCATCCAGCCCCACTTCGGCCAGTGCCGCACCGATCCGGTCCCGACGCGCCGCCCGGTCGGCGATGGGCGCATGCACATCCAGCCCTTCGGCCACGATATCGCCCACGGTCATGCGTGGGCTCAGCGCGCCGAACGGGTCCTGGAACACGATCTGGAAGCGGTTGCGCAACGGCCGGAGGCGCTTCTGATCCAGCTTCGCGAGGTCGGTGCCGGCAAAATCGACCACACCTTCGGCGGTGGTCAGCCGGACGAGAGCGGCGGCGACGGAACTCTTGCCCGAGCCGCTCTCGCCCACCAACCCCAGGGTCTCGCCGGGGCGAAGGGTGAAATTCACCCCCACCGCCGCCTCGACATGAGACACCACCCGGCGCAGCAGCCCGCCCTTTACCGGATAGCGCACCGCCAGATCCCGCACGGACAGCAGCGGAGCCGCCCCGGCCGGGACCGGATCGGGCAGACCACGCGGGCGCGAGGCGATCAGCATGCGAGTATAGTCGTTGCGCGGCGTGCGGAAGATCTCCTCGGCGGTGCCCGTCTCCATCATCTCGCCGCGGCGCATCACCACCACCCGGTCGGCGGTGCGGCGGACGATGGCGAGGTCATGGGTGATCAGGATCAGCGCCATGCCGCGCTCGCGCCGGATGCGGGCGAGCAGGCCCAGGATCTCTTCCTGGACGGTGACGTCCAGCGCCGTGGTCGGCTCGTCGGCGATCAGGATCTCGGGCTCGTTCGCCAAGGCCATGGCGATCATCGCCCGCTGGCGCTGGCCGCCCGACAGCTCGTGCGGGAAGGACCGCCGGATGCGGGCGGTGGAGCCTTCGGCATCGACCAGCGCCACCTCGCGCAGCAGCGCATCGATCCGCGCCGCGGCCGCAGCCCCCTCGAGGCCGCGATGCAGGGCAAGCGTCTCGGCGATCTGCCGCTCCACCCGGTGCAGCGGATTGAGCGCGGTCATCGGTTCCTGAAAGATCATCGCGATGCGGTTGCCGCGCACCTGGCGCAGCGCCCGCTCGGATGCGCCGACGAGTTCCGCCTCGCCCAGACGGGCGCTGCCGCCGACGGCGACATCGGCGCTGCGCGGCAGCAGCCCCAGAATGCCCAGCGCCGTCACCGATTTGCCGGAGCCGCTTTCGCCCACGATCGCCAGCGTCTCGCCGGCCCCCACCGTGAACGACCCCCCCGCCACCGCCCTGGTCTCGCCGGTCTCGTGCCGGAAGGTGACCGACAGATCGCGGACGGACAGGACGGGAGGATTTGCCTGACGGGCGCCGCTCACGAGAACACCTTGCGCGGATCGAAGGCGTCGCGGATCGCTTCGCCGATGAAGATCAGCAGCGACAGCATCACCGCCAGCGTCACGAAGCCCGAAATGCCGAGCCAGGGGGCCTGAAGATTGTTCTTGCCCTGATTGAGCAGCTCACCCAGCGAGGGGGAGCCCGCCGGCAGGCCCAGCCCCAGGAAGTCGAGCGAGGTCAGCGCGGTGATCCCGCCCGACAGGATGAAGGGCAGGAAGGTGAGGGTCGAGACCATGGCATTGGGCAGAATATGGCGGCGCATGATGCCGATATCCCCCACCCCCATGGCCCGGGCGGCGCGGACATAGTCGAAATTGCGGGTGCGCAGGAATTCGGCCCGCACCAGCCCGACCAGCCCCGTCCACGAGAACAGGGTGAGCAGCCCCAGCAGCAGCCAGACCGTCGGCTCGAACAGGGCCGAGAGGATCAGCAGCACATAAAGCTGCGGCAGCCCCGCCCAGATCTCGATCAGCCGCTGGAAGATAAGGTCGGTGACACCACCGAAATAGCCCTGGATCGCGCCCGCGATCACCCCGATCACCGAGCTTGCGATGGTGAGCCCCAGCCCGAAGAGCACCGAGAGCCTGAAGCCGTAGATCAGCCGGGCCAGCACGTCACGCCCCTGATCATCGGTCCCGAGCCAGTTCTCGGCCGAGGGGGGCGCCGGCGCCGGCCGGTCGAGGTTGAAGTTGATCGTGTCGTAGGAGAAGCGGATCGGCGGCCAGATCGCCCAGCCTTCGGCGTCGATCGTCTCCTGCGTGATCTGGTCGCGATAATTGGCCGGGGTCGGCAGGAAGCCGCCGAATTCGGTGTCGGGATAGTCGAACAGCACCGGGGCATAGAGACGCCCCTGATACGAGACCAGGATGGGCCGGTCATTGGCGACGAATTCGGCACCGAGCGAGACCAGGAACAGGACCAGGAAGATCCAGAACGACCAGAAGCCCCGGCGATTGCGGCGGAAATTGCGCAGCCGTCGGCGGTTCAGCGGCCCGAGCGGTCGAAAGCCGAGGCGTGCAGCGATGCCCATGGCTCAGCCTCCCCTGGCTTCGAAATCGATCCGCGGATCGATCGCCACATACATCAGGTCGCCGATCAGGTTCAGCAGCAGCCCGATCAGGGTGAAGATGAACAGCGAGGCGAAGACCACCGGATAGTCGCGGTTGAGCACCGCCTCGTAGGACAGCAGCCCCAGCCCGTCGAGCGAGAAGATCACCTCGATCAGCAGCGAGCCGGTGAACAGCAGCCCGACGATGGTGGCGGGCAGGCCGGCGACCACGATCAGCATGGCGTTGCGGAAGACATGGCCGTAGAGCACGCGGTTCTCGCTCAACCCCTTGGCCCGGGCGGTGATCACGTATTGTTTGCCGATCTCGTCCAGGAAGGAATTCTTGGTGAGCAGGGTCAGCGTCGCGAAGCCGCCGATCACCAGCGAGGCCACCGGCAGCGCCAGATGCCAGAAATAGTCGAGGATCTGCTGCCACCAGGGCAATTCGGCCCAGTTGTCCGAGACGAGCCCGCGCAGCGGGAACCACGACACCACCGAGCCGCCGGCGAAGATCACCACCAGCAGGATGGCGAACAGAAAGCCCGGCACGGCATATCCCACGATCACCAGACCGCTGGTCCAGACATCGAAGGGCGTGCCGTCGCGCACCGCCTTGGCGATGCCGAGCGGAATGGAGACCAGATAGATGATCAGCGTGCTCCACAGCCCGAGCGAGGCCGAGACCGGCAGCTTGTCGAGGATCAGGTCCACCACCGGCGCGTTGCGGAAGAAGCTGTCGCCGAAATCGAAGGCCAGATAGCTGCCCATCATGTCGAGGAAGCGTTCGACCGGCGGCTTGTCGAAGCCGTAAAGGGTGCGGATTTCCTCGACCAGCCCGTCCGGCAGGCCGCGGGCGCCGCGATAATCGCTGCCCGACATGGAGGGGGTGGCGACCTCTCGGCCCCCTCCGGAAAACCCCGAGGTGGCGTCGGCCTGGGCCCCGCTCAGCGTCGCCAGCATCTGTTCGACCGGTCCGCCGGGGGCGAACTGGACGACGGCGAAGTTGATCACCATGATGCCGAACAATGTGAGCGGAATAAGGGCCAGGCGGCGCAGGACGTAAGCGAACATCCGGAACCGGGCCCCCTGTCAGCGCAGGCCGTAGCGGGCGGCGAGCGCGTCGTCGACCCACCAGGTGTAAAGATCGATGCCGTAATCGGGCAGCACCGGCGGGCGACCGAACTTATTCCAGTGGACGATCCGGAAGGCCGGGAGGTGAAATTGCGGGATGACGTAGTCGCCCCAGAGCAGCACCCGGTCCAACGCTTTCACGGCGGTCACCAGGCTCTGCCGGTCCTCGGCATCGATCCCCTTCTGGATCAGCGCATCGACCACGGGGTTCCTGATCCCGGCATAATTGCGGCTGCCGGGACGGTCGGCAGCCTCGCTGCCCCAGAATTCGCGCTGCTCGTTGCCGGGGGATTGAGACTGCGGCCAGATTTCGGTGATGATGTCGAAATCGAAGGTCTGCAGCCGGTTCTCGTACTGCGCCGCATCCACCTGTCGTACCGTCGCCTCGATGCCCAGCCGGCCCAGACTGCGGGTGATCGGCATCACGATGCGTTCCTCGGCGGCATCCTGGATCAGGAACTCCATCCGCACCGGGGCATCGGCATCAGGGGCGAACAGCTTGCCGTTCTTCACCTCGTAGCCGGCTTTGGCCAGGATGTCGTAGGCGGTCTTCAGCCCCGCGCGATTGGCGCCGCTGCCATCGGTCTTGGGCACGGTATAGGGCCTGGTGAACAGATCCGCCGGCAGCTGGTCGCGATAGGGCTCCAGCAGCGCCAGCTCCGCCCCCTCGGGAATGCCCGAGGATGCCATGTTCGAGTTCTCGAAATAGCTGTCGGTGCGGGTATAGGCGCCGTAGAACAGGGTCTTGTTCGACCATTCGAAATCGAACACATACTGCATCGCCCGGCGCATCGCCGGGTCCTGGAAGACCGGACGGCGGGTGTTCATCACCAGCCCCTGCATGCCGGTCGACAGCCGGTGCGGGATGGTGTCGAGCTTCAGCTTGCCGCTTTCGACCTCGGGCATGTTGTAGGCGGTGGCCCAGCGCCGGGCGCTGTTCTCGACCCGAAGATCGTACTGGCCGGCCTTGAACGCCTCCACCGAGACCTCGTCGTCGCGGTAATAGTCGGTGACGATGCGGTCGAAATTGTACCGGCCGACATTCACCGGCAGATCTCTGGCCCAATAGTCCTTCACCCGCTCCATCACCAGCGTGCGGCCGGGCTCGGCGCGGGCCACCCTGTAGGGCCCGCTGCTGGGGATCGGCTCCAGCGTGCCCGCCCCCAGATCGTGGGTATCGAGCCAGGCCTTGGGCAGCACCGGCAGCTGACCCAGGATCAGCGCCAGTTCACGGTTCTTCGTGTTGGCGAAGCGGAAGCGGACGGTGCGGTCGTCCAGCACGTCGACGCCCGCCACCTCGGCATAATAGATCCGATAGGTCGGGTGGCCCTTCTCGCGCAGCTGATCGAAGGTCGCCGCCACATCGGCGGCGGTGATCGGCGTCCCGTCGTGGAAACGCGCTTCGGGGCGGATGGTGAAGGTCACCGAGGAATTGTCCGGCGCCTTGTCGATGGTCCTGGCGATCAGCCCGTATTCCGAGAAGGGTTCGTCCAGGCTCTGCACGGTCAGCGTGTCGAAGGCAAGACTGACCGGTGCGGAGATGCCCCGCAGCGCAAACGGGTTGAGACTGTCGAAAGTGCCCCGGGCGGCGCTTCTCAGCGTGCCGCCCTTGGGTGCTTCGGGATAGGCATAGGCGAAGTGATCGAAATCGGCGGGATATTTCAGATCCCCATACATCGATATGCCATGCGACGGCTCCGCCAGAGCCTGGCCCGAAAGAACCGGCGTGAAGGCGGCGATGCTTCCGGCCAAGAGGCCGCCCAGCATCAGTACCACCCGGGCGGGGCGACGCCATCCGCGTCCCCGCATCCGTTGTTCGGCCATCACCTGTCGTCATCCCTCCGGTCGGTGACGCTATCCCTCCATCCGCGATGATAGGGCAAGTTCAGGCCAAGGCCAGCATTTCCAGTGCAATCCGATGCGCGCGCGGGTCGCCGGCGGCCAGCACGCGGCCATCGCCCTCCAGCCCCAGCTTCTGCCCCGACCAGTCGGTCACCACCCCGCCGGCACCCTCGATCACCGGCACAAGTGCGCACCAGTCGTATGGTTTCAGATCCACTTCCGCGACGAGATCGATCAGCCCGAGGGCGAGCAGGCCGTAATTGTAGCAATCCCCCCCCCAGAGCACGTCGGTGACCCGCCCGGCCAGGCGGTCGAACCGGGCCCGGTCGTCGGGTCCGAACATGGCGGGAGAGGTGGCGGCAAGCCGGGCCAGCGCGGGATCCGCGCAGGCGCGCGTGCGGATCGGCCGGCCGTCGAAACAGCTCTGTCCGCCGGTGATCCCCCACCAGCGCTCCCCCGTGCCGCCGGCATCGATCACCCCCAGCACGGGGTGGCCGCGAAAGCACAGCCCGACCAGCGAGCCGAAGGTGGGTCGGCCGGTGATGAACGAGCGGGTGCCGTCGATCGGGTCCAGGACCCATTGCCAGTCCGCCGCCTCGCGCACCCGGCCATGCTCCTCGCCGAAGATGCCGTGCGCGGGCAGCTCCGCCTCGAGAATGCGGCGCATGGCGGCCTCCGCCTCGCGATCGGCCAAGGTCACCGGGCTCTGATCTGGCTTCACGTCGACCGGCACGGCGGTGCGGAAATAGCGCCGGGCCTCTGCCCGGGCGGCATCGGCCAGCCGGAAGGCGACGGGCAGGAAAGCGGCGGCGTCTTCGGCAAGACGGGTCGGGGTCATGTGGCGCACAGGGCTCCGAGAGGATGGCTCCGAGAGAGCGGGGTCCGGAACGACGACGCCCGCCGGGTCCGCATGGGACCGGCGGGCGTCGCGAAAGATGACCGGGCCGGGCAGGGGATGCAACCCGGCGACGGCATCGCCGGAAATCCGCCGCCTGGTCTGACCTCAGCCGGCGTTCTGCTGGGCGGCGGGCTGCTCGCCGGCCGGCTGTTCGGCAGCGGGCTGCTCGCCACCTTCGGCCGCACCCTCGACGGGCGCCGCCGGGATCTCCTTGGGGGCATCCGACTGGCTGTTGAGATAGGCGATGACCGCGGCGCGATCCTCGACCTTCGACAGGCCGGCGAAGGACATCTTGGTGCCCGGCGCAAACGAGGCCGGCTTGGTCAGGAAGTGGTCGAGCTTCTCGAAGGTCCACTCGCCGCCGATGCCCTTCAGGGCGTCGGAATAGGCGAAGCCGTCGGCCGAGGCGACCGGGCGGCCGACCACGCTCCACAGCTCGGGGCCGACCTTGTTCGGGCCACCCTTCGAGTCGTCGTGGCAGGCGGTGCAGCGGGCGAAGACCTTGGCACCGGCCTTGGGATCGGCACTGGCCAGCGCCACCTCGAACGGCACTTCCTTCGGCGCCTCGGCGGCGGCGTCGGTGGCGACGCCTTCGATCGCGTAGGCGTTCTTCTCCAGGTGTTCAGGCTCGTACACCATGTCGGAGATGACACCCACGACCATGGCGAACAATGCCGCCGTCAGGAACGCGGCCATCAGCTTGTTGAATTCGAAGCCTGACATGCCCAATCCTCTTCCACACGACGCCCGACGGCCCTTGACATGCATTCCGGACAGCAGGGCACGGGTCGACACGGATCCGGCCGTGCCGCAGGTTCTTGATGAGCGCCGCACTCTCCGGAGCGGTCCCGGCGGAGCCCGCGGCCGACGGATGACATGCCCGTCGATCTGCGGATCCGGCCCGTCCCAGCGGAGGGAATTCCGTCAGGCGGCAGCCGCACTTGCGGGAGCGTCCGGACACCTTCGGGAAGCGTTACGGCACGGGTTTATGGGTCACACCGCAGATGCGGTCATGACGGGCGAAGATTAGCCACTTCCCCCGCTTCTGTCCAATCCCTATAAGGGTTCCAGGGGCTCCGGTTCCATACGAGAGGTCGAGCCTGCGTCACATGGTCGCAACCTCCGGTCCGGAATGTGGACGCCCGATTGTTCCATCGCCGAGGCAGAGAATGAACCCCCTGGTCGTGATCCCCACCCGTCTGGCTGCCACCCGCCTGCCGCGCAAGCCGCTGGCGGACATCAACGGCCGGCCGATGATCCTGCATTGCCTCGACCATGCCCTTGCCGCCGGCGTCGGCCCGGTGGTGGTGGCGGCGGGCGATCAGGAGATCGTGGACGTGGTGGAAGCGGCCGGCGGCACGGCGGTGCTGACCGATCCGGCCCTGCCGTCGGGGTCCGACCGCGTCCAGGCGGCGGCCGAGATCTTCGATCCCGACCGGCGCCATGACGTGATCATCAACTTCCAGGGCGACATGCCCGCGCTGGACCCGGCCCTGCCGCGTGCGGCGCTGGAGGCGCTGGGCGATCAGGCCGATATCGCGACGCTCGTGGTCGAGACCTCGGATCCGGCGGTCCGCGCGAACCCCAATGCCGCCAAGGCGGTGCTGTCGATGGCGCCGGGCAGCCGGATCGGCCGGGCGCTCTATTTCACCCGCGCCAACGCCCCCTGGGGGGACGGGCCGGTTCACCATCATATCGGCTTCTATGCCTTCCGGCGCGGCGCGCTCGACCGCTTCGTCTCGCTGCCGCCCAGCCCGCTGGAGCTGCGCGAGCGGCTGGAGCAGCTGCGCGCCCTTGAAGCGGGGCTGCGCATCGACGCCGCCATCGTCGACACCGTGCCCTTCGAGGTGAACGCGCCCGAGGATCTGGAAGTGGCCCGCCGGCTGCTGAAGCCCGCCGGCTGACCTGGGCGGCCGGCCGGAGACACGGCGTCGACGGCGCCCGGTGTCAACGGCGTCCGTGACATGCGGGGGCGATGGACAGATGCAGCGGGCGGGCGCAAGATGCCGGCCCCTGCCATTCCAGCCGGAACCCATCGATGCCCGCCGCCCAGGACATGCCCGTCACGCCAGCCCGCTCCATCGCTTTCCAGGGCCAGCCCGGTGCCTATTCCCACATGGCGTGCCTGGAGATGTTTCCCGAGCTGGTCCCCCTGCCCTGCCCGACCTTCGCCGATGCGATCGAGGCGGTGCGCGAGGGCAAGGCCGACCGGGCGATGATCCCGATCGACAACACCCTGGCCGGCCGGGTCGCGGATGTGCACCGGCTGCTGCCGACCTCAGGGCTCCATCTGACCGGCGAGCATTTCATGCGGGTCAGCCACTGCCTGCTGGGCGCCCCCGGCGCGCGTCTGGATCAGGTAAAGACGGCACTCAGCCACGTCCACGCCCTTGGCCAGTGCCACCGCTTCATGGAAGCGCACGGCATCCGGCCGGTGATCCATTCCGACACCGCCAGTGCCGCCGCCCGGGTGGCGGAGCTGCGTGACCCGGCGGTCGCCGCCATCGCCTCGCGGCTGTCGGCCGACATCTACGGCCTGGACGTGCTGGCCGAGGCGATCGAGGATGCCGAGCACAACACCACCCGCTTCGTGGTGATGATGCGCGAACCGGTGATCCCGGCGCCGGATAACGGGCTGGTGGTGACCAGTTTCCTGTTCCAGGTGCGCAATGTGCCGGCGGCGCTCTACAAGGCGCTGGGCGGCTTCGCCACCAACGGCGTCAACATGACCAAGCTCGAGAATTATCTGATCGACGGCGCCTTCACGCCGGCGGTGTTCTATGCCGAGATCGAGGGCCACCCGGAAGACCGGGCCGTGGCGCTGGCGATGGAGGAGCTGGGCTTCTTCTCGACCGATGTCCGCATCCTGGGCGTCTATCCGGCAAGCCCGCGCCGGCAGCAGGATCCGGACGCCACCGCCCGCTGACCGGCCCGTCACGTTACATTCGTCACGGTTACACCCGTCACACTCACATGCGGAGATCTGCAGGCCATGGGTGGCAGCGGAATGGGTGCGGGCCTCGCCTGGGTGCTGCTTGCCGGCGCCATCATGGCTGAAATCGTCGCCACCACCTCGATGAAGATGTCGGCCGGCCTCACCCGGCTCGGGCCGACGGCGGTGATGGTGGTCGGCTATCTGATCGCCTTCGGCCTGCTGGCGGTCGCGCTCAAGCGGATCGAGATCGGTGTCGCCTATGCCATCTGGTCGGGGGTGGGTACGGCGGCCATCGCCACCATCGGCGTGCTGGCCTTCGGCGAGAGCATGAACACGATCAAACTGGTCTCTCTGGGGTTGATCGTGCTGGGCGTGATCGGCCTGAACCTGTCGGGCGGCCACTGAGCCCACCTCGCCTGCCAGGCCCCCGCCCCCCGGCGTGTCGCGCGCCGCCGGGGAAAGCGGGCAGGCTCAATCCCGGCCGTCGCGCAGATCGCGGATGTCGCCGATCACCACCAGGGCCACGGCAGGGCCCTCGCCCAGATTGGCGTATTGATGCGCGACATGGGCCTGATAGAAGATCGCATCACCGCGCTGAAGCACGTGGTTGATGCCGCCGACGGTGACGCCCAGCCGGCCTTCCACCACCACCAGATATTCCTCGACGCCATAGCGATGGCCGACGAAGGGCCCCGCCGTCGCCCCCTGGGGCACGGTCACCTGAACCAGGTCCAGCCCACGCGAGGGGAAGATCGGCGACATCGACCGGCGCTCGAAACCGGTCTCGGGGTCGACGAAGGCCGCCTGATCGGCACGGCGCAACACCAGCACGTCGTGGCGGTCATGTTCGCCCAGCAGGCTGGAGATGGGGACGCCCAGCCCGGCGGCCAGCCGCGCCACGGTCGCCGCCGAAGGGCTGGCCTCGCCGCGTTCGACCTTGGAGATCATCGACTTCGAGACGCCGGCCTTCTCGGCCAGCGTCTGCAGCGTCATGCCGCGGTCGCGGCGAAGCTCGCGGATGCGCCGGGAGACACGGCTCTCGATCTGGCCTGCCTCGCCTGGTGCAACGCCGTCCTCGTCGTCTTCGGGTACAGACCCGGTGTCGTCGATGCTCATGATGTTCCTCGGGGTCGCTGACGCTGATCCGGTCGTCGCCAGCGCGTTCGGGGGCGCGCCGCCGGAAGTGGCCCGAGAATAACCGCGGGCACCGGTCCCGGTCCAGGTACCGTGAGGGGTCGGGTGGAATTCTGTCCAATGGCGGCAGGCGCCCGCGGCCAACCGTCGTTTTCCATCTCCCGAAACGACGACGGCGGCCGCAGAGCTGTCCGCTCCACGGCCGCCGCCAGATCGTCGGATGCGCCGGATCAATAGGCCTGATCGCGCGCCCAGGCGAAGTACAGATCCCAGGCCTTGCGGGCGATCGGGCCGGGCTGAAGATTGCGATCCTCGATCCGGTTGACGCTCGCCACCTTGTTGAAGTTGCCGGTCGAGAACAGCTCGTCGGCATCCTTCAGCTCGTCATAGGTGATCGAGCGCTCGACCACCTCGATGCCGTCGGCGGCGAACAGCTCCATCACCCGCTTGCGGGTGACACCGGCCAGGAAAGTCCCGTTCAGCTTCGGGGTGTGGACCACGCCGTCCTTGACCATGAACAGATTGGCCGAGGCGAATTCGGCGACATTGCCCTCGGGGTCGAGCATGACCGGGTTGTCGATGCCCCGGCGCGCGCCTTCGTTCAGCGCCCGGCCGGTCATCGGATAAAGGCAGGCCGCCTTGGCGTCGGTGGGCGCCATGTCGGGCCCGGGCCGGCGATAGGGGCTGAGCCCGGTCGAGAAGCTGCCCATCTCGTTCGAGAACGGGATGGCGAACACCGTCATCACGAATTTCGTGCTGTCGGGGTTGACCTGAACCATGCCGTCATCGGCGTACATCACCGGACGGATATAGGTCGCCACCTCGCGCGGGAAGCGCTTCACGCCGTCGATCGCCGTGCCGATCACGGTGTCGAGATCGACCTTGGGTTCAAGTTCGAACGACCTGGCCGAGCGGAGCAGGCGGGCGCAATGCCCCTCGAGATCGGGCACCACGCCATCGAAGGAGCGGGCGCCGTCGAAGACCATCGAGGCGAACTGGTAGCCCTGGGACATCGGTCCCATGATCGGCGGATTGCCTTCGACCCAGCGGCCGTCGATATACGACCAGGCCGCCAGGCTCGACAGATTGGCGAAAGCCATGGGGTGCTGCTCCTGCAAGCGATGCCGCTGCCGGTCACGATCCTGCACGAAAGCGGCGGGCCCGCGAGGCTCGGCCCGGATTGAAACCGGGGTCTCGGGAGGGTCCGGAGGCTCGGGCGCCGGTGGCGGGGCAACGGGACGTCGAGATGCCGCCCCTGCCCTCCGTTCCGAGGGCAGGCAGCCGGCATGTTCTGGATGAAAGCATACTCCCTTGCCGCCCACTGTCAAAGCGAAGCAGTCGGCGTTTCATCGCGCATAACGTTCTTTTTCCGCCGCCCCGACCCAACCTCAGAGACCGGCCCACCCTCAGAGACCGGCCCACCCTCAGAGACCGGCACGTTCGCGCAGGATCCGCGCCGGCGGCACGCGCAGCGCGCCGGCCACCGCCGCCAGCCCCACAGCCAGGGCAAGGCCGATGCCCGCCAGGGCCGATGCCGCCACCGGCAGCACCGAGAAGGCGAAATCGATCTCCAGCAGCCAGCGGGTGATCGCCCAGGCGGCCAGCGTGCCGCCGGCCGCCCCGATCAGCCCCACCACCACCGCCACGATCAGGAATTCGATCGCAAGCCCGGCGGCGATGGTCCGACGCGAGGCGCCGACCACCTTCATCATCACCGCATCGAAGCGCCGCTTGGACTGGGCGGCCAGCACCGCCGCCGCCAGCACCAGGGCGCCCGCCGCCAGCACGGCGATCGCGGTGATCCGCACCGCCCCCGCTACCCCCTCGATCAGCGCGCCGGCCTGGCGCACGGCATCGCCGACGCTGACCGCCGAGACATTGGGGAAGCGGTCGGTGGCCTCGACCATCAGCCCCTCGGCTGCAGCCGGATCGCCCGAAACGGTGGCGATATGGGTGGCCGGCGCCCCGGCAAGGGCGCCCGGTGACAGCACCATCACGAAGTTGAGCGACAGATCCAGCCATTCGATCCGCCTGAGATTGGCGATCTCCACCGTGATGGTCCGGCCCAGAACCAGCACATCCAGCCGGTCGCCGATCTTCGCACCCATGCCCCGGGCCAGTTCGTCATCGATCGAGACCAGCGGCGGCCCGTCATAATCGGCCGGCCACCAGCTGCCTTCGGTCAGCCGGGTACCCTCGGGCATCTCTGCCGACCAGGACATGCCGACCTCGCCGCGGATCGCCCAGCGCTCGCGCTCCACCACATCCGCCTCGTCGATCACCTGGCCGTTCAGCGCCCGGATCCGGCCACGCAGCGTCGGCATGCGGGCAAGGTTCTCAGGTCCCACCGCCTCGGCCGCCAGGCGATCGAAGACCGGCACCTGGTCCGGCTGGATGTCCAGGAAGAAGTATTGCGGCGCCCGCGCGGGCAGGCTGCGATCGATCAGCCGGGTCAGATTGTCCTGCACCAGGGCAAGGGCGGTCAGCACCATCAGCCCGGCCCCCAGCGCGGCTGCAATCTCGGCCGTGGGCGCCCCGGGGCGGCGCAGCCCGGCGACGCCCAGGCGCAGCGCCGGCCGCCCCGGCACCCGGACCCGCCGCGCCACCGCCGCAATCCCGATCGAGGCCGCACGGAAGACCAGCAGCGCCACCGCGATCGACAGGATGGCGACCCCGGCCAGCATCGGGTCCGCAGCACCGCCCACCACCAGGGCCACGACCAGCGTGCCCGCGGCAAGACCGGTCAGAATTCCCCGGCGGCCGGTGCGGGCGGCCAGCGGCACCACCGCCGCCCGCAGCAGATCTGCGGGCCGCACGCCCGAGGCACGCCCCAGGGCGGGGGCGGTGAAGGCGATCGCCACCCCGGCGCCGATCAGCGCGGCACGCGCCAGAGGCAGCAGGTAAAGATCGGGCAGGATGGGTGTCGGCAGCAGCCCGTCGGCGAAGCCGGCGGCGATCCAGGGCACCGTCGCCCCCGCCACGACACCGATCAGGATGCCGAGCGCCGCCACCACGGCCATCTGCATCATGTAGACCAGGAAGACCGCCGCCGGGCCCAGCGCCAGCGCCTTCAGCACCGCAACCGTGCGGGCCCGCGCCTCGAGATGCGCCCGTGCGGCGCCGGCGACACCGATACCGCCGATGGCGAGGGCAGCCAGCGCCACCAGTTCCAGATGGGTCGCCAGCCGGTCGACGAAGCCCGCCAGGCCGGGATTGGCCCGGTCGAGGGTGCGGGCGCGCCAGCTCTCGGCCGGCCAGGCCGCCTCCAGCGCCGCCACCGTGGCGGTGGGGGAGACACCGGGCGCCAGCAAAGCACGGGTCATGTGGCGCGAGATCGTGCCCGGCGCATCCAGCCCCGCCCGGGCCAGCCCGGCCTGGGCGATCACAACCCGCGGCCCGAGCGCGAAGCCGAACCCGCCCTGATCGGGCTGGGCGATCAGCCGGCCGCGGATGGTGAAATCGGCCCCGCCCAGTTGCACGACATCCCCCGGGGCAAGCCGCAACCGCGCAAGCAGGGTGCCCTCGGCCAGCAGCCCGTCGGCCCCCAACGCCGCAGCCGGTGACCCTGCGATCGGCGGCTCCGTCTCCATCCGGCCCACCAGCGGATAGGCCGCATCCACCGCCAGCACCTGGACCAGGGCGCGGTCGTTGACCGGCGCACCCGGCGCCGCCCCCCGTACCGCACCCCGGGCCCGGACCTCGTCCGGCGTCAGGCGGACCATGCCGCGCAGGTCGACCACGGCCGAGATCGCCGTGGACCGCGCCGCCAGATCGGCCCGGACCGCATCGGGCAGCGGCCGGCCGGTGGTGGCGAGTTCCAGATCACCGCCCAGCAGGGCGCGGGCATCGCGGGCCTGGCCGGCGACCACCGCGGCATCCAGCGCCCCGATGCCGGCCATCGCCGCCACGCCCAGCGCCAGAGAGGCGAGCACGATGGCGAACCCGCCGACCCCCCGGCGCAGATCGCGCAGGGCGAAGCGGATCAGCGCCCGCCAGGGCAGGCCGCGCGCAGACGGCACGGCATGCCCGGCGCGGCCGGCGACCGTTTCGCCCGCGCTCATGGCCGAACCTCGGCCGGAAGCCCCGCCGCTTCGGACAGGCGGCCGTCTTCGATCCGCACCACCCGATCGGCCCGGCGAGCGAGCGCCTCGTCATGGGTGATGACCATCACCGCGGCCCCGGTCTCGTCGCGATAGCCGAACAGCGCATCGGAAATCAGCCGTGCCGTCGCCCGGTCCAGATTGCCGGTCGGCTCGTCGGCGAGCAGCAGCGACGGGCGATGCACCACCGCCCGGGCAAAGGCCACCCGCTGCTGTTCACCCCCCGACAGGGCTGCCGGATAATGGTCGAGACGAGGCCCCAGCCCCACCTGTTCCAGCGCGGCCCGGGCGCGGTCGTCGGCATCGGCCGCCCCGGCCAGTTCCAGCGGCAGGGCGACGTTCTCGCGCGCGGTCAGCGTCGGAATCAGGTGGAAAGCCTGGAAGACGATCCCGATATGTCGGGCGCGGAGCCGGGCCAGGCCATCCTCGTCGAGCCGGCCCAGATCCTGGCCCGCGATCTCCACCCGGCCGGCACTCGCCCGCTCCAGCCCCGCAACGATCGCGAGCAGTGTCGATTTGCCCGCGCCCGAGGGCCCCAGCACCGCCAGCGTGCGCCCGGCTTCGAGATCGAGATCGACCGATTTCAGCACGTCGACCGCGGCGGATCCGCGGCCGAACGACACCGACACCTGTTGCAGCCGGATCATGAGATTGAGGAGCCTCCCAGACGTGACCCTGTTCCGACCGACCGATGCCGGCCCCTGCGACCATTCCCGCCATGCCCCGGGCACGGACAATGCCCGTCGCGCGCATGGATCTCCGTCGCCATATGGCGCCGCGACGGGCGGGATCAAACCGGAAGCCCGTTCCGACGGATCGGCGGTGTCGGTTTCACCACACACCCTTCCTTCACGGGCAGACTGCGGATCTCCGACGCGGCGGGCGGGGCTGGGGCTGATCGGCCTCGGCCTCACCGCCCTTCTTGTCCGCCCCGGACCCCTCGGCGCCGCAGAGAACCAGCCGCTGATCCTGGCGCTCGGCGACAGCCTGACCGCCGGCTATGGCCTGCCGGAAGGCGAGGGCCTGGTGCCGCAGCTTGAAGCCGCCCTGGAAGCCGCCGGCCGGCCGGCACAGGTGGAGAATGCCGGGGTTTCGGGCGACACCACCGCCGGCGGTCGGGCCCGGCTCGACTGGGCCCTGGGGGGCCTGCCCCGCCAGCCGGATCTGGTGATCGTGGCACTCGGCGCCAACGATGCCCTGCGCGGCATCGCGCCCGACGAGGCCAAAGCCAATCTGGACGCCATTCTGGACACGCTCGGCCGCAAGGGCCTGCCGGTGCTGCTGGTCGGCATGCTGGCCCCGACCAATTGGGGCCCGGACTACCGCAAGGCCTTCGATGCGATCTATCCGGCCCTGGCCCGGGCCCATGACGTGCCGCTCGACCCCTTCATTCTGGAAGGCGTGGCGCTGGAGCCGTCACTCGTTCAGCCCGACGGGCTGCACCCGAATGCGGCGGGGGTCAAGAAGATGGCGGCGCGGCTGGCGCCTGTGGTGATCGGGGCACTTGATGCCCGGAAGGTGCCGAATGTGCGTGACTGATTGCACACAATGAAGCGCAGGCTGTCCCCCGTCCGCAGGAATGCTAGGATCGCATCAGGAATGCCCCACGCCGGCAGCCTGTTCCGACCGGCGGCAGACGATACGGAAGGACGAGGAAACCCATGGAGCTTTCGGGCGAATACCGCATCCCCGCCGCCCCTGAGACGGTCTGGGCAAAGCTGGTCGATCCGGCAGCGCTCAAGGACTGCATTCCAGGCTGCCAGTCGGTCGAGCAGACCGGCGAGAACCAGTATGCCGCCGTCGTCACCGCCAAGATCGGCCCGGTGAAGGCCACCTTCAACGGCCAGGTGACCCTGTCGGATTTCGATCCGCCGAAGAGCTACCGCATTGCGGGCGAGGGCAAGGGCGGTGCCGCCGGCTTCGGCAAGGGCACCGCCGATGTGACGCTGGAGCCCGACGGCGCGGGCGGCACCATCCTGCGCTACACGGCCGATGCCCAGGTCGGCGGCAAGATGGCCCAGCTCGGCGCCCGGCTGATTCAGGGCACGGTGCAGAAGCTGGCCGACGAATTCTTCGCCAAATTCGCCGAACTCGCCGCGGCAAGTGAACCGGCCACCCCGGCGGCCACACCTGCCGCAGCGCCCGCAACGGCAGACACCCCTCAGCCGGCACCGCAGCCCGATCGCGGGGCCCCGGTCTCGCCGGCCGCCGCCGGCATGAGCGCGGGCATCTCGCCGGCCGCCGCGGCGATGGATATCGCCGGCCATAACGGCCATGGCCACGACGATCACGGCCATGACGATCATGGTCACGGCCATGGCAGCCACGGCAAAGGCGCGAACCCCGTGGTCTGGCTCGGCGCGCTGGTGGTCGTCTCGCTGGTGATGGTGCTGCTGTTCGGCTGAAGGCCGGACGGCTGATGACGCGGTCTCCCGACAGGACCGCGTCGGTCAGCCGATGACGCGCAACCCCGTCCGGAATCGCGCCGCATTGCGGACATAGCCCTCGGCCGAGCCTTTCAGCATCGCAAGCGCTGCCGCGTCGAGCGGCCGGACCGCCTTTGCGGGGGAGCCCAGGATCAGGCTGCCCTCGGGGAAGTCCTTGCCTTCGGTCACCAGCGCATGGGCGCCGACCAGGCAGTTGGCGCCGATCCGGGCGCCGTTCAGGATGGTGGCGCCGATGCCGATCAGGGCGTTGTCGCCGATGGTGCAGCCATGGACCATGGCGTGGTGGCCGATGGTGACGCCGGTGCCGATGGTAAGCGGCATGCCCTGGTCGGTATGGAGCGTGGCGCCGTCCTGGACATTGGTCCGGTCGCCGACCGCGATCAGGTCGTTGTCGCCGCGCAGCACCGCGCCGAACCAGATGCCGACATCCAGCCCCAGCCGTACCCGTCCGATGACATGGGCATCGGGGGCGATCCAGATCCGGGCGGGATCGGCGATCTCGGGTTCCAGGTCGTCCAGGGCATAGAGCGGCATCGGCGGGGTCTCCTCTCGCGGGTGGCGGGCGGTCCGGTCAGTCGGCCGCCTTGGATGGGGGCGCCGTCACGACGCCCGCTGCCAGGATATCGCCGATCTCGGTCTCCGACAGTCCCGCCTCGCGCAGCAGTTCGATCCCGTGCTCACCCGCCGCGGGCGGCTGGCGGCGCAGACCCGGCCGGCCGCCGGGCAGATGCACCGGCAGGGCCGGAATGCCGGCCCGCGCGGCCGCTGGCCCCCCGGCCCGACCTTCCGAGGCCGCGAGATCCACATCCAGCAGCCCGCCCGAGGCCAGAAGATGCGGGTCGTCGAACAGGTCCGACGGTTTGGCGATCGGCGCGAAAGGCACGCCCAGCCGCTCCAGCCGCGCCATCGCCTCGGCCTTGGTCACGCGCCGGAAGGCGTCGGCCACCCGGGGCAGAAAGGCCGGCCGCGCCGCCGCAAGCCGCGGCACGCTGTCCAGCGCCGGATCGGCCAGCAGATCCTCCAGCCCGAAGGCGCCGCAGAAGGCACGCCACTGGCCCATGCTCACCACCCCGGCAAAGACCTGCTCGCCGGGCCGGGCCGTGTCGAACACGTCATAGACCGGCCAGGGCTTGCGCATGCCCGGATCCCCGAAGGGTTCCGGATCGGCCGCCTCGATGGCCGCGCGCGCCATGTGCTGGGCGACCAGGATCATGTTGGTCTCGAACAGGCCCGACTGGACCAGCCCGCCGCGGCCGGTGCTCTCGCGCTCGCGCAGCGCCGCCAGGATCGCGATCACCCCGAACATGCCGCCCATGATGTCGTTGACCGAAGATCCGGCGCGCAGCGGCCGGCCGCGCGGCCCGGTCATATAGGCAAGCCCGCCCATCATCTGCACCACCTCGTCGAGCGCGGTGCGGTGCTCGTAAGGCCCGGGCAGAAAACCCTTCAGCGCGCAATAGACCAGCCGGGGATTGATTTCTGCCATCGCTGCCGGCCCAAGCCCCAGTGCCTCCATGGCGCCGGGACGGAAATTCTCGATCAGCACATCGGCATCTTCCGCCAGCCGGCGGACCAGGGCCACGCCCTCGGGCCGCTTCAGATCGATGCACAGGCTGCGCTTGTTGCGGTTGAAGGTCGGGAAGAAACCGATCGCCGCCCCGGTCAGCCGGCGGGTGGCATCCCCCGCCGGGCCGGGTTCGATCTTCACCACATCGGCGCCCAGATCCGCCAGGATCATGCCGCAGGACGGCCCCATGACCATGTGGGTGAATTCGAGCACGCGCAGACCGGCAAGCGGCAGAACGGGGGTGTTCGGGGAGGAGACTGGCAAGACGGTATCCTCTTGCAAAGCAGGGGCAGACAGAGGCGAGACGGATATCACCGGGCCATGTGCCAGGTCGGCGGAATGCCGGCGGCGGCAACCCGGCCGTGCAGGGTCTCGCCGGGCAGGCCGGCCGACAGCAGCTCCCGCGCGCGGATCAGCCGGTCCAGATCGATGCCGGTGTCGAAGCCCTCGGATTCCAGCAGATAGACCAGATCCTCAGTGGTCACGTTACCGACCGATCCGGGCGCGAAGGGGCAACCGCCAAGGCCGCCATGGGCGGCGTCGAAGCCGCGCACCCCCTCTTCCAGCCCGGCCAGCACATTGGCGAGGCCGGTGCCGAGCGTGTCGTGCAGATGCAGATTGCCAAGCGGCACCGCCCCCAGTTCGGCGCGCACCGCCCGCACCAGCCGGCGGACCTGACCGGGGGTCGCATAGCCCAGCGTATCGGCCAGCGCCACCGCATCGGCCCCGGCCCGGGCCAGTGCGACCGCGGTGTCGATCACGTCCCGCTCCGGCACCACGCCCTGGCGGGAACAGCCGAAGGCGGTGGAGATGCCCGCCTCGATCAGTGGCCGGCCGGGCCCGCCATCGTGCAGGCGGGCCACGATCTCCGCGACCGCCGCCACCTGTTCGGCACGGCTGCGGCGGACATTGGCCTGACTGTGCGCCTCGCTGGCCGAGACCGGCAGGATGATCGTGGTGGCGCCGGCCGCGATCGCGGCTTCGACGCCCTTCATATTGGGGGCAAGCACCACGGCATGCAGGTCGGGATGGGCGGCGCGGACCCGGGCGGTGACCTCGGCGGCATCCGCCATCTGCGGCATCAGGGCGGGCGGCACGAAGCTCGCCACCTCCATCTCTCGAAGGCCGGCCGCCACCAGGGCGGCGATCCAGGCAAGTTTGTCGGCCGTGGCCATCACCGCGCGGGCGTTCTGCAACCCGTCGCGCGGGCCGACCTCGCGCACGATCACCCGGGGGCGGCCGCTCGTTTCCTGCGTCATCTCCTGATCCTCCCATGCACCTGCGGGTGCAGGCCGTCCGTATGCGGTTTTCAGGAAGAGTGCCTCCGCAGAACACGAAGGAGAATCGCAAAGATGCGAAGGAAGCTTCCGTCATTGACGGAAGCTCAATCTGCCTCACTCAGGCTGGCGAGGTGGTCATGCAGCAGCCGCGCCGCCGGCGGCAGCACCGCCGCCGGGCGCCCGACCAGCCGCAGGCGCCGATGTGCCCAGGGCTCGGCGATCGCCACCCCCACCAGGCCCAGCGCCGGCGAGAAGATGTCGAACACACCGTCGGGGATGACCGCAACGCCCTGGCCGGCCGCCACCATGCGGATGGCGCTGTCCACCGTCGCCACCCGAAAGGCGGCGCGCGGGTTCAGACCGGCGCGTTCGGCCATGTCGTTCAGCAGCAGGGTGATGGCGCCACCCTCGATGATCTCGATCAGCGGCTCGCGCAGCAGCTCCCCCAGACCGATCCCCTCTCCGCCGGGCCCGCCTCTGTCGGCAAGCGGGTGACCGGCCGGCACCACCGCCAGCAGCCGGTCGCGCCCCCAGGGCTGGCCGGTCAGCCCTTCGGGCAGGGCGGTCCCGATGGTGATGATCCCCAGATCCGCCCGCCCCTCGACCAGCTCGCTCAGAATGGTCAGGCTGGTGCTCTCGATCAGCTCGACCTCGATGCCGGGCCGGGTGCGGGCAAAGGCGGCCAGGGCCTGGGGCAGCGGATGGCCGGCGACCACCGACATGGTCGCCGCCAGCCGCACCCGACCGAGCCCGCCGCCCGCCACCGCCCGCAGATCATCGGCCAGCCGGTCACCAAAGGCGAACATCGCCCGGGCATGGCGGGCCAGCACCTCCCCCTCGGGGGTGGGGGTGACCCCACGGGCGGCCCGGTCGAGCAGCCGCACCCCAAGTTCCGCCTCCAGCTCCTGGATGCGCTTGGCCGCGGCCGAAACCGCGATGCCGCAGCGCCCGGCGGCACGGGTGACGCTGCCGCAATCGATCGCCGCCAGCAGGATCTGCAGGCTCCGCCAGTCCGGGGGCAGGGTCATGCCGGCCCATCGCCATCGTCTCCGCGACCATCGGTTGCGGGCGCATCATCGGTCTCGATCGCATCCACCCTGTCCGGGTAGAAGGCGACCCGGCCGCAGATCGATGCCATCGCCGGCAGCGGATCCTCGTAACTCCAGACGGCGTTCTCGCCACGCGCACCAGCCGCGGGGATCGAGAAATAGGCCGCCTCGCCCTTATAGGGGCACCAGCTGGTGTGGCCGGTGCGGGCAAGCGCGCCCATCGCCACATCGGCGCGCGGCAGGTAGAAGACCGGCGGATAGTCGGCCTCCTTCAGCACCACCGCCTTGCGGCTGTCGGCGATCACCCGGCCGTCGGCGCGCACCCGGACCCGGCCGGGCCAGGCGGTGACGGTGATCGGATGGTCGGGCCCGGGCACCCGGACCGTGCGTGTTCCGGTCATGGCCTGTACCTCCTCGTCGCAGGGGATGGCACCTCACTGACGGCACCCGGTCAGATCTGGACACGGCCCGGGCGGGTCGGCAAGGGGGCAGGCCAGGATCTGTCCCCTCATCTGGCGGGTGATCAATCCCGCCCACGTGTCTATGCTAGCGGCCATGCCCCGAAAAAGCCCGGACCGGACATGACCGAGATCGCCCCCGCCGAGACTGCCGCCCCGACCGCCCCCCAGGTGCAGGACCATCTGATCCCGACGCCCAAAGGGCGGCTCTTCGCCCGCAGCTGGACGCCGCCCGGTTCGGAGGGTGAGGCCGGGAATGGCGAGGTTCCCATCCTGCTCTTCCATGATTCGCTCGGCTGCGTCGCGCTCTGGCGCAGCTTTCCGGAACGGCTCGCCGCCGCCACCGGCCGGCGGGTGATCGCCTATGACCGGCTGGGCTTCGGTCGTTCCGATCCCTTTCCCGGCTTGCTGCCGATCGATTTCGTCGCCGCCGAAGCGCGCGAGGTGGTGCCGGCAATCTGTGACGCGCTCGGCATTGAGGGCTTCATCGCCTGCGGCCACAGTGTCGGCGGCGGCATGGGCATCCATACCGCCGCCGCCCTTCCCGAGCGTTGCCGGGCGCTTGTGACCATTGCCGCACAGGCCTTCGTCGAGGACCGCACCATCGCCGGGATCGAGGTCGCCAAGGCCGGCTTTCAGCGGCCTGAAGAGCTGGCCAAACTCGCCCGCTATCACGGCGACAAGGCACGCTGGGTGGTCGATGCCTGGACCGAGACCTGGCTGTCACCCGTCTTCGCCGACTGGACGGTGGATGCGGCCCGCGCCCTGGTGCGCTGCCCGGTGCTCGCGATCCATGGTGAGCTTGACGAATACGGCTCGACCGAACATCCCCGCCGCATTGCCGGCACCACCGGCACCGCGCGCATCCTGGCCGGCATCGGCCATGTGCCCCACCGCGAATCAGAGGCCGACCTGGTGGAGCTGATCAGCGGCTTCCTGGCCGGGGCCGTGCCGGCGGCGGGCTGATCTGCTGCCCGGCCGTTACCCGCGCGACCAGTGCCGGGGGGATCACCGGATTGACGATCTGGATCAGCACCAGCAGCGCCGTTCCGATCCGTCCCGCCAGGAAGGCGACCAGAGAGCCCATCAGCACCGCGTGCAGCAGCACCCCGCCTGCAACCGTGCCCGCAACCGCCCGCCGCCCCAGATCGGGCCGGCGCAGCGCCATGCGGAAACTCCACACCGACAGCGGCAGAAACAGAACCAGCGCGGTCACCAGACCGGGGTTATAGGCCCCCTCCACCACGGCCGGCACAAGATGGGCCATGGTATTCACCGCCGGCACCCCCAGCCAGGCCAGCGCCAGCGCCGGCCGCCGCCGCCCCAGCAGCGCACAGACAGGCCCCGCCAGCCAGACCACCGGGATGTTCACGGCGGTGATGAAGGCCTCAGGGATCGGACAGGCGGCGGGATCCGGAAAGCCGAAGGTGGCGCACAGCATGCCCCGGAAGGCATAGGGCACCCCCAGCGCATCGACGCCGTGCTCCTCCACCTGATGGAACAGATAGGCCAGCGTCCCCGCCCAGCACAGCCAGACCGGATCCCGCCAGCGCGTGACGGAACGGTCTCCCCGCAATCCCCCACCGGCCAGCGCGATCGCCAGCGGCACCGCCAGCACCAGCCCGATCCAGGGCCAGAGGTGCGAGAAGGTCATCGACGGGGGGAAGAGATCGGCGACGGGCATGGGGGCGTCTCCGCTCGGCATGATCCTCGACAGCATGATAGGCCGGGTCACTGACCATGACGATAGCCGCCACAGCATCTTTCAGTGTGGGGCAATCCGACGTACAATTCGTCCACCACCACTTTGGCCGGAGCATCCCCATGGCAAACAAGCAGCCCCGCCTCGAACGGGATACGCCGGCCCGGGCTGAACGGTTCGGCTTCCGGCTGGACGAAGAAACCAAGGAACTGATCGAGCGGGCCGCCCATCTGTCGCGGCGCAAGGTGAGTGATTTCTGCGTCACCGCCCTCGTCGAGACCGCCCGCCGAACGATCGCCGAACATGAGACCCTCGCTCTGTCCGACCGGGATCGGGCAGCCTTCTTCGATGCCCTGATCGCGCCCCCCGAACCGAACGACCGGCTCCGCCACGCCTTCTCGGAACACGGGCGGCGCGTGGTTTCCTGACGATGGCGGCGACGGATCCGGATTTGCGGATCGACGCTCTTGCGCCACATCACGATCGGGCCGGCTTCTCCTGCGGTATCGACGACCTGGATCGCTATCTTGCGACGCAGGCCGGGCAGGATGTACGGCGCAAGGCCAATGGCGTCTTCGTGGTAACGGCCTGCGCCCGGCCCGAAACCGTGCTCGGCTATTACACGCTGTGCGCCACCGCGCTTGAGCCGGGAGCGGTCCCCGCTGCCGCTCGGAAGCACATCCCACGCTATCCCCTGGTCAGCGCCACCCTGCTCGGCCGGCTCGCCGTCTCGACGACCTGCCAGGGCACGGGCCTCGGCGCCATCCTCCTCGCCGACGCCCTCCGCCGCGCTTACGCCTCCGCTACGACGATCGGTTCCTGCATGGTAGTTGTTGATGCCCTGAACGTACGGGCAGCGGCGTTCTATGCCGCCCATGGCTTCATGCAGCTGCCGGACTCGATGCGGCTGGTGTTGCCTATGGTGGTGGTGGGGAAGCTGGTTCTATGATTCGGCCACATTACCTTTCGACCTCCGTCGGCCGAATGCCACCACGGAGCAAGGAATGAGAGTCTGCATCTATTGCGGCTGTGAAAAGCCGGATGAAGCATTTTCCGATGAACAGATATGGCCTAACGCCTTGGGCACCACAAGTGGAGCAACGGCGCTGCAATAGCCGTCGGGAATCCCGAGCCACCGCACAGAGCTAAAATGCCTGCAACCGGGACCAGCTGATCATGACATAGGGTAATTGAGAATGGCGCACTCGACAGGATTCGAACCTGTGACCTCCGCCTTCGGAGGGCGGCGCTCTATCCAACTGAGCTACGAGTGCGTGGCCGGGGCGAACCTGCGGCGGACGGCGGGGGTGGCCCCCGGCGTCGAGGCCTGGACATTAGCCGAAGGCGGCGGCGGCGTAAAGTGTTTCGCGCGGGGTTTTGACAGGGGGTGAGGGCCGGGGGTGACGCCGGTCAGGCCGCCGCCTCTCTGGCCGCGTCGGATTCGCGGGTCAGGCGCAGGAACAGGTCTTCCAGGTCGGGTTCGCGGGTGGTGATGTCGGCGACCGTCAGCCCCGCGGCGGTCACGGCGGCCAGCAGGCGGCCGACGGGGGTTTCGCTCGGGCGGAAGCGGAAGCAGACGGTGCCGGCCTCGGCATCGACCGCGGCGCCGAAGGCGGCGAGCGGTGCCGGCACCTGGCCCGGGGCCAGGGCCTCGGCCACCCGCACCACCAGTTCCTTGGCGTCCAGCTGCGAGAGCAGGGCGTCGGTGCGGTCGCAGGCGATCAGCCGGCCGTGATTGATGATCGCGATCCGGTCGCAGAGTTCCTGCGCCTCTTCCAGATAATGGGTGGTCAGCACCACCGTCGTGCCGGCGGTGTTCAGCTCGCGGACATAATCCCAGAGCTTGCGGCGCAGTTCGATATCGACACCCGCCGTCGGCTCGTCCAGCACCAGCACCGGCGGGTTGTGGACCATCGCCTTGGCGACCAGCAGCCGGCGGCGCATGCCGCCCGAAAGCGTGCGGGCATAGGCATCGGCCTTGTCGTCCAGCCCCACCGCCCTCAGCAGTTCCATGGTCCGGCGTTCGGATTTGGGAACGCCGTAAAACCCGGCCTGCAGCTCCAGCGCCTCGCGCGGGGTGAAGAAGGGGTCGAGCACCAGTTCCTGAGGCACGATGCCGATGGCCAGCCGGGCATCGCGCTGGCGACGATCGAGATCGCGGCCCCAGATTTCCACCGTGCCCGAGGTCTTGTGGACCATGCCCGCCAGAATGTTGATGAAGGTCGACTTGCCGGCGCCATTGGGGCCGAGCAGGGCGAACATCGATCCGCGCGGCACCTCGAGCGTCACCCCGTGCAGCGCGGTCTTGCCGCCGGCATAGGTCTTGCGCAGCTCGCGGGCCGAGATGGCGAGGTCGGGAGCGGTGGCAGAGGCGGTACGGGTCGGGGACATCGGCGGGGCTTTCCTGGCGGCGGTCACCGGCAGCCGGGCTTCAGGCCCGGCCGGAGGCCGCGGGACGCACTTGCGCATGGGCCGACCTTGGGTATCATCGGGCCACCGTCCGGTCAACGCCGGCCGGCCGGGCGGCGTCATCCGGGCGATGCGCGCGCCGGGCCAGGGCCCTGATCAGACCGGTCCCAAAACAGATATCGTGTTCAGGCGACATCCGAGGCGAGAAACATGGAACCCGTTGAGACCATCATCGTCGAGCAGACCCAGCTCGCATGCGACGGCGGCGTCGGCGCCCTCGGCCATCCGCGGGTCTTTCTGAACATGGAAGGCAAGGGCTATGTCGACTGCCCCTATTGCGGGCGTCACTATGTGCTGAAGCCCGGCGCCAAGGCCTCGCACGGCCACTGAGCCGGCACGGGCCCCGATTATCCGGGGCCCCCAGAGACATCCGGAACCCGGGTCGCCGCCGCGGCCCGGGTTCTTCGTGCTGGCGGCCATGGCCGGCAGGCCGGGGCCTTGTTCCGTGTCCGTTCGCGGATGGGTTCCGCGCGACTTTCGTGCCATACTGCCCGCCGCGATGACCGCGGCCTTCCTGTACCCAGACTTCCCGGAGCCGAGACGGTAGAGATGAGCGACCAGACCCCGAGCCCCCAGAGCCCCCTCTACCTCGTCGACGGATCGGGCTACATCTTCCGGGCCTTCCACGCCCTGCCGCCGCTGAACCGCCCCGACGGCACGCCGGTCAACGCGGTCTACGGCTTCTGTTCGATGCTGCTGAAGCTGATCGAGGATCTGAAGGCCGAACGGCTGGCGGTGATCTTCGATGCCGGCCGGCTGAGCTTCCGCAACGAGATCTACCCCGATTACAAGGCCCATCGCCCCGAGCCGCCGGAAGAGCTGGTGCCCCAGTTCCCGCTGATCCGCGACGCCACCCGCGCCTTCGCCCTGCCCTGCATCGAGCTGCCCGGCTTTGAGGCCGACGACCTAATCGCGAGCTATGCGAAAGCGGCGCGCGAGGCCGGCCAGGAGGTGGTGATCGTCTCGGCCGACAAGGACCTCATGCAGCTGATCCAGGACGGCGTGTCGCTGATGGATCCGATGAAGGCCAAGAAGATCGGCCTTGAAGAGGTGATGGCCAAATTCGGCGTCGCCCCCGACAAGGTGGTCGACGTTCAGGCGCTGGCGGGTGATTCCACCGACAACGTGCCGGGCGTGCCCGGCATCGGGGTCAAGACCGCCGCCCAGCTGATCGGCGAATATGGCGATCTGGACACGCTGCTCGCCCGCGCGGGTGAGATCAAGCAGCCCAAGCGTCGCCAGACCCTGATCGACAATGCCGACAAGGCGCGGGTCTCTCGTGAGCTGGTCCGGCTGCGCGACGATGTCGACCTGCCCGATCCGCTGGACAGCCTGCATGTCGGCCAGATGAGCGCCGAGGTCGTGCTCTCCTTCCTGGAGCAGCAGGGCTTCACCTCGCTGGTGGCCAAGCTGCGGCCGCATCTGGGCGCCTCGAAACCCGCCCATGGCGGCAGCGCCGGCTCGGCTGCCGCGGCGGCGGCCGAGGATGTGCGTGCGGCGGTGCGCGATTACGAGCTGATCCAGGACGAACCCGCCCTCACCCGCTGGATCGAGATGGCGACCGAGGCGGGCATCGTCGGTTTCGACACCGAGACCACCAGCCTCGACGCCCATCGCGCCGTGCTGGTCGGCTTTTCGCTGGCGGTGGCGCCGGGCCGGGCCTGCTATGTGCCGCTTCGCCATGTGGCACCCCGCAAGGCCCGGCAGGGTGCGCTCGACCTGGGGGCGGCCGGCGAGGCCGGGGCGGATGAGGGGGCACCCGAGCAGATCCCGGTCGACCGGGCGATCACCCTGCTCCGCCCGCTGCTGGAAGCGCCGGGCGTGCTGAAGGTCGGCCAGAACATCAAATACGACATGATCGTCATGGCGCGCGAAGGCATCGAGATCGCGCCGATCGACGACACCATGGTCATGTCCTACGCGCTCGACGGCACCCGCCACGGCCATGGCATGGACGAGCTGGCCCAGATCCATCTGGGGGTGACGCCGATTTCCTATGACGAGGTCACCGGCAAGGGCCGCGACCGGATCGGCTTCGACGAGGTGCCGCTGGACCGCGCCCGCGACTATGCCGCCGAGGACGCCGACGTCACGCTGAACCTGCACCGGCTGCTGAAACCCCGCCTCGGCCCTGAAGGCGTGCGGGCGCTGTACGAGCGCACCGACCGGGCGCTGGTGCCGGTACTGGCGCGGATGGAACGGCGCGGCATCCGCATCGACCGCGACATGCTGGGCAAGGCCTCGCGGGAATTCGCCGACGGCATGGCGGCGCTGGAAACGCGCATCCACGAGCTGGCCGGCGAGAGTTTCAACGTCGGCAGCCCCAAGCAGCTGGGCGAGATTCTGTTCGACAAGCTGAGCCTGCCCGGGGGCAAGAAGGGCAAGACCGGCGCCTATGCCACCGGCGCCGACATCCTGCAGAAGCTGGCCGCCGACGGCCATGAACTACCGGCAAAGGTGCTGGACTGGCGCCAGCTCGCCAAGCTCAAGAACACCTATGCCGATGCGCTGGCCGAGGCGGTGAACCCGGAAACCGGCCGCATCCACACCAGCTTCGCCCTGACCGTCACCACCACCGGCCGGCTGTCGTCGAACGACCCCAATCTTCAGAACATTCCCGTGCGCACCGAGGAAGGCCGGCGGATCCGCCGCGCCTTCGTGCCCGAGGCGGGCCATGTGCTGATGTCGGCCGACTACAGCCAGATCGAGCTGCGCCTGCTGGCCGACATCGCCAACATCCAGGCCCTGCGCCAGGCCTTCCGCGAGGGCATCGACATCCATGCACTGACCGCCTCTCAGGTCTTCGGCGTGCCGGTGCAGGGGATGGATCCGATCACCCGCCGCCGGGCCAAGGCGATCAATTTCGGCATCATCTACGGCATCAGCGCCTTCGGTCTGGCCCAGCAGCTGGACATCCCGCAATCCGAGGCCAAGCGCTATATCGAGGCCTATTTCGAGCGCTATCCCGGCATCCGCGACTATATGGAACGGGCCAAGGCCGATGCCCGCGCCCATGGCTTCGTGACCACGATCTTCGGCCGCAAATGCTGGACGCCCGACATCGCCGCCAAGAACCCGGCGCTCAGGGCCTTTGCCGAACGCGCCGCGATCAACGCGCCGCTTCAGGGGTCGGCCGCCGATATCGTCCGGCTCGCCATGGTGGCGCTGGATGAGGCGCTGAAGGCAAGCCCGCTCGGCGCGCGCATGCTGCTCCAGGTCCATGACGAAATCCTGCTGGAGGTGCCCGAGGCCGAGGTCGAAGAGACCGCCGCCCTGGTCAAGCGGGTAATGGAAGATGTGGTGTCGCGGCCGGTGCCCTATGTCGTCGAGGTCGGCACCGGACTCGACTGGGATGCCGCACATTGACGGCGATGCCTGCAGACAGCGGAGCCGTCGAGGCGGTCGCCCCCGGCCGGATCCGGCTGCCGGCCGGCATCGATCTGGTCACCGCCTTCGCGGGCCTCGCAGCCCATGGCGATGACGGGCTGGTGCGGCTCGACGGCGACCGGCTCTATACGATCGAGCGGATCGAGCGCGCGCCGGTGGCGGTGGAAACCGTCCTCACCCCCGATGCCCGGGGCGATTTGCAGGTGACGGTGGAAACCGGCGCCGTCGACCTGCTGGAGATCGCGACCCGCGCCATCGCCGCCCGTCTGCATCTGCCGGGTGCGGCCTTCGCGGCGCTCGCCGCCGAGGATCCGGTGATCGGCCGGATCGCCGCCGCCCAGGGGGTGCGCCCCACCCTGCTCTACCCCGAGCCGATGGTGGTGATGCTGCGCACGATCAGCGCCCAGCTGGTCAACCTCGCCTGGGCCGCGACCACCCGCCGTCGCCTGGCCGAGGCCTTCGGCATCCGCCGGCCGGTGGGCAGCGGCTGGGTGATCGACATCGATCCGGCCCGGATCGCGGCGATCGACCCCGACGACATCAAGGCCCTGCAGTTCACCGGCGCCAAGGCCCGGGCGATCGTGAGCGTGGCCCGGGCGATCGTCGACGGCCGCCTGGATGCAGCCGCCATGGCCGCGGCCGACACGCCGGAAATCCGCCGCCGGCTGACCGCCATCCCGGGCATCGGCGACTGGACCGCAGACTGGGTTCTGGCCCGCGGCCTGGGCCGGCCGGTGGTGGCGACCGGCGATCTGGGCGTGCGCAAGGCGGTGGCCCGCGCCTATCACGATGCCGAAATCATTTCCGCGGCCGAGGTCGCCCGCACCACCGCCCATTGGGGGGAAGCCGCCCTCGACGCCCAGACGCTGCTGCTCTCCACCCTGGGTGCCGCCGGGGCCGAGGGCGCCACCCCGCGGCTTGCCCGCAAGCGGGCCGCCGCCACCCCGCCGGAGGAGAAACGCCCATGAGCGGCCGCATCCACCGCTACACCGCCGAAACCGTCTGGACCGGCGATACCGGCCCGGGCACCGCCGGCTATCGCAGCTATTCCCGCGATCACGACCTGAAGATCGCGGGCAAGCCGGTCATCGCCGGCTCTTCGGACCCGGCCTTCCGCGGCGACGCCACGCGCCACAATCCGGAAGACCTGCTGGTCGCCTCGGCCTCTGCCTGCCACATGCTCTGGTATCTGCATCTGGCCAGCACCCGGGGCATCGTCGTGCGCGGCTATACCGATACCGCCGAGGGCGAGATGACCGAACGCACCGATGGCGGCGGCGCCTTCCCCCGCATCCGGCTCAGGCCGCGGGTGACCATTTCCGCCGGCGATCCGACCGTGGCGCAGTCGCTGCATGGCGAAGCGCATCATCTCTGCTTCATCGCCAACAGCCTGAGCTGTCCGATCGAGATCGAGGATACGGTCGAGGTCGTCAGCGCCTGAGCACGAGCCGAGCCCTCTTGCGGAGCACGTCTTGAAGATCCGGATCGATATCGACAGTCTGCTCGATGAGATCGCCCCTTCGATCGTCAGCCGGGGCGAGCGCTACCACCACGATGGCCGCGTGACCATCCTCGACGCCGATCCGCACCGGGTACTGGCCAGGGTGGAGGGCACGGAGCCCTACATCAGCCGCCTGTTCATCGACCGGGATGGCCATGTCGATGGCGACTGCAGCTGCCCGGCCTATGAAAATTACGGGCCGTGCAAGCATATGGTCGCGGTGGGGCTGACCATCCTGAAGACGGGGCTTCAGCCCGATCCCGAGATCGCCCGGACCCGGGCGCGGATCCGCACCCATCTGAAAAGCCTGGACGTCGACACCCTGGTGGGAATCGTGCTCGACTGCGCGCTCACCGATCCGGAGCTTTATCGCAGGCTCGATCTGACCGCCTTGCCTGGCGATGAGAGTGACGACGACGCCTTCACGCGCCTCGCCAGGGCGATCGACGCTGCGCTGCCCGACGTGGAGGATGATGGCTGGCTCGATGCGGATATGGCCGAGGGCTGGACACTCTCGATCGACCCGATCCTGACCGCCCTGCTGACAATGATCGAGACCGGCCGCGCTGAGCTGGCCCGACGCCTGATCGATCATATCCGGGCCGCCGCCTGCCGGCTGATTATCGGCATGGATGGCGACAACACGCCGGTCATCGAGCTGTTCTCCAGGTTGGACCAGCTGCATCTGGCCGCCTGCCGGGCAGCACCGCCGCCGCCCGTCACGCTGGCCGAGCGGCTTTTCGCACGCGATATCATCGCACCGGAAGAGATCGGCAGCCGTACGATCGCGGATTACACAGATCTCCTCGGACCCGAAGGCCTTGCGAGCTGGCGCCGGCTGGTCGTCGATGCCTGGGCTGCCGAACCGGTGATTGCACCCAGGCCTGATAGTGGCACGTTCCCGGAGGTATCGGCGCGGCGCCTCGCGCTGGCGCGGATCATGGACCAGATCGCGGAAGCTGATGGCGATGTCGAGGCCCGGATTGCCATCCGGGCCAGAACCCTGACCTCGCCCGCCGACTATCGGAAACTGGTGGAGTTCTGCCTGGAGGCCGACCGGCCCGATGCTGCCCGGCACTGGCTGGACGAGGGGATCTGGCTGTTTGAGGGCAGGAAGCAACTGGTCCGGGATCTGATCATCCTCAAGACCAGGCTGGAGACGCCGGCCAAGGCGCCGTCCCCCCCTGCGGATGCGGAGATCCGGGCACGTACGGATCGGATCGAAGCGCTGATCGCGACCGGGGGCAGGCCGGCCTATGAACAGGCCTGCCAGCTGCTGAAGCAGCTGGCAGCGCTGAGGAGCCCCGCCGCGCATGCAACGCATCTGGACGAGATCAGACGGCGCTATCGCAGCCGTCGGGTACTGATGAGCCTGCTCGACGCCTGAACCGCCTCAGCCGCCGTAGATCTGCCCCTGCGCGACCGAGATCCAGTCGATGCCGGCACCGCCGGTCACGCGCTCCAGTGCCGTGTCGTCGATTGCGCCGTCGGGGCCGACCGCATCCCGCGCCGCCTCGATCCGCGCCAGCACCTCGGGGGCCAGGGCAAAGCCTTGGGCATCGGCGGCCGCGGTCAGCAGGGCGTCGCGGGCGGCCGGCGTCGCCGCATCGGCCAGGGCCGCCGCAAGCCCCGGATCGGCGGCAAGCAGATCGACGAGAAGACGGGCGCTGTCATCGGACATGGGGGCGTTCCTGCAAGCTGGGTTGCGACCCGACGGGGCTGCCCGGCGGGGGCCGCCGGGGCATGTGCGTCGGCTGATGGCATCCTAGCATCATGCATGGCGCCCGGCCGCCAGACGCGACCGGCCGGTCGACATCCGTCAACCGGCCGGGAAAGGTCGTGGGGCAAAAGCTGGTGGGGCAGGATCGCAGGCGACGGCGATCAATGGATCGTCGCCGGCACCATCTCGTGCTGCAGGATGGCGCCGATCGCAGAGGCGCTGTCGGCCATCACGGCGACGCGTTCACCGCTTGCTGAAAATACGCCGAACATCACGCCGCCGGCAGTGGTCACCGGGCGAACATAGGCCACCTGCTCAAGCCCCAGCGCCGCGAAGGCTTCGGGGGTCATCCGGCGGATGGCGGCGCGGGCCGCTTCAGCCACATCGGCAGGGGAACGGGTCGTCTCTTCCAGGTTGAAGCGGGGCATGGGATCAGCCTCCTTCGTCCGCGGCCGTGCCGGGCACCGGATCGGTCGCCCTGTCGCCCGCGATGGGTCCACGTCTCTTGGGGATAAGCGGTCAGCGCTCGTCGAGCAGGCTGCCCGACTGGCGTCCGTCCGGCTGGGTCTTGCGGATCGAGATCGTCCGCACCGAGGATTGCGGCAGCGGTTGCTCCAGATCGATATGAAGCAGGCCGTTGTCCAGCGAGGCGTCCATCACCTGGATGCCGTCGGCGAGCAGGAAGGTGCGCTGGAACTGCCGGGCCGCGATGCCGCGATGGATGAACTCCCGGCCGTCATTGGCGTCGTCGTGCTGCCGCCCGCGGATCACCAGCTGGTTGTCTTCCAGCGTGACCGTCAGGTCGTCCATGGTGAAACCCGCAACCGCAAGCGTGATGCGCAGCCGCCGCTCGCCGAGTTTCTCGATGTTGTAGGGCGGGTATCCGTCGGAGCCGGTCTTGGCCAGACGGTCCAGCATGCGCTCCATGTGGTCGAAGCCCAGCATCATCGGGTGATTGAAAGCGGTGAACCGCGACATCCCTGACATCTCCTCCGCGACAGACGAGCGAGATCCGGATCCGGCTGCCGTGGCGGCGACCTCCTTGGGGAGCATCCACCGCGCCCGGCCGGCGCGCCGGCAGGTCCGTCCGACGGGTGGTCTCCGGTCGCTTTCTCCGCCCGCATTCCGGGCCGGAGACGGCGTTCACCGGCCGTTCCATCGGTTATCTGGAGATAGGGAAGCCGAGAGGTCCGTTCAAGACCGGGCAGGCCCGGCCCGGGGCAGGCGACACGCGCCCCCTGGGCAACAACCACCCCCGGGCAACAACGAAAAAGCCCGGTACCGAAGCACCGGGCTTTTTCGAAGATGGTGGAGCCAAGGGGAGTCGAACCCCTGACCTCTTGAATGCCATTCAAGCGCTCTCCCAACTGAGCTATGGCCCCGAAACCTGTCTGATGCCGTTGGCTACGTGCGACCGGGATCCCGGTTTCCGCTGCCCTGCGCCGTTTGGGGCGGCGCGCCGTGCGTCAGCGGAGCGGAACATAGTGGCCGCGGCCGGGCTTGGCAAGCGGTTTTTTTCACGCCACCGTCATCTTCGACGACGGCGGCAGGAACTGCGACGCAAGCCACTGGTTTTGCTTAAAAACCGCCCTCTGAAACCGAAACCGGCGCCCCTGGGTCGAGGGGCGCCGGTCGCGGGATCAGTTCTCGTCGTCCTCGTCGCCGAGACGGACGTCACCGACGTCGTCGTCTCCCAGCTCCGAGGCATCTTCGATGCCGACATCATCCTCGTCGTCATCGTCGAAGGCTTCGTCGAAGCCTTCCTCGTCGACATCCTCCACCTCTGCCGGCACGGCCTTGGCCTTGCGGGCCTGGGCCGCACGCTCACGGGCCAGCTCGTCGGCCTCCCGTGCGGCGCGGCGGGAACGGGTCTCTTCGATCTGCGGCTGCTCGGCACCGCATTTGGGGCATGTCACCGGCGTGCGGCGCATATCGTAGAAGCGCGCACCGCAGCTGCGGCAGGTGTGCTTCTGCCCCCACTCCTCCTTCGCCACGCGACCACCCTTGATAGCTGTTGGACGTGTACAGGAACGAATTCACGGGAACGGGTCGCCGGCACAAGGGGCCGGCCATGGTGATGACGCAATCCGGTGCGCCACCCCGTCGGCTGCGTTTGCCACGAAGCGCCGGGGCTGTCAAACCGCTAAATGCGTCCGGGCAGGGTTGCATCGCCGACATCGCCGTTCCGTGGGGGGCCTGCGATGATGCACAGGGGCCCATGCTGTGATAGACCAGCCCCGAACCTTTCCCGCTTCCGCCCCGCCTTTCCGGACAAGGGCCCCGTCATGACCCATGCCGCGCCGCATCCCGCCACCGCCCGCCTCTCCCGCGGGCTTTCGGGCGACGTCACCGTCCCCGGCGACAAGTCGATCTCGCATCGGGCGCTGATGCTGTCGGCGCTGGCGGTGGGGCGCTCCACCGTCGACGGCCTGCTGGAAGGCGAAGACGTGCTCGCGACCGCGGCCGCGATGCGCGCGCTCGGCGCCGGCATCACCCGCGAAGAGACCGCCGGTCCCGACGGCGCGCCGGCCATCCGCTGGGTGATCGACGGCGTGGGTGTCGGCGGCCTGGCCGAACCGGCCGATGTGCTCGACATGGGCAATTCAGGCACGGCGGCGCGGCTGCTGATGGGCCTGCTCGCCACCCATCCGCTGGTGGCGGTGATGACCGGCGATGCCAGTCTGCGCAAGCGGCCCATGGCCCGGGTCGCCACCCCGCTCGAAAAAATGGGCGCGAAGATCGTCACCCGCGCCGGCGGCCGTCTGCCGGCCACCGTCATCGGCACCCGCAGCCCGGTGCCGATCCGCTACCGCCTGCCGGTGCCCTCGGCCCAGGTGAAGTCGGCCATCCTGCTGGCCGGGCTCAACACCCCCGGCCGGACCGTGGTGGTGGAACCGGAAGCGACGCGCGACCACACCGAACGCATGCTGGGGGCCATGGGCGCCCGGATCACGGTCGAAACCGAAGCCGACGGCGCCCGGGTCATCACCCTCGACGGCCAGCCGGAACTCAGCGCCCGCGACATGACGGTGCCGGGCGATCCGTCCTCGGCCGCCTTCCCGCTGGTCGCGGGGCTGATCACCGAAGGCTCGGCCGTCACCGTGCGCAATGTCTGCCTCAACCCCGGCCGGGACGGGCTGATCCGCACCCTGGCCGAGATGGGCGCCGATCTGACGGTCACCGATCCGCGTGATGTGGGCGGCGAGCCGGTGGGCGATCTGGTGGCGCGCTCTTCCGCGCTCAGGGCCGTGACCGTACCGGCGGATCGCGCGCCGTCGATGATCGACGAATTCCCGGTGCTCGCCGCCGCCGCCGCCACTGCCCACGGCACCAGCCGTTTCGAGGGGCTGGCGGAACTCAGGGTGAAGGAAAGCGACCGGCTTCAGGCGGTGGCAGACGGCCTGATCCGTGCCGGCGTCACCGTGCGCACCGGCGAGGACTGGCTGGAAGTGGACGGCTGCGGCGGCCCGGTTCCGGGCGGCACCGACGCGGTCGTCACGCATCTGGACCATCGCATCGCCATGGCCTTCCTGGTGCTGGGCCTGGCTGCACGCAACGGCATGGTGGTCGACGACGATCGGATGATCGCCACCAGCTTCCCCGGCTTCCGCGCCCTGATGACCGGGCTCGGTTGCGACATCACCGATCTCTGAGCCTGCCGGAGCCCGCCGCGCATCATGACCCAGACCCTCATCCATCCGCCGGTGATCGCCATCGACGGCCCGGCCGCAGCCGGCAAGGGCACGCTCGCCCGCAGGCTCGCCGCCGAACTGGGGCTGCGCCATCTCGACACCGGCATGATCTATCGGGCGGCGGCAAGCCGGCTGCTCGCCGGCGGCGGCGATCCGGACGACCCGGCCGCGGCCGCCCTGGCGGCACAGACCCTTGGTGCCGACGATCTCGTCCGCACCGATCTGCGGGCCGAGCGCACCGGGGAAACCGCGTCGAAAATCGCGGCACTCGGCCCCGTCCGTGCCGCCCTGCTCGACTTCCAGCGCAGCTTCGGCCGCACCGCTCCGGGCGCCGTGCTCGACGGCCGCGACATCGGCACCGTGGTCTTCCCCGACGCGCGCGCGAAGATCTTCGTGACAGCCTCGCCCGAAGCGCGTGCACTCAGGCGACACGAAGAGTTGCGGGGCAAGGGGGTTGCCAGTATATTCGCCGACGTTCTGGAAGAGATGCGGCTGCGAGACCGTCGCGACCGGGAACGAGCGGTGGCCCCGCTGCGTCCCGCGGACGACGCGGTCATCCTCGACACCACCGACATGTCGGCGGACGAGGTTTTCGCGGCAGCGCTCGCGCATGTCACCAGCCGGCTCTGACCGGCCGGGGCAGGGCACGGGCCGGATCGTCACCGGATCGAGGTTTCGCCGGTCGTCGCCCACCCCCACCCGGGGGAGGAGCGGCGTTTCGGCGCATTGACGACTGAAGCCCGCGGCGGCCGGACGGCCGGGCGTCGCGATCCTGTAAACCAGCAACCGGCGGGGATGCCCGCCGTATCCGAACCCCCGTCGGTCGGAACCCGCCCCACCCGGCAGCGCCGGTCAAGGAACCGCGGCGTTCAGACGTCCACGACGGCCCCGACCCGAAGCGGCAGGATCCGCAACGGCCGGAGCCTCGGCGGGTGCCGGAGCCTCTCCCCAGGCCAGCCACCGACGCCCGGATGGCCCTGGAGCCGAGGTTCCCCGGCAGGACGGGTGGAGAGGTAGGAGAACCCATGATCAACACCAGCCCCGCGCCCGAGAAGGACGTCATGTCGGACGAGAATTTCGAAGCCCTGCTGGCCGACAGCTTCATTGCCCAGGATGGCCTGGAGGGAAGCGTCGTTAAGGGTCGGATCACCGCCATCGAGGGCGACCAGGTCCTCATCGACGTCGGCCTGAAGTCCGACGGGCGCATCGCGCTCAAGGAATTCGCCCAGCCCGGTCAGGAGACCGAGCTTGCGGTCGGCGACGAGGTCGAGGTCTATATCGACCGGATGGAGAACGCCCAGGGCGAGGTCGTCATCAGCCGCGAGCGTGCGCGCCGCGAAGAGGCCTGGACCCAGCTCGAGCAGGCGTTCAAGAACGCCGAGCGCGTCAACGGCGTGATCTTCGGGCGCGTGAAGGGCGGCTGCACCGTCGACCTTCAGGGTGCCGTGGCCTTCCTGCCGGGCAGCCAGATCGACATCCGTCCGGTGCGTGACATCACGCCCCTGATCGGCACGACCCAGCCCTTCCAGATCCTCAAGATGGACAAGCGCCGCGGCAACATCGTCGTCTCGCGCCGTGCCGTCCTCGAGGAGAGCCGCGCCGAAGCCCGCAAGGAACTGATCGAGAACCTCAAGGAAGGTCAGATCCTGGAAGGCGTGGTCAAGAACATCACCGATTACGGTGCGTTCGTGGACCTGGGTGGCGTCGACGGCCTGCTGCACGTCACCGACATCTCCTGGCGCCGCATCAACCACCCGACCGAAGCCCTGACCATCGGTCAGTCGGTCCGCGTGGTGGTGACCCGCTTCAACCGCGAGACCCAGCGCATCAGCCTCGGCATGAAGCAGCTCGAGGCGGATCCGTGGGAAGGCGTCGAGGTGAAGTACCCGGTGGGCGTGAAGTTCGCCGGTCGCGTCACCAACATCACCGACTACGGCGCCTTCGTGGAGCTGGAGCCGGGCGTCGAGGGTCTGGTCCATGTCTCCGAGATGAGCTGGACCAAGAAGAACGTGCACCCGGGCAAGATCGTTTCGACCTCGCAGGAGATCGAAGTGATGGTGCTCGACGTCGACTCGCAGAAGCGCCGCATCAGCCTGGGCCTGAAGCAGGTTGCCGACAACCCGTGGGAGACCTTCCTGGATCGTCACCCGGTGGGTTCGGCGATCGAGGGCGAGGTCAAGAACATCACCGAGTTCGGTCTGTTCGTTGGTCTCGACGGCGACATCGACGGCCTGGTGCACCTGTCGGATCTCGACTGGAGCCGCCCCGGCGAAGAGGCGCTCAAGGACTTCCGCAAGGGCGACATGGTCAAGGCCGTGGTGCTGGATGTGGACGTCGAGAAGGAGCGCATCTCCCTCGGCATCAAGCAGCTCGACAAGGATCCCTTCACCGAGGCGACCCAGGACCTGCGTCGCGGCCAGACCGTCACCTGCACGGTCACCAAGGTCGTCGAGAATGGTCTGGAGATCTCCACGGCCGATGGCGCCAAGGGCTTCATCCGCAAGTCGGAAATCGCCCGTGACCGCCAGGATCAGCGTACCGACCGCTACAGCGAGGGCGACAAGTTCGACGCCCTGATCACCAACATCGACCGGTCGAGCCGCAAGCTCACCCTGTCGATCAAGGCGCTGGAGATGGCGGAAGAGAAGAAGGCCATGGCCGAGTTCGGTTCGTCCGACAGCGGCGCCAGCCTCGGCGACATCCTGGGTGCCGCGCTCCGCGAGCGCGAGCGGACCCAGGCGGACGATTGATCCGATCCCGTGCCCCGGGCATCTGCCCGGCGGATCGATGAGCGTCCTGCGGCCGGCCCGGAGCAATCCGGGCCGGCCGCAGCCGTTTCAGGGGGCAGATCTGTCGGCGATGACAGCTGCCGTCACAGGATTGACATCAATCCATATTATATAAATCTCCACATCATTAATTTTCTCTATGTGGAGCCAATCCCATGTCGGATCCCCGCCGCCCTCGTGATGCCGCCGCCCGACTGGACGAGATCTTCGGCATCTTCGCGGCCCGTGGCGACGACAGCTATGGCGAGGCGGTGAGCCAGATCGAGCATGCCGTCCAGTCCGCCGAGATTGCCGAGGCACAGGGTGCCGCCGAGACGCTGATCGCCGCGGCCCTGCTGCATGACATCGGCCACATGATCCACCGCGATGCCGCAGCCGCCTTTCATGACGGCCGGGACGATGCCCATGAACGCCTGGCCGGCAAATATCTGGCCGGGCTGTTTCCGCCGGCGGTGATCCGGCCGATCGAGATGCATGTGGACGCCAAGCGCTGCCTGGTCACCACCGAGCCCGCCTATGCCGCCGCCCTCTCCCCCGTCTCGCGCCGGACCCTGGAGCTGCAGGGCGGCCCGATGACCGGGGCCGAGGCCGCGGCTTTCCTGGCCGATCCTCATGCCGCCGACGCCATTGCGCTGCGGCGTATCGACGAAGCGGCCAAGATCGAGGGCGCCGGCCGCGACGGCGTCGCGCGTTTCCGGCCGCTGCTGGAACGGCTGGCCCTCGGCCTCTGATCCACACCCCACCCTGCATGCCCTGTCCGGGAGCGCCCCGATGGCCCGCAATGTCCTGCTGATCATGGTCGACCAGTGGCGCTGGGATCTTTCTCCCGGCCTCGGCAACCCGCTGGTCGCGACACCGGCGCTCGACCGGCTGGCCGCGCGCGGCGCGGTCTTCACCCGCCATTTCGCCCAGAGCGCGCCCTGCGGCCCGGCCCGGGCGAGTTTCGCCAGCGGCCAGTATGTCTTCAACCACCGGGTCTTCGCCAATCCGGTGCCGATGGCGGCGGGGCGCCGGCTGTTGCAGCACCATCTGCGCACCGCCGGCATCACCCCCTACATGATCGGCTACACCACGGCCGTGCCGGATCCGCGCGGCCGCGACCCTCAGGATCCCGTCTTCCGCGGCCCCTCGGTCGCCGAAGGCTGGCAGATCCTGCGCGAGATGGACGAGGACAAGGCGCGCTATACGGCCTGGGCCCGCGGTCAGGGGGCCGATCTCGATCCCGACTATGATGCCGGCTTCGCGCGTCATCTCCGCGCCGGTGCGCCGGTAGAAACCTCTCCACAGCCCGACGGGCTGCATGACAGCCGCTGGCTGGCCGATGCGGCGGTGGCGTTCCTTGATACCGCACCCGAGCGGCCCTGGCTGCTGCATCTGGGCTTCTACCGGCCGCATCCGCCGCTGGCGGCACTCGCCCGCCACCTGGCCCGGGTGCCCGACGCCCCGCCGCTGCCGCCGATCGACGCCGCCGCCGAGGATGCGATCCACCCCCTGGCCGCCCTGTTCCGCCGGGTGGTGCCGGCATCGATCGCCCATCCGGGCCTGGACGGCCCTGCATCCGCCCTGCCCGCCGCCACGGTCGCCGCCCTGCGCAAGGCCTATCTGGCCCTGCTGGCCGAAGTCGACGACGAGGTCGGCCGGGTGCTGGCGGCGCTGGAGCGGAGCGGGCGCGGCCAGGACACCCTGGTCGTGTTCATGTCCGATCATGGGGAGCAATGGGGCGAACATGGCCTGTTCGGCAAGCGCGCCATCCACCAGGCCTCGTTCCGGGTGCCGCTGATCATCGCCGACCCGCGGCCGGGCGCCGATCCGACCCGCGGCGGACAGATCCACGCCATCACCGAACATGTCGACCTGCTGCCGACCCTGCTCGACTGGTTCGGCATCGCCGCCCCTCCGCAATGCGACGGCCGCTCGCTGCTGGGCCTGATCGCCGGCGATCGCCCGTCGGACTGGCGGGATGCCGCGGTCTACGAGCATGACTTCCGCGACAAGCTGCCCGGCCCGGTTCCGGGCCTCGCCCGCTCGCCGCATGAGGCACAATTCACCGCCATCCAGGACGAGCGCTGGGCCTATCTGCACTTCCCCGATGCGGATCCCGTGCTCTTCGACCTTGAAGCAGACCCCGGCCAGACCCGCAATCTCGCCGCCGACCCCGCCTTCACCCCGGTCGTCCACCGCATGATGCGCCGCCTGCTCGACCACCGCATACGCCACGCCGACCGCACCCTCTCCGAGGCCCGCGCGGCACCGGGCGGGATGATCGGGCGGTGGTAGCGATCAGGCGGTGGTAACGGGCCGCCCGGTCCGACGTCACACGCCCTCTGCGAGTGCCAGAAACGCCGCCACCACCCCGATCCCGGCAAGCTCGGGCAGGCAGGACAGGCGGACATCGGCCGCCAGAAGTTCGGCGGCCGGGCCGGCGGCGGTCAGGGGGCGGTGGGCCAGGCGGGGGTCGTGGCCGGTCTCGCCGTCGAAAACGATGCCATAGCCGAGGCCGGCGGCGGTCGCCTCGCGGATCATCTCGCGGCTGCCCAGGCTGGCCGCCATGCGGGGGGACAGGCCGATCGCCTCGGCGGCGCGGAGGAAGACCTGACGGGTGACCGAACTCGGCTCGCGCAGCAGCACCGGCAGCCCCGCCAGGGCATCCAGCGGCAGCGGGTCGCCGGACCGGGCAAGAGGATCCGCCGCCGGCACCAGCAGGGCCAGACGCTGGCGCCCCAGCACCACCCCCGCCAGCCGCGGGTCGGGCTCGATATGGCTGGCGGCGATCAGATCCACCCGGCAGGCCAGGACATCCTCGATCAGCTGACCGGTATTACCGGTGGACAGCCGAAGCTCCACCGCCGGATGGGCGTCGGCGAAGCGCTTGGCCAGCCCCATGATCGTTGCCGGCGTGCTGAGCCCCAGCCGCACCAGCCCACCCGCCATGGCCGGATCAGAGGCGACCGCCGCCTCGGTGCGGTCCATCAGCAGCATCACTGCCCGGACATGGGCCAGCAGCCTTTCCCCCGCCTCGGTGGCCACGGCCCCCTGGCCGCGGCGCAGAAACAGGCGCACGCCCAGCTCCGCCTCCAGCCCGCGGATCTGCACCGTCACCGCCGGCTGGGTCACCCCCAGCGATTTGGCCGCCGCCGAGAAACCGCCCTCCACCGCCACGGCGTGGAAGGCGCGCATCTGGTTGAAGTTCATGCTGCGGGCTCCGACTGCATACGTCCGAATCCATAAGTCATCTTCATAAGCATGTCATAGGACATGCGTAGAGTTTATGACGAAGGCGGCATCCAGACCGCTCCGACCGGGCCGATCCCTTCCTTCCCGCCATCCCGAGGAACCAGCACCATGACCACCCTCCGTCTGCGCGCGGGCCTCGCCGGCCTTGTGGCGCTCACCATCGCAGGTGTCGCTGCCCCGGCCATGGCCCGGGTCGAGTTCGACCTCTGGCATGCCCATTCCCCCGACATCACGCTCGGCAAGACCATCGCCCGCTATGCGGCCGAGTTCAACGCCGCACAGAGCGACTACCAGGTCAATGCGGTCTTCAAGGGCAGCTATGACGACGTGATCAACGGCGCCATCGCCGCCGCCCGGGCCGGCAAGGCACCGGCGATCGTGCAGGTCCATGCGCCGGCGGCCCCCACCGTGATCTATTCAAAGGCCGCAAAGCCGGTCGACGAGGTGATGGCGGAAGCCGGTATCCAGGTCGACTGGAGCCGCTATATCCAGCCGGTCATCGCCGCCTATCAGGAGGGTGGCCACCAGATCGGCATGCCCTTCAACACCTCCACCCCGCTGATGTGGATGAACCGCGACCTGATGTCGAAGGCGGGGGTCGAGGCCGTGCCCACCACCTGGGACGAGCTGGAAGCCGCCGCCGTCAGGCTGAAGGCCGCCGGGGTGGACTGCCCGGTCGTGCCCTCCTGGCAGGAATGGACGCTGATCAAGAACTACGCCTTCATCCAGGACATCCCCGTCGCCACCCCGGCCAACGGCATGGAAGGACCGGGGGCACGCCTCACCGTCAACGACCCGCGCATGGTCGCCCATCTCGACCGGCTTCAGCGCTGGGTGAAGGACGGGCTGATGAGCTATCAGGGCCGCCAGTGGACCGGCGCCCACGAAGCCTTCTACGCTCAGCGCTGCGCGATCATGCTGGAAAGCTCGGCCGGGTATGGCGGGATCTCGCAGAAGGCCAAATTCGATTTCGCCGCGGCCATGCTGCCGGTGGAGGCCGGGACCACGGATCCGAAGAACAGCTTCATCGGTGGTGCCGGGCTGTTCGTGATGAACGGCCAGACGCCCGAGGTCTACAAGGGTGTCGCCGCCTTCCTCGCCTTCCTGGCCGAGACCCCGCGCCAGGTGGACTGGCACAAGGTGTCGGGTTATGTCCCGATCACGCTGGATGCCTACGAGGCCGCCAAGGCCGAAGGCTATTACCAGAAATTCCCCCATCAGGAACTGGCCATCCTGCAGCTGACCCGCGGGACCCCCACGCCCAACACCCGTGGCATCCGCCTCGGCTATCTGGTTCAGATCGACGAGATCCTGAACGAGGAGCTGGAAAACATCTGGTCGATGAAGAAGACCGCTGCCCAGGCCATGGATGACGCGGTGCGCCGCGCCAACCCGCTGCTGGAGCGCTTCGAGCGCACCATCGGCCAGTAATACCGCGGGGCTGCCCCTCCCGGCCGGGCGGACTCCTGCGGGTCCGCCCGGCACTACTTATCCCCGGATTCCCCATGTCCATCCACACCCCGCCCGCCGGTGCGGTCTTCCGCGGCCGCATGCTGCCCTGGCTGCTGCTTGCCCCACAGCTGGCCATCCTTGCCCTGTTCTTCTTCCGCCCGGCGGCGGAAGGGCTGCGGCAGGCCTTCCATCTGGCCGATCCCTTCACCGGCCGCGGCATCTACGTCGGGCTCGACAATTTCCGGGCGCTGTTCGCCGAACCGGAATACCTGGACAGCATTCGGGCAAGCCTGATCTTCGCCGGTCTGGTGGCCGGCGTCGCCATGGCGCTGGCCTTCGTGCTGGCCGCTGCCGCCGACCGGCTGCTGGGGGAACGTCCGGCCCTGCGCTCGGCGATCATCTGGCCATACGCGGTCGCCCCGGCGGTCGCGGGCGTGCTCTGGCTGTTCCTGCTGCACCCGTCCTTCGGCGTGATCGCGCGGCTGCTCCACGAGGCGGGGCTGGCCTGGAACCCGCTGCTGGACGGCACCGACGCCATGGCGCTGATCGTGGCGGCGGCCGTGTGGAAGCAGGTCTCCTACAATTTCATCTTCTTCTTCGCCGCCATCCGCTCGGTGCCGAAATCGCTGATCGAGGCCGCCGCCATCGACGGGGCCGGCCCCTTGCGCCGGCTGCGCGACGTGGTCTGGCCGCTGGTCTCCCCCACCAGCTTTTTCCTGCTGGTCATGAACCTGATCTACGCCTTCTTCGACAGTTTCGGCATCGTCGACGCCATCACCGAAGGCGGCCCCGGCGGGGCCACCCGGCTGATGGTCTACAAGGCCTATCGCGACGGCTTCCAGGCCCAGGATCTGGGCGGGTCGGCGGCACAGTCGATCGTGCTGATGGCGCTGGTCGGCGTGCTGACGGTCATCCAGTTCGGCTGGATCGAGCGCAAGGTGTCCTATGCCCGCAGCTGATCCGAAAGCCGCATCCGCGGGCGGCATGGTCCGCCGCGACCCGGTCTTCCGGGCGGTCGCCGCCGGCGTCTTCCTGGCCGGCGCCCTGGTCATGCTGCTGCCGGTCTGGTATGCCCTGGCCATCGCCTCGATGCCCGAAGACGGTCGCCTGTCGATCGGCAGCCTGCCGGGCCCTGCGCTGATCGACACGCTCGCCGATGTGATCCTGGATCCGGTGATCCAGCGGCAGCTGTTCAACAGCCTGGTCATGGCGGCGGCGATCACCGCGGGCAAGATCGCGATTTCGCTGACGGCCGGCTTTGCGGTGGTCTATTTCCGTTTCCGCGGCCGGGCGCTCGCCTTCTGGGCGATTTTCCTGTCGCTGATGCTGCCGGTCGAAGTCCGGATCGTGCCGACCTATGCGGTCGCGGCCGATCCGCTGGCACCCCTGATCGGAGGCTTGCGCCTGCTCGGCATCGAGATCGGGCTCTCTCCCTCGCTGCTCGACACCCATGCAGGGCTGGTGCTGCCGCTGATCGCCTCGGCCACCGCCACCTTCCTTTATCGCCAGGTCTTCCTGGCCGTACCGGCGGATCTGGTAGAGGCCGCCCGGATCGACGGCGCCGGTCCGCTGCGGTTCCTGCGCGACGTGGCCCTGCCGCTGGCGGCGCCGGCGACGGCGGCGCTGGCGGTCATCCTGTTCGTCTATGGCTGGAACCAGTATCTCTGGCCGCTGCTGATCACCACCGACGAACGGATGGCGACCGTGGTGATGGGGGTGGCGCGCACCCTGCCCACCGATAATGCCGAAACCCGCTGGGGGCTGACCATGGGGCGGGCGCTGGTCGCGATGGCGCCGCCGGTGATCCTGGTGCTGGTTCTGCAGCGCCGGCTTGTGGCCGGGCTGACCGATGTCGGCAAGTAGCGCCCCCGGCGCTTATCCCCTTGGCCGGCAAGGGTCCAAGCGGCTATAGATGTCGCCGAGGCGCCGCCGCCGGGCGGCGCGGGACCAAGCCGGAAGGAAGCCGACCCCATGTCTCCGTTCGATGCGTCTCCGTTCGACGCCGACCGTGCGGTCGATCGACGCCGCCTGAAGCGGGGTCTGACCTTCTGGCGCATCGCCGCCATCGTGCTGGCCGCCATTCTGGGCGGCATCGTCTTCCGGGCCACGGATATCGGCGGCAGCGGCGCGTTCAAGGGCGACCGCATCGCCGAACTCACCATCGACGGCTTCATCGCCCCGGATGACGAGCTGTACGACCGGCTGGACGAGGCCCGGGAGGATCCTGCGGTCAAGGCGCTGATCCTGCGCATCGACAGCGGCGGCGGCAGTTCGATCGGCGGCGAGCTGAATTACGAAAAGCTCCGCGAGGTCGCAGCCGAAAAGCCGGTGGTGGCGGTGATGGAAGGCATTGCCGCCTCGGCCGCCTATATGACCGCCCTCGGTGCCGACCGGATCTATGCCCATGGCGAGACGCTGACCGGCTCGATCGGCGTCTATCTTCAGGCGGTCGAGGCGACCGAGCTGCTGCGCTCGATCGGCATCGAGGCCGATCTGATCAAAAGCTCGGTGATCAAGGGCCAGCCCAACCCGCTGGAAGCGCTGAGCGACGAAGCCCGTGCCGCCCTCGCCGACGTGGTCGCCGACAGCTACGGCTATTTCCGCGGCCTTGTGGCCGATCGTCGCAGCCTTGCGGGCGAAAAGCTCGATGCGGTGGCCGATGGCCGGGTCTTCACCGGCCGCCAGGCGCTTGCGGCGGGGCTGATCGACGGTCTGGGCGGCAAAAAGGCAGCGCTTGCCTGGCTTGAAGGCGAAAAGGGGCTGGACGCGGACCTCCCGATCGAGGATATCACCCCCCGTCCGGAAGACGGGCGTGGGCTGCTGGGTGCCGCGGCGGATGCCGCGGTCGAAGCCCTGCTCAAAAATACCGAACTGTCAGAACGGCTTAGAGTTGACGGACTGGTATCGGTTTGGCAACCTCGCCCCTGACTTGAACATGACGGATGCATGACCGCCGGCGGGCCCTGAATACGGCCCGCGAGGACGGTGGCGCAGTGCCGCCATTTCCGGCCGCCGATCCTGCGGCCCGCCCCAGGCGCGGCCCGCTTCACATGCCTTCACCAGGGACCATTTACCACCATGACCAAGTCGGAGCTGATTGCCCGCCTCGCTGCGAGCCATCCCCATCTCTATCAGCGCGACGTCGAGCAGATCGTGAGCACCGTCTTCGACGAGATCTCCGAAGCGCTGGCGCGAGGCGACCGGGTCGAGCTGCGCGGTTTCGGGGCGTTCTCGGTGAAGCACCGCCGCTCGCGCACCGGCCGCAACCCGCGCACCGGCGATACGGTCAATGTGCCGTCGAAGTTCGTGCCCTTCTTCAAGACCGGCAAGGAACTGCGCGACCGCCTGAACGGCGAGTGACCCCGCGGCCGGTCCACGCAGAGACGACGACGCGCGCCACAGGCGCGCGTTTTCGGTTATGATCGGTCCGGTGCGGACCTGGCCCCCGGTCTCCGTCCGCCGGTTTTTGCCCGTTCGCTCATCCGGAGGATGTAAGGCCCCATGCTGCGCGCCCTGAAACTCGCCCTGCTCGCCCTGATCGCGATCATCGTTGCCGCCTTCGCGATCGGCAATCGGGATGGCGTGGTGCTGTCGCTGTGGCCCTTCGGTCTGGAACTGGCCCTGCCGCTGTTCCTGGCGCTGGAGGCGACCCTGCTGATCGGCCTGGTGCTGGGCGGGCTGGTGGCCTGGCTCCGCGCCGGCCGCCACCGGACCCGCGCCCGCCGCCTGGCCCGCCGTGTGGAAGAGCTTGAGGGAGAGCTGCACCGCCTGCGTTCCGGCGCTGCCCGTCCGGCCGCTCCGACAGCACCGGCCGGGCCCGCCCTCGGCAGGGCAGAGGCCGCTCCGCGGCTTGCCGGCAGCCGCGACGCCGCCTGATCCGCAGCCGATACATGGCCGACACCCGGCCTGCATCGACCGGCCCGTATCGACACGGGCACCCTTGCCCCGCCCCTGCACCGGCCCCATGTGACGCTGCGACCTGCAGCCGTTGCGCCCGGAATGCCCGTGCGCCCGGAATGGTATAGGAAGCGGGCTTCGGCCTCTGGTATAAGCCCGGAGGTTCGCGACATACCGGAAGACCATGAGCAAGATCACGCCTCCCCGTTTCGACAATCCGCTCTTCGTCGCCATCGACACGACCGATGCCGGCCGCGCCGCGGCGCTGGCCCGTGCGGTCGCCTCGTCCGCCGGCGGCATCAAGCTCGGGCTCGAATTCTTCATGGCCAACGGGGCCGGGGGCGTGCACGCGGTGCGGGCGGCTGCCCCCGATCTGCCGCTGTTCCTGGACCTGAAGTTCCACGACATTCCGAATACGGTCGCAGGTGCCGTGCGCGCCGTGGCGCCGCTGGCCCCGGCCCTGCTCACCATCCATGCCTCGGGCGGGCCGGCCATGATCCGCGCCGCGCGCGAGGCGGCGGCGGAAGCCGCCGACCGGCTGGGCATCGCCACGCCGCCGGCCGTGGTGGCGGTCACGGTGCTCACCAGCCTGGACGACACCGACCTCATGTCGGTCGGCCAGCGCGGGCCTTCGGGCGATCAGGTGCTGCGACTGACCGACACGGCGCTGGCGCATGGGGCGGCGGGCGTGGTCTGTGCACCCACGGAACTCGTCCGGCTGCGCGGGCGTTTCGGTGCCCAACCGCTGATGGTGGTGCCCGGCATCCGGCCGGCCGATGCCGCCCGCGGCGACCAGAAGCGGGTGATGACCCCGGCCGAGGCCCGCAGTGCCGGTGCCGACGTGCTGGTGGTCGGACGCCCGATCACCGGTGCCGACGATCCGGCGGACGCCGCCGCCCGGATCGCCCACGAGATTGCGGCGGCCGAACTGACGGGAGCTGCCTGACCGATGACCGCGCCGGCCGGCCCTTCATCCACCTCGTCCCCCGCGATCAAGATCTGCGGCCTCAACCGGCCCGACATGATCCGGACGGCGATCGAGGCCGGCGCCACTCATCTGGGTTTCGTGCATTTCGCGCCCTCGCCGCGCCATGTCGATCATGCCGATCTGGCGCGGCTGGCGGACAGCCTGCCCCGAGGCGGCCCGGCCAAAGTGCTGCTGACGGTCGACGCCGACTGGCCGGTTCTGGATGCCGCGGTGGATGCGCTGGGCCCCGATCTGCTGCAGCTGCACGGCCACGAGACGCCCGAGCGGATCGATGCGGTGCGCAGCCGCTATCGCCTGCCGGTGATCAAGGCGGCCGGCATCGCCGATGCCGCCGATGTCGCGGCGCTGAAGCCTTTGGCCGCCGCGGCCGACCTGCTGCTGCTGGATGCCCGCCCGCCGCGCGATGCCACCCGCCCCGGCGGGCTGGGCCAGGCCTTCGACTGGCGCCTGCTTTCAGGTGCGGAGTTCGCGGCGGCCGTCGGCCACACCCCCTGGTGGCTGGCCGGCGGTCTGACCCCGGCGACGGTGGCGGACGCGATCACCCGAACCCGTCCCCAGGGTGTCGACGTCTCATCGGGCGTGGAAAGCGCCCCCGGGGTCAAGGATCCCGCAGCGATCCGGGCCTTCGTTTCCGCGGCGCGCGCCGCCTTCGACCTCAAGACCTGACAGTCAGGAACAGCCGGTTCATGTCGCATACACCCAACACCTACCGCTCCGGGCCGGACGAGCACGGCCGTTTCGGACTGTTCGGCGGCCGTTTCGTCGCCGAGACCCTGATGCCGCTGATCCTGGAGCTTGAGCGGGCCTACGAGGCGGCGCGGCAGGATCCCGGATTTGCCGCCGAGATGGCCCTGTTTCAGCGCGACTATGTCGGCCGGCCGAGCCCGCTCTATCTGGCCGAACGGCTGACGGAGCATCTGGGCGGCGCGAAGATCTACTTCAAGCGCGACGAGCTGAACCACACCGGCGCGCACAAGATCAACAACGTGCTGGGCCAGCTGCTGGTCGCGAAGCGCATGGGCAAGAAGCGGATCATCGCCGAGACCGGCGCCGGTCAGCATGGCGTCGCCACCGCCACCATGTGCGCGCGCCTCGGCATGGACTGCGTCGTTTATATGGGCGAAACCGACATCGTCCGCCAGAAGCCCAACGTGTTCCGCATGCGCCTGCTCGGCGCCGAGGTGCGCGGCGTGTCGTCGGGCACCGCGACCCTCAAGGATGCGATGAACGAAGCCCTGCGGGACTGGGTGTCGAATGTCGACGACACCTTCTACTGCATCGGCACCGCGGCCGGCCCGCACCCCTATCCGATGATGGTCCGCGATTTCCAGTCGATCATCGGCGAGGAGACGAAGGCCCAGGTTCTGGAGCGCGAAGGCCGGCTGCCCGACATGCTGGTCGCCTGCATCGGCGGCGGTTCCAACGCCATCGGCCTGTTCCATCCCTTCCTCGACGACGACGGGGTGCGGATGATCGGCGTCGAGGCGGCGGGCCACGGCATCGAGACCGGCGAGCATGCCGCCTCGCTGGCCGGCGGCCGTCCGGGCGTGCTGCACGGCAACCGCACCTATCTGCTGCAGGATGCCGACGGGCAGATCCTGAACGCCCATTCGATCTCGGCCGGCCTGGACTATCCCGGCATCGGCCCCGAGCATTCCTGGCTGCGCGATATCGGCCGGGTGGAATATGCGGCCGTCACCGACCGCGAGGCGCTCGACGCCTTCCAGCTCTGCGCGCGCCTTGAAGGCATCCTGCCGGCGCTGGAACCCGCCCATGCGGTGGCGCAGGTGGTGAAGACCGCCCCCACCCTGCCCCGCGACGCCATTCTGGTGATGAACATGTGCGGCCGCGGCGACAAGGACGTCTTCACCGTCGCCGAAGCCCTGGGAGTGGACCTGTGAGCGCCATGGCTGAGACCATCGACCGTTCCGCCGTGCCGGGCGGCACCGCCCGCATCGATCGCCGTTTCGCGGCGCTGAAGGCCGAAGGCCGGGCCGGGCTGGTCACCTTCGTGACCGCGGGCGACCCCGATCTCGACACCGGCGCCCGAGTGCTGGCCGCGCTGGCCGAAGCGGGTGCCGACGTGATCGAGCTGGGCGTGCCCTTCACCGACCCGATGGCGGACGGTCCGGCGATCCAGCGGGCGGGGCTGCGTGCCCTCGCCGCCGGGGTCACCATGATCAAGGTGCTGGACATGGTCCGCGCCTTCCGGGCGACCGATACCGATACCCCCGTCATCCTGATGGGCTATTACAATCCGATCTACGCCTATGGTGCCGAGCGCTTCGCCGCCGATGCGATGGCCGCCGGCGTCGACGGGCTGATCGTGGTCGATCTGCCGGCCGAGGAAGAGGAGGAGCTGGTCCGCTTCACCGATCCCGCAGGTCTTGCCCTGGTCCGCCTGGTCGCCCCCACCACCTCGGTTGAGCGTCTGCCCTCGGTGGTCGGCCGGGCGAGCGGCTTCCTCTACTATGTCTCGATCACCGGCATCACCGGCACCGCCTCAGCAGACATCTCCAGGGTGGCACCGTCGGTCGCCCGGATTCGCGCGGCGAGCGAATTGCCGGTGGCGATCGGTTTCGGTATAAAGACTCCCGAACAGGCAGCCGCCTTCGCGGCGATCGGTGATGCCGTCGTGGTCGGCTCGGCGATCGTGCAGGAGGTCGAACAGGCGGTGGCCGACGGCGCGCCTGAAACCGCGCCGGACCGGGTCCGCCATCTGGTCAGCCGGCTGGCCGGCGGTGTGCAGAGCGCTGCCGCCCGCGCCTGACGGCGACGCCCGTGACCCGCCCCGCCCCAGGCATCCGAACGGAGACCCCAACCGCATGAGCTGGCTGTCGAACTTCGTCCGTCCGAAGATCCAGGCTCTGGTCCGCAAGCCCGATGCGACGCCGGACAATCTCTGGCACAAATGCCCGTCCTGCGAGCAGATGATCTTCCACCGCGATCTGGTGGAAAATCTGCATGTCTGCACCAATTGCGGACATCACATGCGCCTGCCGGCGAAGCAGCGGCTCGCCATGCTGTTCGACGACGGCGCCTATGACCGGATCGACACCCCCAAGGTGACGGCCGATCCGCTGCGCTTCCGCGACCGCAAGCGCTATACCGACCGTCTGCGCGAGGCCCAGGCCAAGACCGACGAGACCGACGCCATCCAGGTGGGCGAGGGCCGCATCGGCGGCGTGCCGGCCGTGGTTGCGGTGTTCGATTTCGATTTCCTGGGTGGCTCGATGGGCATGGGCGTGGGCGAAGGCCTGGTCAAGGCCGCCGCCGTCGCCGTGCAGAAGAAGCGTCCGCTGATCGTCTTCCCGGCTTCGGGCGGTGCCCGCATGCAGGAAGGTGCGCTGTCGCTGATGCAGATGGCCCGCACCACGGTCGCCGTCGACCGGGTGAAGGAAGCCGGCCTGCCCTATGTCGTGGTCTTCACCGACCCGACCACCGGCGGCGTCACCGCCTCCTTCGCCATGATCGGCGACATCCACATCTCCGAACCCGGGGCCCTGATCGGCTTTGCCGGCCAGCGGGTGATCGAGACCACCATCCGCGAGGCCCTGCCTGAGGGCTTCCAGCGCGCCGAGTACCTGATGGAACACGGCATGCTCGACATGGTGGTGCCGCGCAACGCGCTGAAGGAGACGCTGGCCCGGACGCTGAAGCTGCTGCTGAAGCTGCCGCCGGTGGCGGCCCCCAAGCCCGGCACCGCGCTTGCAGAGCCGGTGACCAACACCGTCACTCCGCCGCGCAAGCCCGCCGGCAATGCCACGGCCAGGCCCGCCGAGGCGACACCGCGTGCCGAGCCCGCCCTGGGCACGGCTGCGACCGACGAGCCGCACAAGGCCTGATACTGCGCCCGGGCCCCGAAGGCCCGGGTGCCATCCGACGTGAAGGGGCTGCCGGCCCATGGATGACAGCGCCACCATCCTCGACCGGCTGGGCCGGCTGCACGCGACCGAGATCGAACTCGGTTTCGACAGGATCCTGCGTCTGCTCGCCGATCTCGGCAATCCGCAGGACCGGTTGCCGCCGGTCATCCATCTGGCCGGCACCAACGGCAAGGGCTCGGTGGTGGCCTGCCTCGGGGCGATCGCCCGTGCCGCCGGGCTTTGCGCCCATGCCTATACCTCGCCGCATCTGGTCCGCTTCCACGAACGCATCGCCCTTGGCGGCCGGCCGATTGCCGAACCGGTGCTGGCCCGGCTGCTGGCCCGGATCGAAAAGGTCAATGCCGGCCGCCCGATCACCTTCTTCGAAATCACCACCGCGGCCGCCTTCCTGGCCTTCGCCGAAACCCCGGCCGATCTGGTGATCCTGGAAACCGGTCTCGGCGGGCGACTGGACGCCACCAACCTGGTCGCCCGGCCGGCCGCGGTCGGCATCACCCGCATTGCGCTCGACCACATGGAATTCCTGGGCGACACCCCGGCGCTGATCGCGGCCGAAAAGGCGGCGATCATCAAGCAGGGTCGCCCCGCCGCCACCGTCGCCCAGACGCCCGATGCCGCCGCCGTCATCCGTGCCGCCGCCCTGCGCATGCAGGCCCCCTTTACCGAAGGCGGCCGCGACTGGCAGGCCTCGCTCGACACGGACCGGCTGGTGATCAGCGGCGGCCCGGCTGCGGGCGCCTGGCCGCTGCCGGCCCTGATCGGCGACCACCAGGCCTGGAATGCCGGTCTCGCACTCACCCTCGCCCGGCTTGCCGCCGCGGACATACCGGCACTGGCGCCGCTCGGTCGGGCCGACGCCCTGGCCGAAGGGCTGCGCACCACCCGTCATCCCGGGCGGCTGCAGCCGGTGACGGCAGAGATCGCCCGGGCGCTGCCGGCGCTCGATCCGGCCGGTCGGCACGAGATCTGGATCGATGGCGGCCACAATCCCGATGCGGTGGATGCGCTCGTCCGCCACAGCCTGGGCCCCTGGTCGGACCGGCCGCTGCAGCTGGTGCTGGGCCTGCTCGCCCGCAAGGATGCCACAGCCGTGATCGCGGGGCTCGCGCCGCTCGCCGGCCGGGTTCGGCTCGCGACCATCGCCATACCCGGTCATCCCTCGCATGACCCGGACATGCTGGCCGGTCTCGCCCGCCGGGCGGGGATCGACGCCGCCCCCGCCGCAGGCTGGCAGGCCGCGATCGCCGCCGCCAATCCCGACATCGCCCACCGCATCCTGATCTTCGGCTCGCTCTATCTGGTCGGCGATGTCCTCGCCGCCGTCGAACCCGCCGATGCCGAGGCTGCCGCCTGACCCGTGCCCGATCTCCGTTCAGGATCTGCATCCATGACCGCCATACCCGCCTTTTCCGTCGCCGATCTGGGGCACGTCGCCATCGCCCATACCCTGCTGCCGGCAGACCGGCCCGGCGGGCTGCCGGTGGTGTTCGTCCACGGGCTGTCGATGCAGGGGCCTGAATGGCCGGCGGCCTTCCTGGACGAGCTTAGTGCAGACCATCCGATCCTGCTGCTCGACAATCGCGATGCCGGGCTCTCTTCCGCCTTCGGACCGGTGGTGCTGGGAGAGCCGGACGCCCCGCCGCCCCAGGCCTATGACCTGTTCGACATGGCCCGCGACGTCATGGCCCTGCTCGACCGTCTGGGCCTCGATCGGGTGCATCTGGTCGGCTATTCGATGGGTGGGCGGATCACCCAGATCATCGCCGCCACTGAGCCGGCCCGCGTGGCCTCGCTCACCTGCCTGTCATCGACCGGCGGCCGCCGGCAGGTGGAAGCGAAGGCCGATGTCCGCGACGCCCTGGGTGCCACCCGGGCGGAACGCCTGCTCCATGCCCCCGATATCGAGCTGTTCGTCGCCCAGTCCCGCCTGCTCGACGGCACGGCCCTTCAGGCGTCCGACGACGAGCACCGGCGGCGGATCACGCAGGCGGTCACCCGCAGCTACCGGCCGCTCGGCACCGGCCGCCAGATGGCGGCGATCGAGAGCACGATGGATCGCCGCGAACTGCTGGGCCGCATCACATGCCCCCCCCTGTTCATTCACGGCACCGCCGACCCGGTGGTGGCGCTGGACCGGGCGCGGGAAGGTGTAGAGCGGATCCCGAATGCCCGCCTGCACGTCATCGAGGGGCTGGGTCATCTGATCACCGAGGCAGCGACGCCACTGTTCCTCGCCCCACTCGCCGCCCATATCCGGGCCGCGGAAGCGACCGGTTGATCACGAAAAACTGTCCTCGGGCAGTTTCAGCTCGGCCGGGGACTGCCCCAGGATCCAGCCCTCCACGGTCGTGACCGGCGCCAGCCGCGGCTCTCCCGTGGGTCGGGCCCCGGCCAGCACCTGCAGCATGCCCATCAGCCCGACCACGGCATCGAACTGGTCCTCGCCGCGGGCACCATTGCCGAAGCCGTCGCCCAGTTCGGCAACCAGCGGCATGTCGATGACGAAATCCAGCCGGCGGGCCGCTTCCATCAGGGTCGCGGCATTGGCGGCGCGATCGTTGCGGTTGCGCTTGCTGCCCCGGCCGTTGGCGGCCTGACGGCCCAGCCGCACCCCCAGATGGCGATGGAAGGCCGCCGGATAGGCCTCGACCACGGTAACGGAATGGCGGGCGACCAGCTCGCCCAGCCGGCCGTCGAAGGGCCAGAGCCCCAGATCCAGCCCCGCGCGGCGGGCCGGGATCAGCAGATGCCGCCAGACATGGGCGGCCGCACGGCCGACCTGGGCGGGGCCCATGGTCCAGAACAGCGGGGCCGCCGCCCGACGGGCGATGGTCGCATGCTCGCAGATCCGCCGCAGATCGTCGGGCCCGTCCAGCCCCAGCCGGCGGGCAAGCTCGGCCGGGCCGCCCTGCCCCTGCCCCGGGCGGCGCGGAAAGAACGGCCGCTCGGGCGAAATCTCCTCGGGCCGGTCCGCCGGCTCAAGCCCTTCGGGCGCGGCCGCGAACCGGTCGAGTGCGTCGGAGAAGCGTTCGGCCCTGAGCAGCCCGGCATAGGCCGCCGGCAGGCCCAGCACCACGTCCAGCCCCAGCAGCACCCGCCCGCCCCCGCTACGTCCACCCCGGCTACGTCCACCCTGGGCGCGCTCAATCAGCCGGGTGATCAGGCTGTCGACCGGCCCCACCGGTTCCGGGACACCCGCGGCATAGCGGCCATCCTCCATCCGCGTCGCCACCGCCATCCAGCGCTTGCGGGCATCGACGCTCCAATCGGCATGAACCACCAGATCGGGCGGCACGGGGCAGGGCGGCCCGCCCGCATCGGTGCCGGCAGCCAGGGCCAGGCGGTTGGCGGCAGGCGCCGGGGTGAACACCTCCTGTTCCCGCGCCGAGCCGCGCAGCTGCACCCGGCCCAGCGATCGCCAGGCGGCGGTGGCCCTGGCGGCAAAGGTGCCGCTGGCGATGATCCGGTGGCCAAGTGTCTTGCTCAGATCTTCCAGCCGCGCCGCCTCGTTGATCGACCGGTCGATGGCGGTGAACTGCAGCCGTTCGGCGGTGCCGATATTGCCGAACATCACCCGCCCCAGATGCAGGCCGATGCCGAAATCGACCCGCGGCTCGCCCTCGGCCACGCGTTCGCGGTTCCACAGCTCCAGCCGGCGTTCGGCATCACGCGCCGCGGCCAGGGCCGCATCGCAGGCCGCCTCCACCTCGTCGCCATAGACCGCCAGCGGGAAGATCGCGAGCACGCTGTCGCCCATCAGCGACAGCACCTCGCCCCCCGCCCCCAGCACCGGTTCGGCCGCGCATTCGAAATAGCGGTTCACCAGTTCCATGAACCGGCCGACGCCCAGCCGCTCGGCCATGGCGGGGGAACCGCGCAGATCCGACAGAAAGATCGCCGCCGGGATCAATTCGCCGTCGCCGCGGCGGATCTGGCCCGACAACACCCGCCGGCCGGCATGCTGGCCCAGATAGGTCATCGCCACCGTATCCGAAACCTGGGCCGTGAAGGCCAGCCGGCAGGCCGCCGCCAGATGCACCTGCAAGGCCGAGAGGATGGCCAGATCGCGATCACTGAACCCGTCGGGGGCGTCTGCGGTCCACGAGGCGAGCACGCCGTTGCCGCCAAGCCCGCTGCCGAAGGCGGTGGCGGTGGCGACATAGTCGGTCATGCCCTCGGCGACCAGATCCTCGAACAGCGCGAATTCCCGGCTCGCCTCGGGCCCGGTCAGCCGGCGGCGCATCCAGTGCATGTCGTGGGTCAGCATGTAGTTGAGCGGCGACCGCTGCCAGGCCTCGGACACGCCGACAAGGCCGTGGGCCATCACCATCCGCTCCACCGGCTGGCCCGCCTGCCAGAGAAACGACACCGCCGCGATCAGCGGGTGCAGGGTGCGGAAGGCCAGATAGACCCGCCCCACCGGAACCCCGGCCTCGACCAGGCTGCGGTTCATACCGTCGAAAACCCGTTCGAAACTGCCGGCCTGGATCAGCTCGCCCGCCATCCGTCCCGCGACCGTTGCGACCACCGCCGCCGCCTCGGCATCCAGCGGCATGGCCGCGGGCGGCGGCAGCTGCAGGCGGCCCAGCACGTCGTCGCGGCTGCGGGGGGCGACGTCACGGCGACTGCGGTCGGGCATCGGCTCCGGTCCTGATGGCGGCGCGCACAAGGCGCAGGAAGGTCTGGGTGCCGACCGCAAGCACGGGGGCCGCATCGGCACCGCCGGTATCGTACAGCAGCCGGACCATGGCCGGCACGTCGTCATGATCGATGGGCCCGTAAAGCGGCGCGTGCAGCCCCTGTCCCAGCCGGGCCGCCAGCCGGCGATGCACGCCCGGGCCATGAACCAGCGGCCCGCGCCGCCCCTGAAGCACCAGGCCATGGGCAGGGAGCCCCGCCGCGGCCAGCGCGTCGATCAGCCCGTCGACATCCTTGTCGTCGGTAACCGACAGCAGCACCCGCCAGCCCGCCCGTCCCAGCCGGGCAAGGCGTCCGGCATCCAGGCTCGCCGCCTGCACGGCCGCCTCCCAGCCGATATCGCGCCCGTCTGCGGTTGCGGCCCGCCCCCAGGACGGCACCGAAGCCGCCATCCGGTCCAGCGCCTCGGCGACCCGGGCTGCCATGGGGTCGATCCCGTCGGCCACAAGCGCCGCACGGGCCAGCGCCAGATCCTGACGCAGCCAGCCCGGCCGGTCATCGGCCGCATCGACGGGCGGCGCCCCGACGACCAGAGCATCGGCAGGACGGATCCCCGCCTCGCGGCCGGTCCTGGCGGCGGCGGCGGTCAGAATGGTCCGGCCGCACCGCCCATGGATGTCGAGCTTCTCGGCCGCGACATCGGCGAGTGTCGGCCCCAGCCGGTCCAGATGTTCGGGCAGGATCGCGGTCACCACGCCGATCCGCGCCCGAAGCCGGCCGGCCTCGTCATGGGCGGCGCCCCGCCCGGTTTCGATCACCAGCCGCTCGGCCCCGACCTCCCGCGCATGGGACAGGGCGATGGCCAGAAACTGGCCGAAGGGCGACAAGGCCTCGCCCGCCGGCAGACCGGCGGCCAGGGCCTCGAATTGCGGGGCGAGCGCCGCATGGTGGCGCAGGAAATCCTCGGCCCCGATCACCGCACCATCCAGGCGGATGCGGTCGAGCGCGGTGGTCTCTTCGGGCGAGGTGAACAGCAGGGTCCGGCGGCCGGCGGCCGTCTCCCCCGCCGCGATCAACCGGGCGGTGCTGCCCTTGCCCTTCGATCCCGTAACCAGGATCACCCGGCCCGGATCGGGCATCAGCCCGGCGGCGGCGATCAGCCCGAGCAGCCGGTCCGGCCGGCGCAGATCCCGGTCGAAGCCCGGTCTGGCCGGACGTGCCGCCATGGCGCCGGCATAGATCGCATCCAGCGCGCATCCCATCGCGGCATCGGCGTCGGGTGCCGCAGGACCGTCGGACAAAGCGAGGCCCGCACCGTCCCCGGGGACCATGCGGGCCTCGACAGCGGTTCCGGCAGGGCCGGAAGCGGGGGTCAGCCGACGACCGACTTGATCCACTTCGCCAGATCGCTCTTCTGCATCGCGCCGACCTTGGTCGCCGCGATCTGGCCGCCCTTGAAGACCATCAGGGTCGGGATGCCGCGCACACCGTATTTCGACGGGGTCTGCGGGTTGTGGTCGATGTTCAGCTTGGCGATGGTGACCTTGCCGTCGAATTCCTTCGACAGGTCTTCCAGCGCCGGAGCGATCATCCGGCAGGGGCCGCACCACTCGGCCCAATAGTCGACCAGGACGGGCGTTTCGGACTTCAGCACATCCTGCTCGAACGAGCTGTCGGTGACGGTGGCGATGGCCATGGGAGTTGTCCCCTCAAATCGTGAGCGGCCGCGGAGGCCGGCGGGAGCCGGCACGACGAGGCCGGCGGGCACGCTTGGCTCAATGTAGAAAGCCGCGCGAAGACGGTCAAGCACACCGACCTTTGCGTCGGATGCACGGCGGCAATCCGTGGATCGGGTGCAATTCAACCCGGGCGTTCCAGCGGATCGCCGGGATCCGGATCCGGGGCCCAGCGGTCCAGCAGGCGGTCCGGCAGGTGCATCAGCGACGGCCCGTCGGTCCAGACCAGCGCCGTCTCCACCCGCCGGCCGGGATAGATCCGGCGCAGCACCGCACGATAGGCGGCCATCTGGCGCAGGTAGTGCCGGGCCACCCGGTCCGGATCGGATGGCGGCGGCCGGTCGGTCTTGTAGTCCACCACCAGAACGCGGTCGGCCGAAATCAGCAGCCGGTCGACCGCGCCGGAAACCACGCGGGATCCGATCACGGCACCCAGCGGCACCTCGGCGCGCGAGCCCGGCCCGAAGATCGGCGCGAAATCCGGGTGCATCAGCACCGCCTCCACCTCCGCCGCCAGCGGCGCGACCTCGTCGGGTGCCAGGCCATGGGCGGGGGCGGCCAGGAAGCGGCGGGCGGCCTCGGCGCGGGCTTCCGGGTCCAGATCCGGCAGAACCTGCAGCAGGCGATGCACCAGCCGGCCGCGCCGGAAATGGCGCACGCCGGCATCGCCCAGCGGCGATCGGGCGGGCGGCGGGTCGTCATCGGGTCGCGACGGCGCCAGCGGCCGCGACGGCACCGGTTCGGGCGGCAGCCCCCGATCGGGATGCAGGGCCGCCGGCAGGCCGACCGGCACGACGTCGGGTTCCGCCATCTCGGCGGTTTTGCGTGCAACAGCGCCGTCCTGCGGGCAGGTGAGCCGCCAGCCGGGGCCGGCAATACCGCCCGGCAGCGCCATCTCCGCCGGTGCCGCCATCCCCGCCAGCGCCCCCTGAACCAGGGCATACCAGCTGTCCTCCGGCGCCTCGGGCTTGCCGTGCCAGCCGCAGACATACAGCCGGTCGGCCGCCCGGGTCATGGCGACATAAAGCAACCGGCGGTATTCCTGCCGGTCTTCCATCGCCGTCGCCGCCTGGGCGTCGCGCACCGTGTCGGAGACATCCGCCGATCCGGGCGAGATCAGCAGCATCGGCGCCGGGTCCTCCAGCCAGACCGGTCCTGCCGGCGGGCGGGGCAGGCGGATCGTGTCGGGCAGGAACACCACCGGCGCCTGCAGCCCCTTGGCGCCGTGCACCGTCATGATCCGGACCTCGTCGCGGCCCTGCTCGAGGTCGCGCTTGACCTCGACGGCACTGCGCCCGACCCAGGCGAGGAAGCCTTCCAGGCTCGGCGGCTCGGTCTGCTCGAAGGCAAGCGCCAGGTTCAGGAACTCGTCGATCGCATCCTCGGCCTCGGGACCGAGCCGCGCCACCAGCCGCTGCCGCCCACCCCGGGCCGCCAGCAGATCGGCGTAGAAATCATAAGGCCCCATCCGGTCGGCCGCGCGGGCCAGCGTCGACAGGGTCTCGGCCGCGGCGCGAAGCTCGTCATCCCCGCGGGCCCGCTCCCGCAGGGCCCGGATCAGCGGCGTCCGTCCCTCGGGCGTGCGGCGATCCACCGCCGCCCGGTAGAGCGCCGCCTCGTCCAGGCCGATGATCGGCCCCTTGAGCACCGCGGCCAGGGTCAGGTCATCCTCGGGCAGCAGCAGGGCGCGCCCCAGCGCCACCAGATCGGCCACGGCGATCTGGTCGATCAGCGCCATGCGGTCGACACCCGCCACCGGCACGCCCGCCATCTTCAGCGCCCGGGCCATCCGGCCGACGAAGGCGTTGCGGCGCTGGACCAGAATCAGCACATCGCCCGCCCGGATCGGCCGGCCCTGCGCCTCCAGCATCTCGCCCTCGTCCAGCCAGCGGCGGAGCGTGCCGGCGATGGCATCGGCCACCCGGCCCATCGGGTCGTCCTGGGGTTCGCGCACCACCGGCGCCACCCAGGCATCGTCCGGGTCCAGCTTTTCGGCCACCGCCAGCGGCCAGACTTCCACCACCCCGGCCTGACCGATGCGGGCCGCCTCGTGCCTGAGGGGCCGGCCGGGTTCGACCACGCCGTCGGCCGCCGGCTGGCGGGCGAAGACCGCATCCACCGCATCCAGCACCGCGCGGACCGACCGGAAGGACTGGCGGAGTTCGACCGGCCGCCACCCGCGCGCGGCCCCGGTCACCCGGGCCTCGAAAAAGGCCTGCATGCGCTTGAAGCCGGCCGGATCCGCGCGCTGAAAGCGGTAGATCGACTGTTTCGGATCACCGACGGCGAACACGGTGCGGGCCAGCGGCAGGCCGTCCGCATCGCTGCCCGCCTGCTCGTGGACCGCACCGTCGCCGGCGAAGAACTCTTCGGTCAGCCGCTCGACGACCTTCCACTGTTCGGGGCTGGTGTCCTGGGCCTCGTCGAGCAGCAGATGCATGATGCCGCCGTCGAGCTTGTAGAGCACCCAGGGCGCGATGCCGGGCGTGTCCAGCAACCGCCCCGCCCCCAGGATCAGATCGTCATAGTCCAGCCGCGCCCGGATGCGCTTCTGCCCGTCATACAGTTCCGCCAGCCGGTGCCCCACCCGGAGCAGCGCCACCGAGGCCGCGACCGTCGCAGCCGCACGGCGCTGATCCTCCAGCTCCACCATCCGGTCCTGTTCGCGGCGGAGCGCCGCAAAGGCCGCCGGCGCCGCTTCCTGGGTCGCCTTCACCATCAGCCGGGCACGCGGCTTGCGCTCGGCGGTCATGGTGGCGCCCAGCCGGTCCTCGAAGCGGGTGACGCGCTCCGCCTCGCCGGCCGCCAGCCAGCCGGCCAGCGCCCGACCGCGCACCACATCGTCCTTGCCGGACGACGCGACCAGGGCCTCGGCTGCAGCCTTCAGCCCCGCCTCGTCGAAGCCGCCCGGGGCGCAGGCGGCCGCCAGCTCGCTTTCGGGCGTCGCCCGCGGATCGAGGTCATGGGCCGCCGCCACCCGCCGGCAGGCAGCCTCCAGCGATCCCGTCGCGGCCACGATCCGGCCCAGCCGGTGGCGTTCGCCGATCACCGTGGTCATCAGCCCGGCGAAGGCCTCGGCATCGAACAGGGTCGCCAGCCGGTCGACCGCCGCCCCCAGTTCGGCATCGCCCGCCGCCTCGGCGAAGAGCCGCTCGCGGGCGCCGGCGATCAGCTCGGCGGCATCGCGCTCGTCCATCAGTTCGAAATGCGGCGGCAGCCCGGCTTCCAGCGGGAAGCGCCGCAGCAGCGACTGGCAAAGCGAATGAATGGTCTGGATGTTCATGCCGCCCGGCGTGTCGAGCAGCCGCGCGAACAGCCGCCGTGCCGTGGCGAGTTCGGCCACGACAGGTCTCCGCCCCAGCAGCGCGAGCAGCTCGTCGGTCAGCAGCCCGGCATCCGCCGTCGCCCAGCGCGCCAGGCGGCCCGACAGGCGGAGCGCCATCTCCGCCGCCGCCGCCTTGGTGAAGGTGATGCACAGGATGCGTTCGGGTGCCGCCCCGGCCAGCATCAGCCGCAGCACCCGGTCGGTCAGCACCTTGGTCTTGCCGGTGCCGGCCGAGGCACCCACCCAGACGGACAGGGCGGGATCGGCCGCGATCGCCTGTTCCCGGCTCATGCCTCGTCCTCCCCGGCCTGCCATTCCTGGACGCGGGCGAGATGGACGTAATCCGAGTAGCGCGGGGCCGCCCAGGCACGCGGTCGGGCATGGTAGGGCTGGTCGGGCCGGTCGAAGGCGGTGATCAGCCGCATCAGCCCCGCCGCCGCATCATCGATCAGCGCCCGGGCATCCCCGCCGGGCTTGAGCACGAAGCGCTGCTCCCCGGCCGGCCGCCGGCCCGACAGCCGCCAGAAGGCCAGTTCCGACACGGTCGCACCGGGCACGCCGGCAAACCCGCCACGATCCAGAATGGCCGCCTCCAGCGGCAGCTGCGGGGCCAACCCGCGCTGCACCTCCCTGGTCGACGGCGGTGCGCCGGTCTTGTAATCGATGATCGCAAAGGATCCGTCGGGCAGCCGGTCGATCCGATCGGCGATCGCCGACAGCACGAACCGCCCGCCCGGCGCCTGGAAGGCCAGCTCGCCACGGATCTCGGTCAGGGTGGCGGAAATATGGGCGCGACGGGCGCGTTCAATGCCGGCGAACCAGGCGGCGATGCGCTCGAAGCGCGGCCACCAGAAGGCCAGCACCGCAGGCGGCAGGCGCAGCTCGTCCGTAACCCGCCGCCCCAGCGCCAGCAGACGCTCAACCGCATCCTCGGGCAGGGGGGCCGGGGCCGGCGCCTGTTCGCGCAGGAACCGGTCCAGCACCGCATGGATGAACCGGCCGCGCTCGGCCGCACCCGGGTCGGCATCCACCGGATCCAGCGCCTCCAGCCCCAGAACATGGCGGGCATAGACGGCGTAAGGGTCGCGCATCAGGGTCTCGATCTGGGTGACCGACAGCCGGCGCGGCCGCCGGTCGACCGGCGGCACCGGCGCCGGGGGGCCGGGGCGGGGGCCCGGCGCCACCATGTCCAGCGCCCGCGCCCAGCCGATCAGCGGTATGGCCGCCCGCGCCGCCGCCTCGGCCCGGGCCAGACCGGCACCGGCAATCACCGCATCCAGCCTGAGCAGCCAGCGCGAGGGTACGGTCGGCGTGCCGTCGACCTTGGCCGAACGGGTCACCATCACATTGGGGCTCGATAGCAGGGCCCAGGCGTCATGCGCCGACAGGCCGATCCGCCGTTCGGCCGGCGGGAAGCCCGCCTGCCGGCGCATGGCCGGGCTGAGCCAGGGGTCGGGGCCCGGATCACGCGGCCAGTCGCCCTCGTTCATCGCCCCCAGAATGACCAGATCGGCCGCCAGCAGGCGCGCTTCCAGCGGGCCCAGCACCTGCAGCCGGGGATGGCTGCGCCAGCGCGGCCTGAGCGTGCGTTCGGCCAGCAGGGCCGACAGCAGGGCGGGATAGCGCGCGGTCGGCACATCGCCCAGAACCCCCGCCTCGTCGCGCAGCTCCGCCAGCGCCTGCATCAGCGCCTCGCCGGCCTCGCCGCGCCACAGCCGTTCGGCACCGGTTTCGGGCAGGGCGGCGGTGCCGCCCGCGGCCATCGCCTCGGCAAGATCGGCGGCCGCCACCTCGGCCAGCGCCTCGGCCGCGGCGACATGGGCGTCGAGCAGGGCATCGAACGGCGCCTCACCGGCCGTCATCGCCGCGGCGAAATCGCCGAGACAGGCCTCCAACCGGTCGATCCAGGGCCCGAGTTCCGGGGCCGCACGGCGGATGCGTCCGGCCTCGCGCGCCTCCCCGTCCGCCAGCGCGCCGTCGAGCGCCGCGCGCAGCCCGGCGATGTCGGCCGCAGGCCGCGGCCCGCGCAGCAGGCTGCGTTCCAGCAGCCGCCCGCCCGCCCGGAACCGGCCCGGCGCCAGGCCGCCGCCGGCCAGCGGATGCTTGACCAGGGCCAGCAGCGGCACCGGCGCCATGCGCTCGGCGGCCGCCCGCGCGATCAGGTCCAGAAACACCGCCGGTCCCGACGACATCAGCGGCCGGCCGGCACTGTCGTCGATATCCAGCCCCCAGCGGCGGAGTTCCCCGGTCACCCGGCGGGCGAGGCGGCGGTCGGGGGGGACCAGCATCGCCGTCCGCCCCGGCACCTCCAGCGTCTCGCGCAGGGCGAGTGCGATGGCCGTCGCCTCGGTGCGGGGATCCGGCGCCTCCAGCCGGGTCAACCCCTCAAGCGCCGCCGCCCGGACATGGGAGAGGTCGGCCCAGCGGTCCGTGGTCTCCGCCGGGCGGAAGGCCTCGGCCAGCAGCACCCGCCGGTCGCGGCCGGCCCGCATTGCCGCCGCCGGCACACCGGGCCAGACCGGTATTGCCGCGGGCCTCAGGCCCAGCTCGTCGAGCAGGCGGGTCAGGCCATGCTGGGGATGGGTCGGATCCTGGCGGATCGCGGCACGGGTATCCTCGTCCGGGGTTTCGTCCAGCGCCGGCAGCACCACCGCGCCGTTGGGCAGGCGGGCGATCACCCGGATCAGCGCCCGCGTCGCCGCCTGGCTGCCGGTCGATCCGGCGACGATGACGGGGTCGGCGGGCGGCATGGCTTCCAGCCGCGCCGCCTCGGCCCGGATCAGCCGGTTGCGGCGGTCGATGGCGTCGATCGCGCCCGATTCGGCCAGGATCTCGGGCCAGAAGCGGCGGACGATGTCGACGAAGGCCAGCACCTCCTGCCAGTGCTTCGCATAGGCTTCGGGCACCAGCCGGTCCAGGCAGGCCAGATCCACATCCTCGACCAGCGCCTCGTCGAGCAGGCGCGCCAGTGCATCGGCCAGCCGCGCGGCTTCATCCAGCGTCAGGGCCTGGCCGTGGTCGCGGGCGCTCCAGCGCTCGATCAGCCGCGCCAGCCGCAGCCGGCGGGCCAGCGGCGACATGGCCGGCGGCAGGTCCAGGATGTCGGCGGCACTGCCGGGATCGCCCGCCTCGGCCAGCATCAGCTCTTCGGCCTCGACATCGCCGAGCGGCTTCAGCCGCGGCAGCAAGGCCGCCTCGCCGTCGGCGGCGATCAGAAAGGCCCGGGCCAGTTCGTCGATCGCGCGCCGTGTCGGCAACAGCACGGTCATCCGCCCCAGCCGGTCCGGATCACCATCGGCCGCGGCGATCAGCCCCCGGGCCAGCGCATCCAGAAAGCCGGTCCCGGCCGGGATGCGCCAGACCCCTTGCGGCCAGCGGGCCATGGCCTCAGCCGATCCGGTCGTACCGGCCGCGGACCACCCGGTCGGCCAGTCTGACCGCGTCGGGCGTGCCCACGGCGACGAAGGCACCGTCATGGACCACGCCGTAAAGCCGCTCGCGCTCAATCGCCCGATCGAACAGCAGGTTCAGCGAGAATTTGCCGGCGGGCGCGTCCTCGAACAGCGCCGGGCTCAGGATCTGCAGGCCGGAATAGAGGAAGGGGGCGACCTCGCGTTCCCGCCGGCGGCGCAGGCGGCCGGTCTGGTCCATGACGAAATCGCCGGTGCCGCCGACGCTCAGCGCATAGGGCATCGGCACCAGCAGCAGCAGCGCATCCATCCGCCCCGCATCGAAGGCGCGGGCCAGCACCTCGGCCGCCGGCGTCGGACCGTTCAGAAGCAGCTGGTCGGCATTGCTGACGAAGAAAGGCGCATCGCCGAGCCACGGCAGCGCCTTCGCCACGCCGCCGCCGGTCTCCAGCAGATCCTCTTCATGGCTTTCCAGCAGCTCCACCCCGGCCGGCAGCCGCGGGCGCACCGCATCCAGATGGGCGCGCATCTGTTCGGCATGATGGTGGGTATTGACCACGATCCGGCGGACACCCGTTTCGGTCAGCCGGTCCAGCGTCCAGTCGATCAGCGGCCGGTCGGCCACCTCGACCAGCGGCTTGGGGCGGGTCTCGGTCAGGGGCCGCATGCGGGTGCCGAGCCCTGCCGCCAGCACCATGGCCGTCCGGGGCGCACCGGCAAAGCGGATGGGGTCGGTCCTGGTCATGCGGGATCTCCTTCAGTCGTCGTCGTGCCGGCCGCGTCCGGATCGCGCGGCCGGGTGCAGCCGCGGGCATCCCAGGGCAGGGTCTCGTCCAGCCAGTCGGCCAGCGCATGCAGGGCGGGATGCACCAGGTCGCGTTCGATCAGCCCCCAGACCCGCGGCTGGTAGTTCAGGTAGCGCGGCTTGCCGTCGCGCAGATGCAGCCGGGCGAAGATGCCGGCGATCTTCATGTTGCGCTGGGCCCCCAGGATCGCCAGCGCCGTGCGGAAGCTCTCGCCGTCCAGGGCATCGCGCCTGCGCCGCAGATAGCGCTCCACCATCGCCTCGGCCAGATCCGGCGCCACGTCGCGGCGGGCATCCTCCAGCAGCGAGACCAGATCATAACCGGGATGGCCGATCAGCGCGTCCTGGAAGTCGATCAGCCCCACCCGCGACAACCCGCGCCGGGCCGGCATCCACAGCAGCTTTTCGGCATGATAGTCGCGCAGCACCAGCACCTCGGGCCGCGCCACCTGGTCGATCAGCGGTCTCAGCCGGTCGAGGAAGCCTGCGCGCTCGGCCGCGGTCGCCGCGCGGCCGAGCGCAAGCGGCCAGTACCAGTCGATCAGCAGCAGGGCCTCGCGTTCAAGCGTCGCCGCGTCATAGACCGGCACATCCAGCGCCGCCGCCCCCGGCCGGTCGTGCAGATCGGCCAGCAGGTCGACGGCCGCCGCATAGATCGCGGTCTCGAGCGTCGGGTCGCGGTCCAGCACCACCCGCACCAGATCGTCGCCCAGATCCTCCTGCAGCACGAAGCCGGTCTCGGGGTCGGCCGCCAGAATGGTGGGGGCGGCATAGCCCATCGCCTTCAGATGGGCCGCCACCTTCAGGAAGGGGCGCACATCTTCATGCGGCGGCGGCGCGTCCATCAGCACGGCGGTCTGGCGATCGAGCTTCAGCCGGTCATAGCGCCGGAACGAGGCATCGCCCGCCAGCACCGTGCGTTCGGCACCGCGCCAGCCGGCACGGGCGACGAAGCGGGCGCGATCGAGATCGCGGGCATCGGTCGGGACCGGGGCTGCGGAAGGGGTATCGGTCATGAGCATGTCCGTGGCGGTGAACCGGGCGCTGCCGGGTTCCCAGAGGTAAGATGGCCAAGCCGCGCCGTCCAGTCGCCGGACGGGTGGAGCGTGACCAGCCGTGCGCCGTCGGGCGCGATGGTGATCGACAGGCGCAGCGCCCCCGGATCGAGCCGGCCGCCGGCACGATCCGGCCATTCGATCAGCGCCAACCCGTCTTCCGCGGCCTCCCACAGCCCCAGCTCGTCGATCTCGTCCGGATCCTCGATCCGATAAAGATCGGCATGAACGACCGGAAGGTCCGGCAGATCATACAGCTGGACCAGGGTGAAGGTCGGGCTCGGCACCTCGATCGCGGCACCGGCAAGCGCCCGGATCAGCGCACGCGAGAACGCCGTCTTGCCGGCCCCCAGATCGCCGTCGAGCAGGACCATGCCGCCGGCGGCCATTACCGGCGCCAGGCGCTGTGCAAAGGCCTCCGTCTCCGCCTCGCTCGCGAGGCGGACCACCGGCGCCGGGGCACCGGTTCCGCCGGTTTCGGGGGCCCGACAGAGACGGGATCCCGGGCCGGCGCCATGGCGGATCGTCATGCACATCCGCGGGTTCTAGCCTGTCGGCGCGGCCGCGGCAATGGCCGCCTTGCGGCAACGGCCCGACAAGGGCCACCGGGCTCTTGACAAAGATGGTCCGACTGAGTCACAAGCCTGTCTTCGCGCGAGGGCGGGCGACATCCGCCGCCATCACCCTTGTGCGGAACGTCACGCCGATCGATCTTCAGCATCACCACCCTGGAACGGGGGCCGATGCCGGAGGCCGGCCGGCGCCCGCCCGGTCGGGCGATACAGACCTTCGGCGACGAAGGCATGTGTCCCCGCCGATGGGAGCATCAGAGGCCGGCGATCGTCGCAGGCCCGCTCCGAGCGAGACGGAAACCGATACGATGTTCGAGAATCTGACCGGCCGGCTCGGCGAGGTCTTCGACCGCCTGAAGCGCCGTGGTGCGCTGACCGAAGCCGACGTGACCGCGGCGCTGCGCGAAGTGCGCATCGCGCTGCTGGAAGCCGATGTCGCCCTCCCCGTCGTCAAGGACTTCATCTCCGCCGTGCGCGAACGCGCCGTCGGCCAGGAGGTGCTGCGTGGCATCAACCCCGCGCAGATGGTCATCAAGATCGTCCACGATCACCTGACGGACATGCTGGGCGGCGACGCGGTCGAGGTCGACCTGAACGCGCCGGCCCCGGTCGCGATCATGATGGTCGGCCTGCAGGGCTCGGGCAAGACCACCACCTCCGCCAAGCTCGCCCGTCGTTTCCGCCTGCGCGACAAGAAGCGCGTCCTGCTCGCCTCGCTCGACGTCTATCGTCCGGCAGCGCAGCAGCAGCTGGAAGTTCTGGCGAAGCAGGCCGAGGTCGGCAGCCTGCCGATCGTCTTCGGCGAAAAGCCGGTGGCGATCGCCGAGCGCGCGATGAAGATCGCGGCCCGCGAAGGCTATGACGTCGTCATCCTCGACACCGCCGGCCGGCTGCATATCGACGACGTGCTGATGGACGAGGTCGCGGCGGTCAAGTCGAAGGCCCGCCCGCACGAAACCATCCTGGTCGCCGACGCCATGACCGGCCAGGACGCGGTGACCATCGCCAAGACGTTCCAGGACCGTGTCGGCCTGACCGGCATCGCGCTGACCCGTGTCGACGGCGACGCCCGCGGTGGTGCGGCGCTGGCCATGCGTTCGGTCACCGGCAAGCCGATCAAGCTGCTGGGTCAGGGCGAAAAGCTCGACCAGCTCGAGACCTTCCACCCCGAGCGCATCGCCTCGCGCATTCTCGGCATGGGTGACGTGGTCTCGCTGGTGGAGAAGGCGGCCGAGACCATCGACCGCGAAGAGGCCGAAAAGCTCGCCGCCAAGATCCAGAAGGGCACGGGCTTCGATCTCGACGACATGGCCAAGCAGCTGCGCCAGCTGCGCAAGATGGGCGGCATGAAGGGCATGCTCGGCATGCTGCCGGGTGTCGCCAAGATGAAGGCGCAGCTGAACGACGCCAAGCTGGACGAGAAGATCCTGGTTCGTCAGGAGGCGATCATCATGTCGATGACGCCGAAGGAACGCCGCAATCCCGAGATCATCAAGGCCTCGCGCAAGAAGCGCATCGCCGCCGGCTCGGGCAGCAGCGTCCAGGACGTGAACAAGCTGCTCAAGCAGCACCAGGACATGGCCAAGATGATGAAACAGGTCGGCAAGCTCGGCAAGAAGGGCATGATGCGCGGCGGCCTGCAGAACCTGTTGCCGCGCATGTGATCCGGGCCATTCCACCCCGCCTCATCCCGCGCGCACGCTTCCCAAGATCCCCGTCTTTCCAAAGAAGACACCACCTCCGATACAGGACCCTCCATCCGATGTCCGTGAAGATCCGCCTGACCCGCCTCGGTGCGAAGAAGAGCCCCGTCTACCGCATCGTCGTCGCCAATTCGCGCAACGCCCGCGACGGCGCCTATATCGAGAAGATCGGCACCTACAACCCGCTGGCGGCCAAGGACGATCCGAACCGGATCGTGCTGAACACCGAGCGCGCCCAGTACTGGGTCGGCGTCGGCGCCCAGCCGACCGATCGCGTTGCCCGCTTCCTGGCCGCCGCCGGCATCATCGCCAAGGTCGACCGCAGCAACCCGAGCAAGGGCAAGCCGAAGGCGAAGGCGCAGGAGCGCATGAAGGAAGCGGCCGCCGCCGCTGCCGCCGCCGAAGCCGCTGCCGCCGAGGCCTGATCCGGGCCAAGGCTTCCGGCCCGATCCATAGAGGGAACACCGTTCGTCCATGTCCCGCCCCGGACGTCCCGCCGGCCCCGCCGGGGGCCGGGCTGCCCCGCCGCAGCCCGCCCCGGTCGATCCGGCAGAACTGGTCTGCATCGCCGAGTTTGCCGCCCCCCAGGGGGTGCGCGGGCTGGTGCGTCTGCGCCCGTTCACCGAGGATCCCGAGGCGGTGGCGGATTACGGCCCCCTCTATGACCGCACCGGCACCCGCGCCTTCCGTATCCGCATCACCGGCCCCCACAAGGTGGGGCTGGTGGTGAAGGTGGATGGCGTGGACGACCGCGATGCCGCCGCCGCCCTCACCGGCACCCGGCTCCACGTCCCCCGCTCCGCCCTGCCGGCGATCGAGGATGACGAAGAGACCTGGTACCAGGCCGATCTGATCGGCCTCGAGGTGGTGGATCAGGCAGGCGCCGTGGTGGGGCGCGTGCGGGCCGTCCATGATTTCGGCGCGGGCGACATTCTGGAGATCGACCGGCCGGGCGACCGGGCATCGATGATGCTGCCCTTCACCCGCGCCTATGTTCCCGAAGTGTCGGTCGCAGCCGGACGGATGGTGATCGATCCGCCGGAGGGGCTGGAATGAGCGGCCCCGCGGCCGGGGACGGGATCGAGGACGGCAGGGGCGAGAGTCCCTGGTCTGCCGAAATCCTGACCCTTTATCCCGAGATGTTTCCCGGGCCGCTGGGGCATTCCCTGGCGGGGCGGGCGCTCGACCGCGGGCTTTGGAAGCTCGGCGTCACGCAGCTGCGCGATTATGGTCTCGGCCGGCATCGCGCGGTCGACGATACGCCGTCCGGGGGCGGTCCCGGCATGGTCATGAGGGCCGATGTCCTGGCCCCCGCGATCGATGCCGTGATCGAAAAATGCCCCGGCCACGCCTTGATTTACTTGACTCCGCGCGGGCAACCGCTTACCCAATCGCGGATCAGACGTCTGGCCGCCGGGCCCGGCGTCATCGTCCTGTGCGGCCGGTTCGAAGGCGTGGATCAACGCCTTCTCGACGCCCGGCCGTTCGAGGAGATCTGCCTCGGTGATTTCATCCTCTCCGGTGGGGAACTCGCAGCGTTGGTCATGATCGACGCTTGCGTGCGCCTGTTGCCGGGTGTCATGGGGGCCCATGCCTCCCAGGCAGAGGAAAGCTTCGAGGACGACCTGCTCGAATACCCGCACTACACCCGTCCCGATGTCTGGGAAGGGCGCGCGGTGCCGGAGGTTCTGACCTCGGGCCACCACGAGCGGATCCGGGCCTGGAGACAGGACCGGGCAGAGGCGGTGACGCGGGAGCGACGGCCCGATCTGTGGGCGCGGCGTGAGGCGCGCCGCCGCGGCAGCGGCGGCGGGACCTGACGCCGCGCAACCTTGCCGGCCCCGGTTTTTCGTCCGGGCATCGTCAGGGTCGCCGGAAGAAGCTGAAGACCGAAGAAGCTGAAGACCAAAGACCTGGAAGACCCCCGGATCATCCGGGAAAGCATTGACTTGAAACTGGCCTGCGCCCGGGGCGCGGCCCCCAACATGGCGAAGGCAGGCGGCCCGGTCCGCCCGCCGGATGTCGAAAGAGGTAGGGTGCGATGAACATCATCCAGCAGCTCGAACAGGAGCAGATCGCGCAGCTGACCGCCGCCCGCGCCGTGCCGGATTTCGAGCCGGGCGACACGGTGCGCGTGAACCTGCGCGTCGTCGAGGGCAACCGCGAGCGCGTGCAGGCCTATGAGGGCGTGTGCATCGCCCGCAAGGGCGGCTCGCTGAACGCCTCGTTCACCGTCCGCAAGATCTCGTATGGCGAGGGCGTCGAGCGCGTGTTCCCGCTCTACAGCCCGCTGATCGAAAGCATCGACGTGGTCCGCCGCGGCCGCGTGCGTCGCGCGAAGCTCTACTATCTGCGTGGCCGGACAGGCAAGGCCGCCCGCATCGCCGAGCGTCGCGACACCCGCGGCCAGGCCGCCGGCTGATCCCGCAAGGGGCCAGCAGTCGCAGGGCTTCGAACCGCCGGCCGTCCTTCGGGATGGCCGGCGGTTTTCGTTTGGGGGTCGCCCCCGCGTCGCCCTCCCGCAGGGCATCGCCCGCCCGCCGGCGGGGGCAGGACGGGCAGCCGGAATGCCCAATTGGTATACCAAAATGGGGCCCCACCTGTTAACTCTTTGAATTTGAACATTTCTTTCCGCTTCCCAAGGGCGCGGCGACATATTATTCTTGCCCTCGAAGCAGCCGATGCGACGCAATCTGTCGCGCAGCGGAAATCGCCGCCGTCAAGACGGCCCGCTGACCGCCCAAGCGTGAACGAGGAACCGATGTCCGCCCCACGTACCCTGTACGACAAGATCTGGGAGAGCCACCTGGTCGAGAGCCGTGAGGACGGTTCGGCCCTGATCTATGTCGACCGCATGCTCATCCACGAGGTCACGAGCCCGCAGGCCTTCGAGGGTCTGCGTGTCGCCGGCCGCAAGCCGCGGCGTCTCGACACGCTGCTGGCGGTGGCCGACCACAACGTGCCGACCTTGCAGCGGGCCCAGGGCATCGCGGATCCGGTCTCGCGCACCCAGGTCGAGACGCTGGAAGAGAACTGCGCCCATTTCGACGTGCCCTATTTCCCGATCATGGACGACCGTCAGGGCATCGTGCACGTGATCGGGCCCGAGCAGGGCTTCACCCTGCCCGGCACGGTCATCGTCTGCGGCGACAGCCACACCTCGACCCATGGTGCCTTCGGCGCCCTGGCCTTCGGCATCGGCACCTCCGAGGTCGAGCATGTGATGGCGACCCAGACCCTGGTTCAGTCGCCGTCGAAGACCATGCGGATCAATGTCGAGGGTGATCTGCCCCAGGGTGTGGGCCCCAAGGACATCGTGCTCGCGATCATCGGCCGCATCGGCACCGGCGGCGCCACCGGCCGCGTGGTCGAATATGCCGGCTCGGCGATGCGCAGCCTTTCGATGGAAGGCCGGATGACGGTCTGCAACATGTCGATCGAGGCCGGCGCCCGTGCCGGCCTGGTCGCCGTCGACGAGAAGACCATCGACTATCTGCGCGACCGCCCGATGTCGCCCAAGGGCGAGATGTTCGAGCAGGCCGCCGCCTATTGGCGGACGCTGGTCTCCGACGAAGGTGCGGTGTTCGACGACGAGATCACCATCGATGCCGCCAGCATCGTGCCGCAGGTGACCTGGGGCACCAGCCCGCAGGATGTGGCGCCGATCACCGGCACCGTGCCGAACCCGGCGGAGGTCGCCGACCCCATGCGCCGCGCGGCCATGGAACGGGCGCTGACCTATATGGGCCTCGAGCCCGGCACGCCGCTTGCCGCCGTGCCGGTGCAGAAGGTCTTCATCGGCTCGTGCACCAACGGCCGGATCGAGGATCTGCGCGAGGCGGCAGCCATCGCCCGGGGCCGCAAGGTCGCAGAGGGCGTGCAGGCGCTGGTCGTGCCCGGCTCGGGCCTGGTGAAGAAGCAGGCCGAGGCCGAGGGTCTGGACAGGATCTTCGTCGAGGCCGGTTTCGAATGGCGCGAAGCGGGCTGCTCGATGTGCCTTGCCATGAATGCCGACCGGCTGGGCGAAGGCGAGCGGTGCGCCTCCACCTCGAACCGCAATTTCGAGGGCCGGCAGGGCCGCGGTGGCCGCACCCATCTGATGAGCCCGTCGATGGCCGCTGCCGCCGCCATCTCCGGCACGCTCGCCGATGTGCGCGCCCTCTGAGCCCCGCTCTCTGAACTTCCGGCCGAAAGCCTGATCCCATGGACAAGTTCACGACCCTGACCGGCATCGCCGCGTCCTTCCCGCGGGTCAATATCGATACCGACCTGATCATCCCGAAGCAGTATCTGACCACCATCAAGCGCACCGGCCTGGGGGTCGGCCTGTTCTCGGACGTCCGCTATGATCGCGACGGCAACGAGACCGGCGATTTCGTGCTGAACAAGGCGCCGTGGCGCGAGGCGAAGATCCTGCTCGCCGGCGACAATTTCGGCTGCGGCTCCAGCCGCGAGCATGCGCCCTGGGCGCTGCTCGATTTCGGCATCCGCTGCGTGATCGCGCCGAGCTTTGCCGACATCTTCTACAACAACTGCTTCAAGAACGGCATCCTGCCGGTCGAGCTGGACGAGGCCCTGGTGCAGAGCCTGATGCCGCTGGCCGAGAACCCCGAGACCGCGGTGATGACCGTGGATCTGGCGGCGCAGGAAATCCGCGCCCAGGGCCGCGAGCCGATCCGTTTCGAGATCGACGGTTTCCGCCGTCACTGCCTGCTCGAAGGCCTCGACGACATCGGCATCACGCTGACCTCGGAAGACCGGATCACTGCCTTCGAGGCGAAGCAGAAGGCCGCCCAGCCCTGGCTCTACGCCGCCGGCTGAACGACCGATCCGACCCTTGAGGAGGGCCGCGGCGGGGAGGCAAGACCCGGCCGCGGCCGTCTTCGATGCGACGACCGCCCCCCCAGACGATCGCCCCCCATTCGAGACAGAAAGACGGACGCGACACATGGCCGCCAACAAGAAGCTGCTGATCCTGCCGGGTGACGGCATCGGCCCCGAGGTGATGGGCGAGGTTCGCCGCATCATCGGCTGGTTCGAAAAGGCCCGCGGGCTCTCCTTCGATATCGCGGAAGATCTCGTCGGCGGTGCCGCCATCGACGCCTACGGCACGCCGCTGGCGGACAAGACCCTGGACCTCGCCATGGGCGCCGATGCGGTGCTGCTGGGCGCGGTCGGCGGCCCGAAATGGGAGCCGCTGCCCTTCGAGATCCGGCCCGAGCGCGGCCTGCTGAAGCTGCGCAAGGAAATGCAGCTCTACGCCAATCTGCGCCCGGCGATCGTGTTCGACGAACTGGCCGATGCCTCGACGCTGAAGCGCGAAGTGGTGGCCGGCCTCGACATCCTGATCATCCGCGAGCTGACCGGCGACCTCTATTTCGGCACGCCGCGCGGTGTGGAGACCCTGCCCGACGGCACCCGCCGCGGCATCAACACCATGGTCTACACCTCGCCGGAAGTCCGCCGCGTGGCGAAGATCGCCTTCGATCTGGCCCGCAAGCGCGGCTCGAAGGTCTGCTCGGTCGACAAGGCCAATGTGGTCGAGACCACCGAGATGTGGCGCGAAGAGGTCATCAAGCTCCACGGCGAGGGCTATGAGGACATCCAGCTCAGCCACATGTATGTCGACAATGCCGCCATGCAGCTGGTCCGCAATCCGAAGCAGTTCGATGTGATCGTCACCGGCAACATCTTCGGCGACATCCTGTCGGACGAGGCCGCGATGCTGACCGGCTCGCTCGGCATGCTGCCCTCGGCCTCGCTGGGCGATCCCGACGAGACCGGCCGCCGCCGCGCCCTTTACGAGCCGGTGCACGGCTCGGCCCCCGACATCGCCGGCCAGGGCATCGCCAACCCGCTCGCCACCGTGCTCAGCTTCGCCATGATGCTGCGCTATTCCTTCGACCTCGACGAGGCGGCGAACCAGGTCGAGCAGTCGGTCCGCAACGTCCTGGCGCGCGGCCTGCGCACCGGCGACATCATGCAGCCCGGCATGACCCGGGTCTCGACCCAGGCCATGGGCGAGGCGATCGTCGAGGAACTGGCGAAGCTGGGCTGAGCGCACCCCGCCCCTTCCATCGACAGGGCTTCGTCCCTATGTTGCGCCCGCAAGGCATCGGTGAGTTTCGCCGGTGCCCGGCGGGCGCAACGCCGTTCCGGCCCCTCCCACCAATGTCGGGATGACCCGGGCAACGGACGGCGCACCCGCCCTTTCCAGACGACATCGAAGGAAGACGTCATGGCCGATGTGATCGCGGTGATCGGTGCCGCCGGTGCCGCCGGACGCGAGGTGCTGCAGGTTCTGGCGGCCCGCGGAACCGGTGTCGAACGGGTCCGCGCGCTGGAGACCGAGGTTCAGCGCGGCGACGCCCTCACCTATGGCGACGACCACGAAGTGCCGCTCGTGAAGCTTGCCGATTTCGATTTCGCGGGCGTTGCGATCGCGATCTTCGCCGGCCTGCCGGCCATCGCCAGGGTGCACGGCCCCCGCGCCGCCGCCGCGGGTGCGGTGGTGGTCGACATGACCGGCGCCTATCGCAGCATCGACGGCGTGCCCCAGGCCCTGGTGCCGGTGAACCCGCGCGCGCTCAGGGCCTGGAGCCGCCACCGTGCCGTCGCCTGCCCGCCGGCGGCCGCCGTCGCGATCGCGATGGCGCTGAAGCCGCTGCATGCCCTGGTCCCCGTGACCGCCCTCTCCGCCACCGTGCTGCAATCCGTTTCGGGCGCCGGCAAGGCGGCGATGGACGAGCTGTTCGACCAGACCAAGGACATCTTCATCGGCAACCGCCGCGATCCCGAGCAGTTTCCGAAGCAGATCGCCTTCAACGTGATCGGCGCCGAGGCCGACGATGCCGCCACCGGCCGCACGCGGGAAGAGCACGAGATCGCCGGTGCCATCGGCGCCCTGCTCGGCCCCGCCATCGCCGCCCGGATCATCACCGCACAGGTGCCGGTGTTCATCGGCGACAGCATCGCGCTCTCCGTCACCTTCGAGCGCGAGATCGACCCGGCCGCGGCCTGGGCGGCGCTGCATGACGATCGCGATCTGGCGGTCACCGCCCCGGTGCCGGGCGGCGAGGCCGACCAGGATGCCGCCACCACCCCGGTCGAGATCGTCGGCGAGGCGCCGGTCTATGTCTCGCGCCTGCTGTCGGACCGGAGCGACGCGCGCACGCTCGATCTCTGGATCGTCGCCGACAACCTGCATCGCGGCCAGGCGCTGACCGCGGTCGAGATTGCGGAGACCCTGCTCCGCGACCACCTCACCCCCCGCCTCGGGACCACACCCGAGGCCTGATCCGGAGATCCATATGGGGCCGGCCGACCGTCTTGATCTTCCTGTGCCGGCCTTCCGCCCGGCCCCGCTCCGCGACGAGGCGGTCTATCCGGCAAGCGGCCTGCGCCCTGCCGGATTCGCGGCCCTCGACAGCGTCTTCGACGATGCGCTCTGCGATGCGCTGATCGCCGCCTTCGATGCCGTGGGCGGCCATACCGCCTCTCTGGTCAAGGGGGTGCAGTCGGCCGGGATCCGGCGGTCGCGCGTGCTGTGGTTCGATGCCGACAGCAGCCCCGACCCCGACCTCACCGCCGCAGTCGACCGGCGGATGGCCGAGGTCACCGCCCTTCTCAACCGCACCCGCTTCGGCTTCGCCCTCGACGGCTTCGACGAAGCCTTCCAGATCGCCCGATACGATGCCGAGATCGCCGGCGGCTATATCCGCCATGTCGACCGTGGCGAGGGCCCGCGCGCCCGACGCCGCAAGCTCGGCATCTCGATCCAGCTCTCGGCGCCCGAGACCTATGACGGCGGCGATCTGATCCTGGAACCCCAGGCCGTGCCGATCACCGGCCCGCGCCGCCGGGGCACCGCCATCGCCTTTCCCTCCTATGTCGTCCACGAGGTCACGCCCGTCACCCGCGGCTGCCGCTACAGCTTCGTGGCCTGGGTGCACGGGCCCGGCTTCGTCTGACGCCCTCGCCGATCAGGCGATGCGCGGCGACCGGCGGCGATGGACGGCCAGCCCCAGCGCCGCCAGCACCAGCGGATAGATCACCGATCCGCCCTGGGCCAGGGCGAGGCCGGCCACCAGAACCACGCAGGCGGCGGCGAGCAGCCGGGTGCCCGGGCCTTCCGACAGCCGGAACAGCGCCGCCGCCGCAACCCCATACAGAATCAGGAAATTCTGCCCGGCGATGCCGAGCAGGACATCGACCCGGCTGAAGCCGGCCGCGTCGGCGGCGATCACCGCCAGCAGCACCACGACCAGCACACCGGCCGCCCTGACCGGCTGGTCGCCCCGCAGGCCGGCCAGCGCCGACGGCAGGGTGCCGGCGCGGGCGAGGGCGAAAATCATCCGCGACACGCCCCAGATGGCGGCGGCCAGATTGGCCAGGATCATCACGGTCACGACCGCCGCCACCGCCCGGCCGCCGACAGTCCCGAACCGGCCGTCCATGATCGCCGCGAACGGGGTCTCGAACCGGCCATTCAGATCGCGGGTCTGGGCGATCCAGGCCATGACCAGGTAGAGCACCACCGCCACCACGAAAGACAGCGCCATCGCCCGCGGGAAATCCCGGGCCGGGTCGCGGAACTCCTCCGACAGGTTGGACGCGATCTCCCAGCCCGTGAAGGCGAAGAAGATCATCATGAACGGTGCCAGCGCCAGGGCCCAGTCGATCCGGTCGGGCAGCAGCGGCAGGGGGCGGGCGGCTTCCGGCACCAGCACCACGCCGGTCACCGCGATTGCCCCCAGCAGCACCAGCAGCACGGCCGCCATCGCCTGGTTCACCCTGGCCGCCCCCGCGGCCGACAGCAGGTTCACCGCAAACCCCGCCGTCACCAGCCCCGCCGCCCAGGCATGCGGGCTGCCGCCCACCGCACCCGCGGCATAATACCCGCCGGTCAGCGCGATCGAGGGCAGGCCGATCGCCACCGCCCCCAGCAGGATGAAGGACGAGGCCGGCGCCCAGGCAGGGCCGAAGGCGCGGGCGGCGAAATGGCCGATGCCGCCTGCATCCGGAAACCGCCGCCCCAGGATCACGAACACCGCAAGCAGCGGCAGGGCGGCGAGCGCACAGATGCCCCAGGCCAGCAGGGCATGATCGCCCGCCTGCCGCACCGCCAGGCCCGGCAGGATCAGCAGCCCCGCCCCCAGCACGATGTTCAGCATCACCGCCGCCCCTTTGAGCGGGCCCAGATTGCGTGCGAGTTCGCGGCCGCCCTCGCTCATGCCGTCCCTCCTCCTCCCAGCTCCACGATGCGGGGCGCGATCAGATAGACCACGCCCCCCTCCAGCGCCACCGAACCGTGGCGGATACCCGCCGGCAGCCGGATCACATCGCCCCGGCGGCAGACGGTCTCGGTGTTGCCGGATGCGTCCGCCCAATAGAACCGCAGGCTCCCCTCCAGGATCACCAGGGTCTCGTCCACCGGATGGGCATGCCAGGCATGTTCCTTGCCCGGCTGGTCGCGCTGCACCTCGACCGCACCCTGTTCCGGCATCAGCGTCCGGATCAGGTGAGGCAGGGCCGGCGGGGTCAGGTGGCGGGTCAGGATCTCGACCATGGCTCAGACCACCTCCGCATCGGTATCCCTGAGCCGCGCGAACGGGCAGGCGGGGGCCGGCCGGTTGGCGTCGTCCAGGAAATACTGGCGATGCTCGCGGGTCTCGGGCGCGCCATAGCGGCCGAGATCGGGCGAGGCCGGCAGCATGTCGAAAGCGACCAGCCGCCGCCGCACCTTGGCGAACGACGTCGCGGCGGCCTGTTCCGTCCCCAGGATTTTGTCGAACACCCAGCGCGGCTGGAAGGTCAGCATGAAGGTGCTGGACCGCCGGCTCTGGCGGGCGATATGGGCGGGGGTATTGCAGACCACGAAGATCGGCTCTCCCGCGAAGCAGAACTCCCAGAGCGCTTCATCGGTGCCGGCGGGGATCTCCGCCGGCCAGGGCGCCGCATCGCGTCGGGCCAGCGCCGCCAGCAGCCCCCACATCCGCGCCCGGTATTCCTCGATCGCAGCCACCCGACCAGGGCGGAAGAAGGCGACCAGAGAGGCATGGGGCCCGAAGCTGCGGGCCTCGGCCACGAACCGGCCCAGCGCCGCGGCCAGCCGGTCGGCCGCCGGCCCGTCGGGATCGGCGGCCTCGTCGTCGATGAACAGATAGCGCAGCTGGTCGGTCTCGAAGCCCTTCACCCCGAACACGCAGGGGAAAGGCCGGACCGGGCTGGAAATGGTGGCGGCGAATTCGTCATACACCACCCGCTGCCAGCTGCCCGCAGGCAGCCGGCCGGCAAGATCGTCGCGCGACAGATAGGGCGCGGGTGCAGCGGACATCGGTCCCGTATCGAACATGATGTCTTCCCATGACTGGCGATGGCGGGGGTGCGGCCGCAGACCCCGCAAATCGACGTCCCCACATCGATTTGGAAGCTACAAGTTGCGACCGCAGTCACCGCACACTTAACCGTTGCATTGCTCGCCAGACCAGAGTTCAAATTGAACACTTCATACCATAATGAAACCCCTGGGCAATAACCAGGGGCACGCATCCGCACCGGACCCCATGATCATGTCTCAGGACCAGGCCTCACCCGGCCGGCGCCGCGACGCGCCGGAGCCGTCCCTGAGCGAGACCGATCTGCAGCTGATCGACCTGCTGCGCGAGGATGCCCGCCGCAGCATCAGCACGTTGGCCGCCCTGATCGGCACCTCGCGTCCCGCCATCCGCCGCCGGATCGATCGCCTGCAGGCACAGGGGGTTATCCGCCGCTTCACGGTCGAAACCGCCCTGCCGGCAGCCACCACCGCAGATCGCGGCATCGACGCCCTGTTCTCGATCGTCGCCCGCACCGGCAGCCATCGCGGCCTGCTCGCCACCATCCGTCAGCGCCCGGAATGCCGCGCCGCCTGGGCGGTGACCGGCACGCCCGACCTGATCATCATCGTCCACTGCCTCTCGGTCGCAGCCCTCGACGGCCTGCGCGACCACCTGGCCCGGCACACCGCGGTCAAGTCGGTATCGACCGCGGTGATCCTGGACGGATGGCAGCGCGACGGCTGAGGCAAGGGCCGGCTGAGATACGGACGGGCCGACGTCAGAGCGGATGAACCCCGACCGCACGGTAATCGGCGGCCAGCATCGCCTCCTGCGCCGCCACCAGGGCCAGTTCCGGCCCGCCCAGCTTGCGGCTTTCCTCCACCACCGCCCAGGTGGCGGCGACGGCCCGGCGGATGGCGCGGGACAGGTCGCGATGGGTCAGCCAGTCGGCGAGCAGCACGGCCGAGAACATGTCGCCGGTGCCCGAGAAATGGACCGGCACCAGCGGGGTCTCGATCCGGAAGCGGCCGGCGCGGCCGACCGCGATCACCTCCACCGACCCCGCCGCCGTCTCGGCAACCTTGACCGAGGTCGCCACCGCCATCTCGGGCCCCATGGCCGCCAGCCGGTCCAGCGCCTCGATCACCTCGGCGCGGGTGCGGGTGTGGCGGCCCGTCAGATGGTCGAGTTCGAAATGATTGGGCACCACCAGATTGGCGCGCGGCAGCAGATGTTCGACCATCGCCTCGGCCACGCCCGGCTGGACATAGCGCCCGCCCGGATAGTCGCCGATCACCGGATCGAACAGATAGAAGGCCCCGGGCACCCGCCGGCGGACCCGGTCCACCGCATCCGCCGCCACGGTCACCTGGCCGGCGCTGCCGAAATAGCCGGTCAGCACCGCCCGCACGAAACCGAGCCCGCCGCCCGCCTCTTCGGGCAGGGCGTCCAGCCCCTCGACGATGCCGCGCATCTCGGTCTCGTCGACCACGGTGCCTCGCCAGCCGGGATAGCGGGGGTTGCTGCTGAACCGCACCGTGTCGATCGGGCAGACCTCCTGGCCCAGCCGCTCCAGCGGCAGAGTGGCGGCGCAGTTGCCGACATGGCCGAAGCTCACCCGTGACTGGATGCTGAGGACAGTCATCGGCGGTACTCCCAAAACGCAGGGTCCGGCAGCGCCTGGGCTGCACCGGACATAGAGGGGATCAGGGGCGGGAGACGGAAGTCGGGGGTGGCGACCGGCTTCCGGCGGCAGCCCGTGTTCGCAGGCGCCGCGGACCTGGATGCTTGCACGGCCGGGCCGGAGGCTTCAACCCCTGCGCACCGCCGGCGGCTGCAGCCCGGCCCTGCAGCCGCAGCAGGCCCGGGTCGGCAACTTTGTTGCGTTGCGGAACGGATCTGCGCAACGCTTTCGCAGCGGCACAAGGTGGTTTATAGTCGCGCGCGAGCCGGCCGGGCCTTCTTCCCGTCCCGCCGCACGGATCCCTGCCCGCGGATCCGGCGCCGCGGGTGCGGCCTTCTCGGGGTCCGGCCGGGGATCGCCTTTCCGCCATTCACCCCAGCCACGGAAGCCCGCGACATGGCCAAGACCAATCGTCCCCGCCGCAGCATGCTTTATATGCCGGGTGCCAATACCCGCGCCCTCGACAAGGCCCGGAGCCTCGCGGCCGACGCGCTGATCCTGGACCTGGAAGACAGCTGCGCGCCGGATGCGAAGGACGCCGCCCGCGCCAATGTGGTGGCGGCGCTGGCTGAAGGCGGCTACGGCAATCGCGAGCTGATCATGCGCGTGAATGCGCTCACCACCCCCTGGGGCCATGCGGATCTGGTCGCGGCGGCGAAGAGCGGCGCCGATGGCGTGCTGATCCCCAAGGTCGACGGTGCCGAAGGCGTGCGTCAGGCGGAAGCGGTGCTGCGCGATGCGGGGGCGCCCGACGATCTGAAGCTGTGGGTGATGATGGAAACCCCGCTCGCCATCCTCAGGGCCGAGGAAGTCGCCGGCGCCACCCCGCGCCTGGCGGGTCTGGTGCTCGGCACCTCGGATCTCGCCAAGGATCTCCACTGCGCCCATACCCCGGAGCGCCTGCCCTTCCTCGCCAGCCTGTCGCTGTGCATCCTGGCCGCCCGCGCCTTCGACCTCGCGGTCATGGACGGCGTGCACCTGGATCTGGACGACGAAGAGGGCTTCGCTCGCGTCTGCCGCCAGGGTGCGGAACTCGGCATGGACGGCAAGACCCTGATCCATCCCAAGCAGCTCGCCGCCGCCAACGAGGCCTTCGGCCCGTCGGAGGCCGATATCGCCAAGGCCGAAAAGATCATTGCCGCCCATCAGGCCGCGGTTGCCGAGGGCAAAGGCGTGGTCGTGGTCGACGGCAAGCTGGTCGAGAACCTGCATGTGGTCGGCGCCCGCCGCCTGCTCGACATGGCAGAGCAGATCAAGACCCTGGGCTGAGGCGGCACCGATGGCACAGAAGACCAATCCCGGCCGCTTCTTCGAAGACTTCACCCTGGGTGAGGAAATCGTCCACGCCACCCCGCGCACGGTGACCGAGGGCGACCAGTCGCTGTATACCGCGCTCTACGGCACCCGCTTCGCGGTGAATTCCTCGGCCGAATTCGCCCGCAGCCTGGGTCTCGGCGGCGCGCCGATCGACGATCTGCTCGTCTTCCACGTCGTCTTCGGCAAGACCGTCCCCGACGTCTCGCTGAACGCGGTCGCCAATCTGGGCTATGCCGGCGGCCGGTTCGGCGTGCCGGTCTTTGCCGGCGACACGCTTTCCACCCGCTCCACCGTCATCGGCCTCAAGCCCAACGGCAACGGCCAGACCGGTGTGGTCTGGGTGCGCTCCACCGGGCGCAACCAGCGGGGCGAGATGGTGCTGGACTACGTCCGCTGGGTGATGGTGAAGCGCCGCGCCCCCGGCACTGATGTCTCCGCCACCCATGACTGCCCGCCCGCCGATCTGCCCAGGGCGGTCGATGCCGCCGATCTGGTGGTGCCGACCGGGCTGGATGCCCGCGGCTTCGATTTCGCCCTCTCAGGGGAGCCGCACGCCTTCGAGGACTACAGCCCCGGCGAGCGCATCGATCATGTCGACGGCATGACCATCGAAGAGGCCGAGCATCAGATCGCGACGCGCCTCTATCAGAACACCGCCAAGGTTCATTTCAACCAGCTGGAAGCCAATGGCAACCGCTTCGGCCGGCGGCTGATCTATGGCGGTCACATCATCAGCCTGGCCCGGTCGCTGTCGTTCAACGGCCTGGCCAACATCGTCCGGGTGGCGGCGATCAATGCCGGTGCCCATGCCAACCCCACCTTCGCCGGCGACACCATCCACGCCTGGTCCGAAGTGATCTCGGCCGACGCCCTGCCCGGGCGCACCGATCTGGGTGCATTGCGACTGCGTCTCATTGCCGCCAAGAATCGGGCCGCCGCCGACTTCCCGCTCAAAGATGCCGACGGCAAATATCTTGCCGACGTCGTTCTCGACCTAGATTACACCGTGCTGGTGCCGCGCCGCGGCTGAACAGCGCCGCCGCCCACAACCTTCGGGCGCCCGGTTCCGGCCCCCTGTGCCTGCGCATGGCGTGGGGGGTGCGACTTTCGCCGGGCTTTCGTTGACTTGGGCGGCGGCTGGGCCTATTCAGTACGGCGTGACGAAAGGCGTGCGTTTTCAAGCCGTAAACGTTGAGCCGCCCGGCGGGGTACCCTCGCCATGCCGGGACGAGCCCCTGGAGTGCAGGTTCTAGAAGCCCATGGCCAAGACCGACAACCGACCGCTTTCGCCGCATCTGCAGGTCTACCGCCTGCCGCTGACGGCGCTCATGTCGATCTCGCACCGCGCCACCGGCGTGGCGTTGAGCGTCGGCACCCTGCTGCTCGCCTGGTGGCTGATCGCCGCTGCGACGGGCGCTGAGTCTTTCGAAACCGTGCAGGGCTTTCTCGGCTCGTGGTTCGGCATGCTGCTGATGTTCGGCTGGACGCTGGCGCTGTTCTACCACATGGCGAACGGCATCCGGCACCTGGTCTGGGATGCAGGCTACGGCTTCGACGTCAAACAGGCCGAGAAGATGGGCCGCATCGTGCTGGTCGCCGCAGGCGGCCTGACCCTGCTGGCCTGGATCATCGGCCTGTCGGTCTGATGGGCGAGAAAAGACTGCAGAAACTGCGGCTGGTTCGAGGACGATCAAGATGAGCTTGCGCAATCCCCTCGCCCGCGTTCGCGGGCTGGGCTCGGCTAAAGAAGGTGTCCAGCACTGGTGGCTTCAGCGGGTGACCGCCATGGCCATGGTGCCGTTGACCCTGTGGTTCGTGATTTCGGTGATCGCGCATCTGGGCGCCGGCCGGCTGGAGATGGTGGACTGGATGTCCTCGCCGGTCTCCGCCGCACTGATGATCGCTTTCCTGGTCAGCCTGTTCTGGCATGCGAAACTGGGCCTGCAGGTCGTCATCGAGGATTACGTGCACAACGAGGCATGCAAGATCGCGTCGCTGACCGCCATGACCTTCGCCGTGGTCATCGTCGGCATCGCCTGCGTCGTCTCGGTGCTGAAGCTCGCCTTCGGAGGCTGAACGCGAAATGACCACGGCTTACAAGATCATCGACCATGAATACGACATCGTGGTCGTCGGCGCCGGCGGCGCCGGTCTGCGTGCGACCATGGGCATGGCCGCGAAGGGTCTGAAGACCGCCTGCATCACCAAGGTGTTCCCCACCCGCAGCCACACCGTGGCGGCGCAGGGCGGCATCTCGGCCGCGCTCGGCAACATGGGCGAGGACGACTGGCGCTGGCACATGTACGACACCGTCAAAGGGTCGGACTGGCTGGGCGACCAGGACGCCATCGAATACATGTGCCGCGAGGCGATCCCGGCGATCATCGAGCTCGAACATTTCGGCGTGCCATTCTCGCGCACCGAAGAGGGCAAGATCTATCAGCGCCCCTTCGGCGGCATGACCACCCGCTTCGGCCAGGGCCGCGCCCAGCGCCCCTGCGCCGCCGCCGACCGCACCGGCCACGCCATCCTGCACACCCTCTACCAGCAGGCCCTGAAGAACGACGCCGAGTTCTTCATCGAGCATTTCGCGCTCGACCTGATCATGGACGACGAGGGTGCCTGCCGCGGCGTGATGAGCTGGGATCTGGCGACCGGCATCCTGCACCGCTTCCGCTCGCATCTGGTCGTGATCGCCACCGGCGGCTACGGCCGGGCCTATTTCTCCTGCACCTCGGCCCATACCTGCACGGGTGACGGCAATGCGATGGTGCTGCGCGCCGGCCTGCCGCTGCAGGACATGGAGTTCGTGCAGTTCCACCCGACCGGCATCTACGGCGCCGGCTGCCTGATCACCGAGGGCGTGCGCGGCGAGGGCGGCTATCTCACCAACTCCAATGGTGAGCGCTTCATGGAGCGCTATGCACCCTCGGCCAAGGATCTTGCCTCGCGCGACGTCGTCAGCCGCGCGATGACCATCGAGATCCGCGAGGGCCGCGGCGTCGGCAAGCGCAACGACCACATCCATCTGCACCTGGAGCATCTCGATCCCGAGATCATCCATCAGCGCCTGCCGGGCATCGCCGAAACCGCGAAGGTGTTCGCGGGTGTCGACGTGACCAAGGAGCCGATCCCGGTGCTGCCGACCGTCCACTACAACATGGGCGGCATCCCGACCAATCATCGCACCGAGGTCGTCCGTCCCACGGCCGGCAATCCGGACGAGGTCGTGCCCGGGCTGATGGCGATCGGCGAGGCGGCCTGCGTGTCGGTGCACGGCGCCAACCGTCTGGGCTCCAACTCGCTGCTCGACCTGGTGGTGTTCGGCCGCGCGGCCGCGATCCGCGCCGCCGAGATCGTGAAGCCGGGTGAGCCGCACAAGGCAATCAGCGCGGATGCTTCGGAACGGGCGATCGCCCGCTTCGACAAGCTGCGCCATGCCAACGGCACCGTTTCGACCGCGGAACTCCGCGACGAGATGCAGCGCACCATGCAGAACAACTGCGCCGTCTTCCGCACCGGCGAGGTGCTGGAAGAGGGTCTGGCCGAGATGCACAAGATCTACGCCCAGCGCGACAATCTCCGCGTCACCGACCGCTCGCTGGTCTGGAACTCGGATCTGGTCGAGACGCTGGAGCTGGACAACCTTCTGGGTCAGGCGCTGGTCACCATCGCCGGTGCCGCAAACCGGCCGGAAAGCCGGGGCGCCCATGCCCGCGAGGATTATCCGGACCGCGACGACAAGGACTGGATGAAGCACACCGTCGCCTACTGCTCGGACGAGGGCGAGGTCGCCTTCGACTATCGCCCGGTGCATATGACGACGCTGACCAACGAGGTCGAGGTGTTCCCGCCGAAGGCGCGCGTCTACTGACGCCGCCTTAACGACCCCACGTCGACCGAGGACGAGACGAGCGATGGCCCAGTTCCGGCTTCCCAAGAATTCGCAGATCCGCCAGGGCAAGACCTACAAGGCGGACGGCGCGAAGAACGTCAAGGTTTTCAAGATCTACCGTTGGAACCCCGACAGCGGCGAAACGCCGTCGGTGGACACCTACGAGGTCGATCTCGATCATTGCGGTCCGATGGTTCTGGACGCGCTGATCAAGATCAAGAACGAGGTCGATCCGACCCTCACCTTCCGCCGTTCGTGCCGTGAAGGCATCTGCGGCTCCTGCGCCATGAACATCGACGGCGGCAACACGCTTGCGTGTCTGAAGCCGATCGAGGACGTGGCGGGCGAGGTGAAGATCTACCCCCTTCCCCACATGCAGGTGGTGAAGGACCTCGTTCCCGACATGACCAACTTCTACGCCCAGTATGCGTCGATCAAGCCCTGGCTGCGCAGCCAGAGCCCGGCGCCGGCGCGTGAACGCCTGCAGAGCCCCGAAGAGCGCGAGCAGCTCGACGGTCTCTACGAGTGCATTCTCTGCGCCTGCTGCTCGACCAGCTGCCCCAGCTACTGGTGGAACAGCGACCGCTATCTGGGCCCGGCGATCCTGCTTCAGGCCTATCGCTGGCTGGCCGACAGCCGCGACGAGGACACCGGCGACCGCCTCGACACGCTCGAGGATCCGTTCCGCCTGTATCGCTGCCACACCATCATGAACTGCGCGAAGACCTGCCCCAAGGGCCTGAACCCGGCCAAGGCGATCGCGGAGATCAAGAAGATGATGGTTGCCCGCCGCTAAGGCGGGACGATGATTGCCCGCCGCTAAGGCAAGGCACCCTTCGGACCAATAAAAATCGGCCGGCCCTGGCGACGGGGCCGGCCGTTTTCATTCCGTCACAGACAGGGCTTGCGCCCCTGCCCCTCTTCGGATAAGGTCCGCGCCGTCCCGAGCGGAGAGGTGCCAGAGTGGTCGATCGGGGCGGTCTCGAAAACCGTTGTGCGCGCGAGCGTACCGTGGGTTCGAATCCCACCCTCTCCGCCATTCGCTCCCGCCGGTTCCGGCGGTGAACGGACGACCGGTTTCGAACGGCCCGGCGCTGCAAAGTGCCGGGCCGTTTCGTCTTCAGGACCGATCGTCCCGGGCTGCCCTGGCATAGAGCCGGGTGAACGGCGCCGCGGTCAGCCCATGGGCAAGAATGGAGCCGGCGATCAGGAAGCTGGTGATCGGCCAGAGCCGCGGATCCGCCAGTTCGCGATGGGCCGCACCGGCATAGAACATCGCCGACAGGCCGATCGGGCCGAACCAGCCATAGAACCAGACATCGTGCGGCGCCCGGAAGGGGCGCGGGTCGACCCCGTCGCGTGCCTGGTCCGCCGCCGAAGGTGCCGGCCGTCCCGCGCCGGGCTTCAGCAGCAGATAGAGCAGCCAGATCACCGGCAGCCGCCGGAAGGCCAGTACCAGGCCGAGCGCCAGCAGGCCGGCCCCCCAGATGCCGCCCCACGCCCCCCAGGGCACCGCCATCGCGAACAGCATCAGCGCAGGCACCATGGCCAGATTGTTGCCGCCCTCCTCGTACTGGTCCGCCGCCTCGCGCACCTCGTCGCCCAAGGCCGTCGCCAGGGCCAGCCCGGCCAGGAAGGCGGCCCAGATGCTGTCGGTGTCGATCAGTTTCATCAGGCCCAACAGCCCGACCATGAAGGTCAGGCTGGCCAGCATCAGCGACCGGCGGCCGATCTGCCCCGCCGCTCGCGCGGCCTTCAGCGCCCGGCCGGCCCCATGGCCGAGCCCGAGCCCGATCACCCCGGCGGCCACCACCTGCCAGAGCCCGACCCGCAGCAGCCAGTCGCCCCAGCCGTCGGTCGCATCATGAAGCAGCAGGATCGGCAGAAACATGAACAGAAAGGCCAGCCCGTCATTGCCGCCCGATTCGAAGGACAGCATCTGCCGGATCCGCGCCGGGATATGCCGTTCGGCGAAGGGGCCGGTAACGATCGACGAGGCGATCACCGGGTCGGTCGGGGTCAGGATCGCGCCGATCACCGCCGCGACCAGCAGCGGCAGGCCGAAGATCAAGGCGACGATCATCGTGGTCACGACCCACATGCCGGCCATGGCCACCAGCACCAGAACGCCGCCGGTGCCGAGCAGGCTGCGGATATCCCGCCCCCTCAGCCTGAGGGCGATCGAGGCGACGCCGAAGCCGACGGCGAACCAGCACAGGGTCTCCATCATGCCGAGCAGCTCGTCGCGGGGCATCACCTGCCCGAAGATCAGGCGATGCAGGGCGCCCGCCGCCAGCGCCAGCAATGGCGGGGCAATCACACGCTTCATCCGCTTGCCCGTCAGGCCCAGCAGCCAGATGGTGGCGCCGGCCAGAAGAACGAAGGCGAAGAAGGCAGGGCTGTGCATGACGGAAATCCCGTGGGCGCGCGCGGAAGAGAAGTGGTCGGGGCTTGTCCGGCCAATCCTGCCACGCCCGCCGATGTTCCGCCCTCACCCGCCCTGCCGGACATCCGTCCGGGCTGATGCGCGGGTTCAGCCGGCCTCCTTCACCACCCGCCGGGTGGAAGCCGGATGGCGGCCGAGCAGCGCCGTCGGCCGCACCGGCCGCGCCACCAGCCCGCCCCCGCAATTCGGGCAGACCCCGCCAAGCCGGCCCCCGGCACAGCTCTCGCAGAAGGTGCATTCGAATGAACAGATGAAAGCCCCCGGCGCATCCGCCGGCAGGTCCACATCGCAGCACTCGCAGCCGGGTCGCATGTCGAGCATCAGGCAGCCTCCCTTCTCCTGACAGGGCCCCCCATGGCCCCACTGCCCCAGGATGGGGCCGGTCCGCACGACCGGACAAGGCGGCATAGCCCGCTTTTCCGGTCGCAGGCGCCTCAGCCGCGCACCAGCGAAATCAACGGCTCGAAGGCATAAAGCGCCGGTCGTCGCCCAGCCGCTGGTTCCAGCGTGTTTAACAGGCCCGCATCAAGCAGATTCTTGGTAAACTTATGTGCTGTCGGCGCAGGAATGCCGGACCGACTGGTGAACGTATTGTTCCGAAACACCGGGCGCGTAAAAATAAAATCAAGAGCCGTAATGGCCCACTTTGATGACAATGTTTCCCTAAAGTGGCCTTTCATTTCCTCATAGAGCGTTCGGATCTGCTCGGCTTTTTCCAGATTCTGCCGCGCCTGGGACTCGATTGCAGTCAAAAAGAATACGACCCACTCTTCCCATTTTCCGGAAGCAGAGACGTATCTCATGCGATCAATATATTCATCTTTATTTTGTTCGAAGAATTCACTGATATAAAAATACGGCTCGGAAATCTTGCCGGATTTCCAAAGCATCAATGGGATCAGCATGCGGCCGATACGGCCGTTCCCGTCCTTGAAAGGATGCAGTGCTTCGAACTCCAGGTGTGCGATGGCAGTGCGGATGTGAATTTCGCAGTCGTCATCCTTCAAAAAATCGAAAAAGCGATCCAGGCCTTCATCCAGTCGCTGCGGGCTGATGGGAACAAACAGAATCTTCCGGCTCCCCCGATCCGCCAGATAATTCTGCTCTGTCTTAAATTCACCGGGGGAAAGATGCGACCCTCGGCCAAAACCGAGCAGAACCTTATGTGCAGAACGAATCAACCACTTTGACAGGGGTGCCCCATCCTTCATGGAAGCCTGCGCCATCTTCATGGCCCGGCCGTATAGAAAAACCTCGATCGTTTCGCTGCGGGCGTTCGTATGCTCGACGTCACCATCATCCTCCTGCTCCGCTTCCAGGCGCAGAACTTCATCAAGAGTGCTGACAGTCCCTTCCATGCGGGATGAAATCACAGCCTCGCGGCTGCGGAGGGGCGCCAGCAGAATATCGCTGCTGTGCATGCCCTTGAGCATCTGATCGTAACGGGCCAGTGCTGCCGCAGCCTCCGACATGGGCTTGATCAGCCGTGCGTGATCGAGCATCCGCGGCGGAAACCGATCATAGTGATACTGAACGGCATCGCTCGGATCGAAACCGGCGGGAGAGCGGGCGTCATTCATGTTGGCTCTCGCTTTTCGGCTTATTCGAGACACAACTGCGTTAGCGTCGACTCTGAGAGAAGCAAAACGTGTTGTCTATCGAATTTTCCCAACCGTGATAGGCAAACTCGTTTGTGTCTCGTATCTGAGAGGCAAACGGATTTGAGTCTCTGCGGCGCGCGAAAACGAGAGGCAATCCCCCACCGCCCGTAACAACTCCCACCTTGCACAATCCGCCGCCCGCGCCTAGTCTTGCCTCCCCCAAAACCGCATAAGCCATTGATTTCCCTGAAATCACTCTGGCGACATGCCGGAACGGGCCCTTCGACCTCGGAGACAGGACCATGCGGCAGATCACGGACGGGGTGCTCGGCCTCGATTTCGGCACCACCAACAGCGTGGCGGCACTGGCCACCGCGCCCGGGGTGTCGGAGCTGGTCGAGTTTCAGGGGGCGAAGGCGACCGGGGCCGTGTTTCGTTCGGCGCTGTGCTATTGGCAGGACGACGAGGGGAAGGGCGGCATTGCCCACGAGGCCGGACCCTGGGCCATCGCCGAGTATCTGGCCTTTCCGCAGGACAGCCGCTTCATCCAGTCGTTCAAGAGCGTGGCCGCCACCCCGCTCTTCGAACACGCCACCATTTTCGACAAGCGCTACCGCTTCGAAGAGCTGGGCCGGATGTTCCTGGGCCGCCTGACGGCCCATGCCGGCGGCCGGCTCGACCGGCGGCCGGAGCGGATCGTGGTCGGCGTGCCGGTGGAATTCGCCGGCTTCCGCGCCGACCCCGCCCTCGCCCGCGAGCGGTACGACCGCATGTTCGAGACCTTCGGCACCCGCATCCACTATGTCTACGAGCCGCTGGGCGCCGCCTTCAGCTATGCCGCGGGTCTCGACCACGCCGCCACGCTGCTGGTGGCCGATTTCGGTGGCGGCACCAGCGACTTCTCGGTCGTGCGGGTGGCCGAACCGGGTGCCGCGCGGCGCTGCCTGCCGCTCGGCTCGGCCGGTATCGGCATCGCCGGCGACCGGTTCGACTATCGCATCCTCGATCGGCTGGTGCTGCCCTTCCTCGGCAAGGGCGGCCGCTACCGCTCCTTCGACAAGGTGCTCGACATCCCCTTGAGCTTCTTCTCGGATTTCGGCGACTGGTCGAAGCTCGCCCTGATGCGCAACCCGAAGACCATGGATGCGCTGGAGCGCCTGCGCCGGGCGGCGCTGGACCCCGAGGCGGTCGGCCGGATGATCACGGTGATCGAAAACGAACTCGGGTACCCGCTCTATGATGCGGTCGGCCGTGTGAAGCGGGCGCTCTCCACCGAAACCGAGGCCGATTTCGCCTTCAACGCCCCCGGGCTCGACATCAATGCCCGGGTCACCCGCGCCGAGTTCGAGGACTGGATCGCCGAAGACGTCGCCCGCATCGCCGCCACCGTCGACACCGCCCTCGCCAAGGCGGCGGTGGAGGCCGCCGCCATCGACCGGGTGTTTCTCACCGGCGGCTCGTCGCTGATCCCCGCCATCCGCCGGCTGTTCGAAGACCGCTTCGGCCGCGACCGCATCGCCACGGGCAACGAGCTCACCTCCATCGCCCACGGCCTCGCCTTGATCGGCCAGGAAGAGGACGTGACGGAGTGGGCGGTCTGACCTGACCGGTTTTACGCCTCCAAGCCCGGCCAGAAATGGCTGTCGGGCAGCTTCCGGGCGCCGAAGATCGCCTGGCCGACGCGCACCACGGTCGCACCCTCTTCGATCGCAATCTCGAAATCGCCCGACATGCCCATCGACAGCTCGTCGAGGGACAGCCCGGCCGGGGCGTCCTGACGCAGCCGGTCGCGCAGATCGCGGAGCAGCACGAAGCAGCGCCTCACCCGGGCGGCCTCGGCCGAGAACAGGGCGAGCGTCATCAACCCGCGCACCTTGAGCGCGCTGAAAGCCGGCAGCTCCTTCAGGAAACCCGCCACCTCTTCCGGCGGCAGGCCGTATTTGCTCACCTCGTCGGAGGTGTTCACCTGAACGAAGACGTCGAGACTGCGGCCTTCGATCTGCAGGCGGCGATCCAGCGCCTCGGCTGCCCGCAGATTGTCCAGCGCCTGGAATTCGGCGGCAAAGCGCGCCACCAGCTTGGCCTTGTTGGTCTGCAGATGACCGATCACCGACCATTGAAGATCGGCCAGATCCGCCATCGCCTCCCATTTGCGCGCGGCTTCCTGAACCTTGTTCTCGCCCAGCAGCCGGCAGCCGGCGGCATAGGCCAGACGGATATGCGCCTCGTCCATGGTCTTGCTGACCGGCAGCAGGCGCACCGTCGCCGGATCCCGCCCCACCCGCGCCGCCGCAGCGGCGATGCGGGCATGCACCGCCGCCAGATTCTCCCGGAAATCCTCGACCGATTCAGCGCGCGGCCAGCGGTCGTGAAGATCGTGGCGGGTCTCTGTGTCGAGAACGGAGGTGTCGGTCATCGCTAAGGCCTCGTCTGATCGGCGCAGCGGCGCGCCGGCCCGGACATGCCGGACATGTCCGGCCGCCATCATCGACCCGAATTCGCCTCATGCCAAATATAATATTGACCTAGGCCAATATTCAGGCCTGTCGCCCGAGCAGTGGCGCCAGGGCCGCGATCCCGGCATCGATCCGGTCGAAGCCGAGCGGGCGGGTCAGCCGCCAGACCGGCAGCCGGGCCGCCAGATTGAAGCTGAAGGCCCTGAGCCCCGTCACCCCCAGCAGCGCCTGGGACAGGCCCGGACGGTAAAGCGCGCCATGGATGGCGCGGATCGCATCCAGCCCGGTCAGCCGATCCAGACGCGCCGGCATCTCGGGACCGGGGGCCGCAGCCAGCTCCACCAGCGCAGTCAGCGGCCCGGGCGCACGGTCGGGCCTGCCCCTGCCGCCCAGCGGCAGCAGGGCGCCGCTCTTGCTCCGTCCTTCCACCGGCACCCAGTCGCCATGCCCAAGACCGAAAGCCGCGATCGCCTCGTCCGACAGCCGGAGCCGTGGCACCCCCGGCCAGCCGGCGACGGTGGTCGCAGGCCCCGTCCGTATCAGCCCGGCCACATCGTCGATCTGCAGCAGATCGTCGGCGAGCAGGGCGTGGCCACGCGCGAGCAGCGCCCCGGCCATGGTCGACTTGCCGGCCCCCGACGGACCGGTGATCGCCAGCAGGCCCGAGGTCGTGCGCAGGCTCGCCACATGCAGCGGCATCAGCCCGCGCTGCAGCAGGACGGCGGCGAAGACGCTGCCGTAAAGCCAGTTAAGCAGTCGATCCGGGTGGCTGTCGTGGTCGGGCCCCGGCGCCACCCCGATCGACCGCCCGCCGCGGACCAGATAGCGGCCCGCCTCCCCCAGGGAAAACAGCACCTCGTCGCCGGATGCCTGCCACAACAGGCCGGTGTTGTGGGGGTCGGGCAGAGCCTCGGGCACCGCTTCCAGCCGCAGTCTCACGGCGGTCGCGTCGAAACCGGCGGGATCGGCAGGGGTGACGGCATCGCTCACCAGATCCGGCAGGGCCAGATCCGAGACCAGCCCGAAGGCGCCGTGACGATACCGGTACATCGGATCCCGCTCGTGGTTCTTGTCCGGACAGAGGCTTAACACGCAAGAGGGGCCGCTGTCGACGCGGCGGCGCCGATGGCGTGTCACGATGTGCGCGCCGGGCGTGCTAGACTATCGGCAATCCCCGCAGAGAGGAGATGCCATGCCCGAAGCTGCCTTCACCCATCTCGTCGCCTCTCGCGAGGGGCTCTATGTCGCAGGGATCGCCGGCTGCGAGCGCCGCCGGGACGGGCTCTATTTCGGCGCCACCATCCGCGACGGCGCGGCCTGGGTGTTCGAATCGCTGGACGCTGATCTCCATGCCCGTACCAGCCGGGGCCGCATCCTGCGCCTGCCAATCGACCCGGCCACCGCCGGCTTCGGCCCGGCCGAGGTGGTCGCCGACGGGCTCGACAATGGCTGCCATCAGATCGATTTCGTCCGCGGCCAGCTGGTGGTGGTCGATACCTACCGCCAGAAACTGTTGGTCTTCAGCGAGGATTTCTCGACCTGCACCGTCCACTATCCCGCGGGCCAGGCCGATGCCGACACGGGCGATACCGGCTATGTCCATATGAACGGGATCGGCGGCGACGGCCGTGAACTCTATGTCATGCTCAGCCATGCCGGCGTTCAGCCGGCGCGGCCATCCGAAGTCCTTCGGCTCGATGCGCAGTTCAATCAGGTGGAGCGCTTCACGCTCCCGGGGCTGATGTGCCACGATCTGGTGGTGCTGGAAGACGGGCGGCTGATCGCCAACGGCTCGATGGGCGGTTTTCTGATCGACCGCCAGGGCATCATCGTCCAGATCGACAATCTGCTCACCCGCGGCCTGTCGATCGGGACGGACGATGTCGTGATCGGCAGCTCCACCTTCGGCGACCGCAAGCGCCGGATCGCCGCCACCGGCCGGCTCACCTTCACCGGCCGCGACCTCGCGCTCCGCGCCCGCTATGACCTACCGGCCGCCCCCACCCAGATCCGGCGCCTGGACGGACGCGATCTCTCAATCTTCGACTACCGCGCCACGATCGGAAACTGAGCCGGCCTCACGCCCAGCCCCAGGCGTCCAGACGCAGCACCCGGCCCTCCACCGCCCGGTGAAGCAGGCGGGGGCTTCGGCCGGCGCCGGCGCCGGCGGCCACCATCAGCGGCATCAGATGCTCGTCGGTCGGGTGGTTGTCGGAGCCGTGAGGGGCGCGCTGCCGCCAGTCTGCGAGGGCGTCGAGGTCGCCGGTCGTCACCACCTCCGCCACCCAGTCCGCGAAGGCGGCGGCATAATCCGCCTCGCCGCCGCCGGCCGCGCGGTTGCGGAAGAAGCCGCGGAGATCGTGGGTCAGGCTGCCGCTTGCCAGCACCAGCACATTCTCGTCGGCAAGCGGCGCCAATGCCTCACCGATCGCAAGATGGCCGGCGGCGTCGGTCTCGGCCAGCGACAGGCCGACCACCGGCACATCGGCTGCGGGCCAGGCCAGCATCAGCGGCGTCCAGGCCCCGTGGTCCAGCCCCCGCTCTGCGTCTTCGGCGACGGGCAGGCCCGCGGCCAGCAGAAGGTCGCGGACCCGCGCCGCCAGAGCGGCATCGCCCTGCGCCGGATAGCGCAGGCGGTAAAGCGGCTCGGGGAAGCCGTAGAAGTCGTGGATGGTCGCGGGTCTTGCCGCGGTCCCGACCGTCGGCACCCCGGCCCGCCAATGGGCCGAGACCACCAGAATGGCCCGGGGGACCGCCGGCAGCAGCCCGCCGAGACCCGTGAGGAAGGCCCGGGTCGGGCTGCGGCCCAGCACCATGTCCGGAGCACCATGCGACACGAACAGAACCCGCTGACGGGGGGCACGACGATCGGTCATGGGCGGGGCGCTCCGGACGGACGAGAGGGGATGGTCAGAGACGCTGTGATCAGGCCCGGACGGGGCTGCGGCTGCCGCCGGTCGCGCGACCATAGAGCTTCGGGCCCAGCGCCGCGGCGCCGTCGCCCAGCAGGACCTGCACGCCCAGGGCGGCGATCCAGAACACCGGGAACTCCCAGCCGCCATTGGGCGCCGAGAACACCCAGCCATTGCCGGCATGGACCAGGGCCGCACCGATCAGAACCGGGATCTGGCCAAGTGCCACCAGCCGGGTCGCGATGCCCAGGATCAGCAGCAGGCCGCCACCGATTTCAGCCGCCATGGTGAGATAGGCGACGATCGGCGGATAGCCCAAAGAACCGAAGAAGGCGACGGTACCCGGCACGGTGAAGATAAAGACCTTCATCAGGCCGTGAGCAATGGCGGCGATGCCGAGGGTAAGGCGCAGCAGCAGGGCTGCCTGGGACGGGTTGGAACCGCTGAGCAGGGACATGGCGAAACCTCCAGGACGCATGAGACGAGCGGCGGCGGAGACGATGGCTTCAGGCTTCCGTCTTCCCGTCGCCCCGGGTGTGACATGAAGCTGCCATCGGGCGCCTCATAACTCAAATCACCTGCTTGAAGGTTCGATATTGCTGATGGGAATATCGTGGTGAAGCCCACGGATGGGGAGACAAGCCCTTGGATGCGCGTGATCCGGATCGCATCGATCTCAACCTGCTCAAGGTCTTCGCGGCGGTGATGACCGAACGCAATGTCGGCCGGGCGGCACAACGGCTGGGCATGACCCAGGCCGGGGCCTCGAATGCGTTGCGTCGGCTGAGGCGGATCTTCGATGACGAGCTGTTCCTGCGCACGCCCCGGGGGGTGGAGCCCACCACCCGCGCTGCCGAGATCTGGCCGGGCATTTCCGCCGCCCTCGGCCAGATGCGCGCCGCCCTGACCCCGGCCACTCCTTTCGACCCCTGCACGGTGACCGGCGAGGTCGGCATCGGCGTCACCGAGATTGCGGAACTGGTGATGGGGCCGGCGATCGTCCGCCATCTTCAGGCAGAGGCGCCGGGGCTTGCGCCCCGCTTCCACCACATCGATCGCCGCGATGCCGCCCGGGCGCTGGATGACGGCGAGATCTGGCTGGCGCTGGGCATGCTGCCCGACCCGCCGCCGCGCATCACCCGGATCTTCCTGCGCCGAGACCCGCTGCTGACCCTGGTGCCCGACGGGCTCGACATCGACACCGTGCCGACCGGACCCGAAGACGGGCCGGAGGTGCTGCCACTCATCACCCTCGACGCCTTCGCCGAAGCCCCGCATGTCCTGGTTTCCGCCACCGGCAGCGCGCAGGGGGTGATGGACCGGGCACTGGCCGATCTGGGGCGGGAACGCCGGCTGCTCGCCGTGGCCTCCACCCTGCCGGGTGCTGCCGAGATCGCGGCCTGCGCAAAGGCCCTGCTGACCGCGGTCGGCCCCACCGCCTTCACCATCGCACGCCGCGGCGGCTTCACCGTCATGCGCCCCCCGGCCGAGCTGAACCCGCAGCCGGCACGGCTGGCGCTGATGTTCCATCGCCGCGACGAGGGGCTGCCCGCCCATCGCTGGCTGCGGACAGAAATCACCCGGCTGGCGCGGACGATCTGAAGCGGGCGGCGATCCCGGCGTGAAGCCTGGCATCGAAGACAGTGACCGCCGGGCCCGCCACCCGCACCCGCATGGGCGCGACGGTGCAGGCCAGCCGGCCGCCGCGCGGCGAAGCCTGAACGGCCTGCAGCACCGTCAGGCCCAGACGTTCCGCCCACCAGGGGGCCAGCGTCGCATGGATCGATCCGGTCACCGGATCCTCAGGGATCCCCCAGCCGGGGCAGAAGAAGCGCGAGACGAAATCGATGCCGCTGCCCGGCTCCGCCGGCGCGGTGATCACCAGCCCCTCGGGATGGATGCGGCCGATCACCGTCTGGTCGGGCACGAAATCCCGCACCAGGCCGGCCTCGGCCAATACCACGAACAGGTTTTCGAAATTGCGACCCACGAAGACCGGCGGCTCGGGGAAGATGCCGGCCAGCGCCTCGGGCAGGGCCGCCGCCGTCATGTCGAAGCGCGGCAGATCGAGTTCATAGCCGGCCGGGGTCGCCGCCACCCGGATCGGCCCGACCGCGGTCTCGAAGGCGAGCGGCCCCGCTTCGCCCAGTTCCGCGATCAGGACATGGGCGGTGGCCAGGGTGGCATGGCCGCAGAAGGGGGCCTCGTCGACGGGGGTGAACCAGCGCAGCCGCCGCCCCCCCGGCCGGCCCGGTTCGGGCCAGGTGAAGGCGGTCTCGGCCAGGTTGTTCTCGGCCGCCAGCGCCTGCATCGCCGCAACCGGCGCCGGCCCGTCCAGCACCAGCACCGCGGCCGGGTTGCCGGCAAAGGGCCGGTCGGTGAAGGCGTCGACCTGGAACATCCGCATCCGCGGCCCCCTTACGTCAGCGTGCGACCAGCGGCGTGAAGAACAGATGTGCCCCGCCATCGACCATCAGCGTCTCGCCGGTGACATGGGGCGTGTCGACCAGCGCCAGGATCGCGCGGGCGACGTCTTCGGGCGCTGCCACCCGGCGCAGCGGCGTGGTCTTCTCAAGCTTCGCCTTCTGGGCGTCGTAGCGGTCGGCTCCCATGCCCTCGCGCAGCCACCGGCCCTCGATGAATCCGGGGCAGACCGCATTCACCCGGATCTCGGGGCCCAGCACCCGGGCCAGCGACAGGGTCATGGTGTTGAGCGCGCCCTTCGATGCCGCATAGGCGACCGACGAGCCGACACCCGCAATGCCCGCGATCGACGAGACATTGACCACGGCGCCGCTGCCCGACTGCTTCAGCGCCGGCGCACAGGCCCGGGTCATCTGGAAGGCGCCGACCACGTTGACGGCATAGAGATCCAGGAAATCCTGCGCCTCGAGCCCGTCCAGATCGGCATGGTCGCAGAAGCGGGTGGTGCCGGCATTGTTGATCAGCCGGTCGATTCGTCCGAAGGCCTCTTCGGCTCCGGCGGCGATCCGCCGGCAGTCCTCGTCGGAGGCGATATCGCCCATCACCACCACCGCCCGGCCGCCGGCGGCCCGCACCATCCCGGCCGTCTCTTCCGCCGCATCGCGGCTGCGCGCGGCATTCACCACCACCGCCGCACCGCGGGCGGCGAAAGCCAGCGCCACTGCGCGGCCCACCCCGCTGCCCGATCCGGTCACGACGGCGACCTCGGCAGGCGCGCCCTGGTTGCTGGTCTCGGCAAGTGTGGTCATGGGGTGCGTCTCCTCCGGTACGGCGCGCGGTCTGGTCGCCGCCTGCGCTTTATCTGCACCTTCCGGTTATCGCGCGGCCAGGGGGGCGGGTCCAGTGCGACGCCATGCCGGCCGCACTGCGGGATTTGCCGTCGCCAGGGCCTCCAGCAGCAGCATGGCGCCTGCGACCTGCACCAGGCTCGGCATCTCGCCTTCGATCGGCCAGCCGAATGCCGCGGTGATCACCGGCTGAATCAGCAGCAGCAGCGAGGCTGCCCCGACCGGCAGGCGGCCGAGTGCCGCTGTGGCCAGGCCTTGGCCCCCGGCATGGGCCAGGATGCCCAGTGCCGCGACGGCGGCCCAGCCGGCAAGGCTGGAGGGCATCAGAACCTCGCCCGATGCCACCGCCAGCAGGCCCAACCCCAGCGCCGAGACCGCCGTGGTGACCAGCATGGTGGTTCCTGTGGCGATGCTGCGCCGGGCCGCCTTGATCGCGATCAGATATGCGGCATAGCAGGCCGCAGCCGCCACGGCCGACAGGTCGCCCATGATGTCGGCGCCGGCACGGTCGCCGGTGTCGCGAACCAGCAGCCAGGCGCCGGCAAGGGCCAGCCCCAGGCCGGCGATCAGCCCGCGGCCCGGGCGCTCGCCGCCGAAGATCCACAGGGCTGCCACCACCATCACCGGCGCCAGCTGGCAGAGCAGGGCCGCATTGGCGACGGTGGTGGTCCCGATGGCGCGATGGAAGAAGAACAGGTCGGCCGGTGAAGGCGAGCCCGGCCGCGATCGCGGCAAGAAAACCACGCCGGCGGGCGCCGGATGCCGGTGTCGCAACCGGCTGCCGCCGATCGATCGTGGCCGACCAGGTGGCCAGCAGCGGCAGGGCCAGGACCATGCGCCAGAAACCGGCGGCACCGGGCCCGACATCGGCAGCGCGGACCAGGAAGGGAACGAAGGCGAGGCAGACGACGGCCGCGATCATCATCAGCCAGGCCATGCCGGTACCGGCAGCCGTGGCGACGACAAGGCGCCCGCCGCCGGGAACGGCGGGGGAGGAGGAGATCATCGGCGGGGGAACTTCGCGTGCGGGGGAGCGGGGGGAGTGCGAAGCGCCGGATCGCGCCGGCATCCGCCACCGGAACGGGGGCGGGGCGGCGGATGCGGATCTGCGGGGGAGAGGGGGGAGGGCGGCGCAATCCGGCAGTGGCCACTCTGCCGTCGCTTCCGCTATGATGAAAGTGAATGTTTCTGATGACAGCATCACGGATCGTGATGCTGAAACGGAGATGACGCCGATGGGCACCGCCGAACTCGCCCTTGCCCGTGCCGGCCTGCCCGGCCGTCCGGACCCCGTGCTGCCGGCGCTGGATATCGATCTGCTGCGCGCCCTGGTGGCGGTGATCGACCAGGGCGGCTTCACCGCCGCGGCCGAGCGGCTGAACCTGACCCAGTCTGCCGTGTCGATGCAGCTGAAGCGGCTGGAAGACCGGTTGGATCGCCGGCTTGTGGAGCGCGACCGGCGGGGTGTGCGCCCCACGGCCGATGGCGAGGTGCTGATCGGCTATGCCCGGCGCATGCTGGCACTGAACGACGAGGCGGTGCTGCGCCTGCTGGATGCCGGTGCCCGCGGCCGGGTGCGGATCGGTGCGCCCGACGACTATGCCAGCGTCTTTCTGCCGCCGATCATCGCCCGGTTCGCGGCCGCCAATCCCAGGGTCGAGATCGAGGTGCGCTGCGCCCTCTCCCGCGAGTTGGAAGCCGAGCTTGCCCAGGGCGGCCACGACCTGATCCTGGTCACCCGCCGCGACGGCCATGGCGGCGGATCCCTGGTCCGGCGCGAGCCGCTGGTCTGGGCGGCCGCCGCCGATCACCGGCCCGAGACGGCAGAAACCGTGCCGCTTGCCCTCTTCCCCGAGGGCTGTGCCTTCCGGCCCCATGCGCTCTCGGCGCTCGACCGGGCGCAGAAGCCCTGGCGGGTGGCGCTGACCAGCGGCAGCCTGTCGGGCATCCAGTCCGCGGTGGCGAGCGGCCTTGCCCTCACCGCCCTCGCCCGCAGCACGGTGCCGCCGGACTGGCGGATTCTGGGGCCCCAGGACGGCTTCCCCGCCTTGCCCACGGTGGATATCGCCCTCAAGACCGCCGAGCGTCCGTCAGAGCCGGTGCGGCTGATGGTCCGCCACCTGCTGGACGCGCTGGGCGCGCCGACCATCGTGCCGCCGGTGCCCATCGCGCCGCCGATCGCCCTGGGTTGAGACCGGCAGGGCTGAGACCCGGCGGGGTTGAGACCGGCGGGGCTGGGGCCGGCGGGGCGGAAAGATCGGTCAGGCGATGTCCCCCATGGCCACACTCACCCGCCGCCGCGGGATGCCGCCGGCATCGACCACGGCCAGATCGACACGCCCCGCCCACCAGTCGATGTCGATCCGGCCCCAGTTCTCCAGCGGCCAGATCGGCGTCAGCCGGTTCGGCCCCGGTTCGTCGACGATCGCGAGATTGGGCAGGTTGACGCTGCTCGACGTCAGTTCCGTCACCGGATAGGGCGGCCCGTCCGGCCCGGCCGCGCGGCGATAGATCGCCCCCAGATGCCGGTCGCCCGACAGCAGCACCACGCCGCGGGCACCGGTATCGCGCATCAGGCGCCAGAACCGGGCCCGCTCGTCCGGCATGCGGGACCAGCCTTCCCAGCCATGGCCGTCGGCCACCAGCTGCACCGAACTGACCACCAGCCTCAGATCCGCCGGCTGGCGGAGACATCCGGCCAGCCAGGCCCATTGATCCTCGCCCAGCATCCGGGCGCCGGGTCCGGCGGGCAGATAGCGGCCGCCGCCGGGGATGGTGGTGCCCTGCGGCGCGGGGCGCAGGGCGGTGCGGAAACTGCGCAGATCCATCAGGATCACCTGCAGCCGGCGACCCTCCGGGCCAAAGACCATGGCATGATGGAGTCCCGGCCGCGCCGACCGCGGATCTCCGGCCTCGACCTCCCAGAACTTCAGGAACAGGGCCTTCGCCGCCGCCTTGTGCGGAAAATCTGCGCCGCCATCGTTCAGGCCGTAGTCGTGATCGTCCCAGATCGGCATCACCGCCCGGTTGCGGCGCAGGGCGGCAAGCGCCGGCCGGCCGGCGGCAAGGTCATAGGCAGCCGCGAGTTCCGACATCGCGGGTCCGCTGACATCGCCATAGACATTGTCGCCGGCGAAGATCGCGACCTGGGGGTCATAGGCCAGAACATGGTCGAGCGCCGGTGCCGGCCGGGCCTGATGGATGCAGGACATCAGCGCCACGCGTGAGACCGGCACCGCCGTGGGATCGGGCGCCGCCGGCAGCCCTATCGCCGGCAGGCCGGCCAGTACCAGCCCGGCGGCACCGGCCCTGATCAGGCCGCGACGGCCGATCCGGGCCGAGACGATCGCGGCGTCATGACGGAAAGGGGGTATCGACAAGGGCACCGGCTCCTCGACCGCCGGGAGAGATCGGCCCGGACAGGACGAGTCTAGGCGATGCCGGCGTCAGATGCATGACAAGAGCCCCGCCCCGTCATTTTGCGGTTGACGTCGACCCGGGGCTGCTGTTCTGGAACAGAAGACCCCACCGCCACCGGAAGCCCCTGCCCATGAGCCAGCTCGGCCCGCTCGTCGACATCGTCACGGCACTTGCCGCCGCCGTGGTCATCGTGCCGGTGTCGATCCGCATCGGCGCCTCTCCGGTGCTGGGCTATCTGGCCACGGGGCTTGCGGTCGGCCCCCATGGCTTCGGCCTGGTCGAAGAGGGCCCGGCACTGCATCTCTTTGCCGAATTCGGCGTGGTCTTCCTGCTGTTCTCGATCGGCCTCGAACTTTCTTTCGAACGCATCCGGACCATGCGGCGCCTGGCGCTGGGGCTGGGGGCCGCGCAGGTGGTGGTGACCGCGGCCGTCATTGCGGCGATCGGCACGGCGCTGGGTCTCGCACCGATGACCGCGGGCATTCTGGGCTGCGCCCTTGCGCTCTCGTCCACCGCCGTGGTGCTGCAATTGATGGTGGAACGCGGCGAACAGGTCACCCGCATCGGCCGGGTCGCCATCGCCGTGCTGCTGTTCCAGGATCTGGCGGTGGTGCCGATGCTGGCCGCCCTGCCCCTGCTCGGCACCCCCGGAGAGGATGCGCTGGTGGCGCTGGGACTGGCGGTGGCCAAGGCGGCGGTGGCGCTGGTGGGCATCTCTCTCGCCGGCCGCTATCTGTCGCAGCCGGCCTTCCGGCGGATCGCGGCGCTGCGCAACCCGGATGTCTTCATGGGGGCCACCCTGCTGGTGGTGCTGGGCACCGCCCTGCTGACCGCGCTTGCCGGCATGTCGCTGGCGCTGGGGGCCTTCCTGGCCGGCGCCCTGCTGGCCGGTACCGCCTTCCGCCATCAGATCGAAGGCGATATCGAGCCGGTGCGCGGCCTGTTCCTGGGCGTGTTCTTCCTGTCGGTGGGCATGGGCATCGATCTGGCGCTGGTCCTGCGCGAACTGCCGCTGGTGCTGGGGCTGACCGCCGGGCTGATCCTGGTCAAGGCGGTGGTGCTGGGCGGCCTTGCCCGCGGCTTCGCCCTGCCGGTCTCTCTGTCGGTGCGATCGGGCCTGCTGCTCGCCCAGGGCGGCGAGTTCGCCTTCGTGGTGATGGCGACCGCCGGCAGCTTCGGCCTGATCGCCCCGGCCGAGGCGGCGCCGATCGTGGCGGCCGTCGCCTTCTCGATGGCGCTGACGCCGCTTCTGGATGCCGCCGGCCGGCGGCTGGAACAGCGGCTCACCCCGCCGGTCGCCACGCCCCAGACGGCGCTGGGCGACGAGGCGGCCGATCTTGAAGAACATGTGCTGGTGCTGGGCTTCGGCCGGGTCGGCCGGACCTTGGCCCATGTGCTGGAAAACAGCCGCCGCCCCTATCTGGCACTCGATCTGGACAGCGAGCGGGTGACCCAGGGCCGCACCCAGGGCCACAACGTCTTCTTCGGCAACGGCGCCCGCCGCGACGTGCTGCGCGCGGCCGGCATCGAACGCGCCACGGCGGTCGTGGTGACCATCGACAATGCCGGTGCGGCCGAGCGTGCGGTCAGGACCATCCGCCATGCCGCACCGGGGGTGCAGATCATCGCCCGCGCCCATGATACCCGCCATGCCGACCGGCTGCGGGTCGCCGGCGCCGATCGCGTGCTGCCCGAGACCATCGAGGCGAGCCTGATGCTCGCCGCCGCAACCCTCGACGCCGTCGGCCAGTCGGCCGAAGAGACCGAAGCCTGCCTGGGCCAGCTCAGGGCCGACGGCTACGCCCAGCTGCTGCCGCTGGTGGTCGGCCGCCATCAGGATGACGGCGCCGACCACTGATCCGCCGCCCCGCGGGGCACAGGCTTACATCGGCTTGAAGTCGTCGCTCGCAGCGTCATAGGCCATCAGCTGGGCGCGGCCGATATCGTAGTACCAGCCATGGAGCTGCAGCGTTCCCTGCTCCAGCCGCTCGGCGATCCAGGGGAAGGTCGCCAGATTCTTCAGCGACACCTTGATCGATTCCAGTTCGCAGAGATGCTGGTGCTCGTGGGCATCGACATGGGCGTGATCATGCAGCACCTGCTCGCGCACGCCGTCGATCTGCGACATCCAGACATCGATGAAATCGGTGCTGGGCTGGGTCGGATCGCGCTGCAGCAGGGCCCGGATGCCGCCGCAGCCGGCATGGCCCATCACCACGATATGTTCGACCTTCAGCCCGTCGACCGCGAATTCCAGCGCCGCCGAGGTGCCGTGGCGGGCGCCGTCGGGCTCGAAAGGCGGGACCAGATTGGCCACATTGCGCAGGATGAACAGATCGCCCGGGTCGGCGGAGGTGATGATCGCCGGATCGACGCGGCTGTCGCAGCAGCCGATCACCATCACCTTGGGCGTCTGCTGACGGGCCAGTTTTTCAAAGAATTCCGGCCGGGTCTGAAGGGCATCGTCACGAAAGCGGCGAAAGCCGTCGATCACCTTTTCGAGCGCGTTCACTGTCGTCTCCTCGGGCACCCACGACGCCCGAAGGCGCGGTCTGGCTCTGGACTTCCCCCATCTCTCCAGCCTTCTAGATAGCATCGCCCCCCAGGCGGCGAAAGTCCCCGCCTTGCGCAGTGGTGCAACGCCATCGGCGGGCGATATCACGCTGCGGTAACATCGCCGCCACGAAACCGTCAAAAGGCCACGGTAGAACCGCGACCAGCCGACGGTTCTGCACCTTCGTCTCAACCGTCGATCCGGTGATCCATCATGAGCACATCCGACGCCGTGTCCCGTCCTGCTTCACGCGCCAGCCTGCCCGCCGGCTTCGTCATCGGCCATCGCGGTGCCAGCGGTCATGCGCCCGAGAACACGCTGCCGGCGATCCGCCGCGCGGCGGAGCTGGGTGCGCCGATGGTGGAGTTCGACGTGAAGCTCACCCGCTCCGGCGTGCCGGTGCTGCTGCATGACGACCGGGTCGACCGCACCACCGACGGCCGCGGCCCGGCGGCGGGCTTCGAACTGGCGGCGCTGAAGGCGCTGGATGCCGGCGCCTGGTTCGCCCCCGCTTTCGCCCGGACCCGCATCCCCACCCTGGCCGAGACCGTGGCGCTGCTCTCTGAAACCGGTCTCGATGCCAATGTCGAGATCAAGCCCTGCCCCCATCGCGAGGCCGAAACCGCGGCGGTCGTGGCGGAAGAGCTGCACCGTCTCTGGCCGGCAGGCAAGCGGCCGCCGCTGCTGTCCTCCTTCGAGATGGGCTCGCTCCGCACCGCGCTGAGCGTCGCCCCCGACCTGCCGCGGGCCCTGCTGTTCGAAGGCCTGCCCGCCCCCCATACCCTGGATGCGCTGATCGGCGAGCTGCGCCCCGTCGCCCTGCATCTGTGGGAACGGGTGATCGACGAAGACCTGGTCGCCTGGGCGCGCCTGCGCGGCCTGGATGTCAGGGCCTGGACGGTCAACGACCCCGCCCGTGCCGCATGTCTGCACGCCCTTGGCGTGACCGCCGTGTTCACCGATTTCCCCGACCGGATGCTGTCCGGGGCAGGCTGACCCCCGCCCGCTGCCGCAGACGATCCGGTCGACCCGCACCTGTCCCCAAGACCGACACCGGAAGACAGCACCTCCGGACCCTCAGGGAGCGTCGTCATGAACAAGACCTGGATCGTCGCCGCGGCCGTGGCCGCCGGCTTTACCGTCGGCGGTTTCGCCGGTGCCGCCGATGCCGCCACCAAGGTGGAATGGTGGCATGCCATGGGCGGCGAGCTTGGCCAGAAGGTCGAGCAGATCGCCAAGGACTTCAACGCCGGCCAGTCCGACTACGAAATCGTCCCGGTCTACAAGGGCAATTACGCCGAGACCATGACCGGTGCGATCGCCGCCTTCCGCGCCGGCCAGCAGCCCGCGATCGTGCAGGTGTTCGAGGTCGGCACCGCCACCATGATGGCGGCCAAGGGCGCCGTGAAGCCGGTCTATCAGGTGATGGAAGAGGCGGGTGAGCCCTTCGATCCCAAGGCCTATCTCCAGGCGGTGACCGGCTATTACAGCACCACCGACGGCCGCATGCTGTCGATGCCGTTCAACAGCTCGACCCCGGTCATGTATGTGAACCTCGAGGCGGCGAAGAAGGTCGGCATCGACTACAAGACCGATCTCGCGACCTGGGAACAGGTCGGCGACTATATCAAGAAGGCGCAGGCCGCCGGCTATACCTGCGGTCTGACCACCGGCTGGCCGTCCTGGACCCAGCTCGAAAACGTCTCGGCCTGGCACAACCAGCCCTTCGCCAGCAAGGAAAACGGCTTCGGCGGTTTCGACGCCGAACTGACCTTCAACGGCCCGGTGCAGGTGAAGCACCTGGAGACGCTGGGCGAATGGCAGAAGACCAAGGCCTTCGACTACGGCGGACGCCGCAGCGATGCCCGCCCGAAGTTCATCTCGGGCGAATGCGTGCTCTATATCGACAGCTCCGCCTCGCTCGCCGGCATCCGCAACGGCGTGAAGGACTTCACCTTCGGCGTGACCATGCTGCCCTACTGGAAGAGCGCGGTCGAAAAGCCCCAGAACTCGATCATCGGCGGTGCCAGCCTCTGGGTGCTGAACGGCAAGTCGGCCGAAGAGTACAAGGGTGTCGCGAAGTTCTTCAGCTACCTGTCCTCGGCTGAGGTCCAGGCCGACTGGCACCTGTTCACCGGCTATCTGCCGATCACCACGGCCGCCTATGACTACGCCAAGAAGCAGGGTGCCTACGACAAGACCCCTGAGGCCGAGGTCGCGATCCATCAGATCAACCTGAACCCGCCCACCGCCAACTCCAAGGGCCTGCGCCTCGGCAACTTCGTCCAGATCCGCGACGTGATCGAGGAAGAGATGGAGCAGGTCTTCGCCGGCAAGAAGACCGCGAAGGCGGCACTCGACGATGCCAAGACGCGCGGCGACGAGCTGCTGCGCCGGTTCGAGCGCACCGCCGGCAACTGATCGCCCGAAGATCCGTGCTGCCGGCCCGTGCGGGGGCATGTCCCCCGCACGGGCCGCATCGCTTCGCCTCCCATCCGCCCGGAACCCGTCCGCCCCATGGCCACACGCTCGCTCTTTCGCGGCAGAGCCCTGCCGCTTGCCCTGGTCGCGCCCCAGATCGCCATCACCCTGGTCTTCTTCGTCTGGCCTGCGGCCCAGGCGCTGAAACAGTCGATGCTGATCGAGGACGCCTTCGGCTTCGGCTCGGAATTCGTCTGGTTCGAGAATTTCGAAAGCGTGCTGACCGATCCCGGCTATCACAACGCGATCGCGGTCACGGCGCTGTTCAGCATCGGCGTGATGCTGGTCTCGCTGAGCCTGGGGCTGCTGCTGGCGGCCCTGGTCGACGGGGTCACCTCACGGCGGGTCGGCGCCATCTACCGGGCGATTTCGGTCGCGCCCTACGCCATTGCCCCGGCGGTAGCCGGCGCGCTCTGGTTCTTCATCTTCAATCCCACGGTCGGCATCGTCACCCATTGGCTCGGCCTGGTCGGCATCGACTGGAACCATGTCCGCAACGGCGATCAGGCCCTGCTGCTGGTGGTCCTCGCCGCCGCCTGGAAGCAGATCGCCTATAATTTCGTGTTCTTCCTGGCCGGACTGCAATCCATCCCCCGCTCGCTGATCGAAGCGGCGGCGATCGACGGGGCCGGGCCCGGGCGGCGTTTCGTCAGCATCGTGCTGCCCCTGCTTTCGCCCACCGCCTTCTTCCTGATGGTGGTGAACCTGACCTATGCCTTTTTCGACACCTTCCCGGTGATCCACGCGGTCACCCAGGGCGGCCCCGGCAATGCCACCGAAACCCTGGTCTACAAGGTGTTTCGCGACGGCTTCATCGGCCTCGATCTCGGCCGGTCGGCGGCACAGTCGGTGATCCTGATGGTGGTGGTCGCCGCCATGACCGTGGTCCAGTTCCGCTGGGTCGAGCGCAAGGTCCACTACTGAGCGAGGAGTCCTCCCATGGCCATGGTCGAAGGCGGCACCCGCTCGCGTCTCGTCCGTCATGCCCTGATCTGCGGCCTGCTCGCCGCGATCGTCTTTCCGGTCTACATCGCCTTCGTGACCTCGACCCACGAGGCCTCGACCATGCTGCAGGGCGTGATCCCGCTCCTGCCCGGCCCCGATCTGATCCCGACCTATGCCCGCGTGCTCGCCACCGGCATCCCGACCTTCGGCGACCTGCCGGTGGCGACCATGATGCTGAACTCGCTGGTCATGGCGCTCGGCATCGCCATCGGCAAGATCGTGATCTCGCTGCTCTCGGCCTATGCGATCGTCTTCTTCCGCTTCCCGCTCAGGATGCTGTGGTTCTGGATGATCTTCGCAACCCTGATGCTGCCGGTGGAGGTCAGGATCGTGCCGACCTTCCAGGTGGTATCGGATCTGGGGCTGCTGAACAGTTTCGGCGGGCTGATCGTGCCGCTGCTCGCCTCCGCCACCGCAACCTTCCTGTTCCGGCAGTTCTTCCTGACCATCCCGGACGAGCTGATCGAAGCCGCGCGCGTCGACGGGGCCGGGCCGATCCGCTTTCTGGTCGACGTGATCCTGCCCTTGTCGCGCACCAACATCGCAGCGCTGTTCGTGATCATGTTCGCCTATGGCTGGAACCAGTATCTCTGGCCGCTGATCGTGACCACCGATCCGCAGATGACCACAATGCTGATCGGCATCCAGCGCGCCCTGTCCGGCAGCGACGAGCTGACCCCCTGGAACCTGGTGATGGCGATGAGCCTGCTCGCCCTGCTGCCGCCGCTCGCGGTCGTGCTCGGCATGCAGCGCTGGTTCGTCAAGGGCCTGGTCGACGCAGAGAAGTAATTGCTGGCGGGGGAGTCTTTTAGCCCCTCGGCCCAAGCGGGTGCTGCCGCACCCTTGGCCGCCGCCTCAATGGCGGGAGTCTTTTAGCCCCTCGCCGGGCGGGTGCTGCCGCACCCTTGGCCGCCGCCTCAATGGCGGCTGTTTGACGACCCTCGGCCCAAGCGGGTGCTGCCGCACTCTTGGCCGCCGCCTCAATGGCGGGAGTCTTTTAGCCCCTCGCCGGGCGGGTGCTGCCGCACCCTTGGCCGCCGCCTCAATGGCGGCCTGTTGACCACCATCGTCCGTATGCGGAATCCCGTCTTAATCCGAAGGCAGAGCTGTCCCATGAGCACGCTGACCCTGGCCGATCTGCGCAAATCCTATGCCGACACCCCGGTCATCCATGGTGTCGATCTCGATGTCGCCGATGGCGAGTTCGTGGTGCTGGTCGGGCCGTCCGGCTGCGGCAAGTCCACTTTGCTGCGCATGGTGGCGGGGCTGGAGACGGTCAGCGCCGGCCGGATCCTGATCGACGGCCGGGTGGTGAACGAGCTGGAACCCCGGGATCGCGACATCGCGATGGTGTTCCAGAACTACGCGCTCTACCCGCATATGACCGTGTTTCAGAACATGGCCTACGGGCTCAAGATCCGCGGCATGACCAAGGCCGAGATCCGCCGGCGGGTGGACGAGGCCGCCGCCATGCTGGGCCTGGGGGCCCTGCTCGACCGCCGGCCGGCGGCCCTGTCGGGCGGCCAGCGCCAGCGCGTCGCCATGGGCCGCGCCATCGTGCGCGAGCCGAAGCTCTTCCTGTTCGACGAGCCGCTGTCCAATCTGGATGCCAAGCTTCGGGTTCAGATGCGGCTGGAGATCAAGCGCCTGCATCAGCGCCTGGGCGTCACCAGCCTCTATGTGACCCATGATCAGGTCGAGGCGATGACCCTCGCCGACCGGCTGGTGGTGATGAACGGCGGGCGGGCCGAACAGATCGGCCGGCCACTCGATCTCTATCTCCGGCCCGCCACCCGCTTCGTCGCCGGCTTCATCGGCTCGCCGGCCATGAACTTCATGCCCGCAGCCCTGTCGTCCGATGCGGTTCTGGTTCAGGGCGACCGGCCGATCCGGGTCGATCCGGCGGCCATGGGCCTTCAGGGTCTGACCGGTACGGCCGGGAATGGCGCAGCCGGGGATGGCGCGGTGCTGGGGCTCAGGCCCGAAGACCTGCACCGCCCGGGCGCCAGCGCGCTTGCCGGCGCGCCGGTCATGGAGCTGGGGCTGGAGGTGATGGCGGTAGAGCCGCTGGGGGCCGATACCCTGATCCACGGCCGGCCGACCGCGCCCTGCGGCACGGCGCTCGCCGATGCGGCGGGCGAGGCCCGCGGCCTGGTCACTGCCCGTCTCGCCGGTGCAGTCGACGCCGCACCGGGCGCCCATATGGCCCTCCAGGCACGGCTCGACCGGCTGCATGTCTTCGGCGGGGACGGCCGGCGCCTCGGCGCCTGACCGCCCGTCTGAGATGATCAGCCGACCTGCGGCGGGGCCGTACGCGCAGTCTCGGGCGCGCCATCCGGGGCAAGCCCCACGGTGACGCCCTTGGGCGCGATCAGATGCAGGTCGCGCTGCGGGAAGGGGATGCTGCAGCCGGCGGCTTCGACCGCCAGCTTGGCGCGCTTCATCATGTCCCAGCGCAGGTTCCAGTAGTCGCCGATCGCCGCATTGAAGCGCATGGTGATGTCGACCGAGCTTTCGCCCAGATTGGTCACCATCACCTGCGGTGCGGGATCCTTCAGCACCCGTTCATCTGCCGCCAGAACCGCCGACAGCGCCTCGATCGCCGTGTCGATGTCGTCGTCATAGGCGATGCCAACCACGATATCCATGCGCCGGATCGGGTTGCGGGCGTAGTTGGTGATCGGCTGCCCCCAGACCTGGCTGTTGGGCAGGCTCATGAACACCCCGTCCGCCATCTTCAGCTCGGTGGTGAACAGGTTGACGTTGATCACCGAACCGGCGCGGCCGCCGGCATCGATGAAATCGCCGATCCGGAACGGCCTGAGGAAAAGCAGCATGATGCCCGCCGCCACATTCGACAGCGTGCCCTGCAGCGCCAGGCCGATGGCGAGGCCGGCGGCGCCGAGAATGGCGATGATGCTGGCGGTCTGTACCCCGAACTGGCCGAGGACGATGATCACCGTCAGAATCAGAATGCCATAGCGCACCAGGCTGGCGATGAACGGCCGGAGCGTCGGGTCCATGTGGCTGACGCGGCCGAGGGAGCGGTCCACCCCCTTCTCCAGCCAGCCCGCAATCAGCCAGCCGCCGATCAGAATGGCGATGGCGCCGAGGACGGCCATGCCATAGGTCACCGCCAGCGTGCTGAGTGCCGCGACCACGGCATCGATTTCGGTCGTCACCTGATCCATGCGGACGAGGTCTCCTTTTCGGTCGATCCAGGCTGGTGCCCGATCCGGTCAGAGATCCCTCGGGGCGGATCAACGGGTCAGGCGGCCGATCAGCTCCTCGTTGCGACGACGGACCATGCCCGGTATCAGGAACAGGTCCAGCAACAGCCAGAGAGCAAGCAGCGCATAGCCGAGATATCCGACCAGGAGGAACACCAGCGCCGTAGATATGCCGCTCAATGCAAGCATGATCAACCCCGAGACCCAGGATCCCAGATACATCCGGTGCACACCGAACCATCCCAGGAAGAACCAGAGGAGATAGGCGAGCAGCGCACTCTTCTTCTCATTGTCATAGCGCATCATCATGACGGTCTGGTCGGTTCCGCCGGTGCGGCGCTCTTCCGGCCGGAGAAAATCTTCGTCTCTGCTCATGGGATGGTCCGTCCTGAACGCGGCTGCGGGATGCGGCCGGGGGGTTTCACATGGAACCATGCCCCCTTGCGCACCGCAACCTCGGCCCCGGACACAAGGGCCCGGCCCTACCGGTCGGACCGTGCCAGACCCTCGAGTGCTGTGGCCAGTTCCTGCCCCAGCCGCTCGACGAGCCCGGCCACCGGCAGCGACCGGGAAAGCCCAGCCCCAGCCCCCGCCCACCAGGCCTGTGCCTCGGGCACACCCGCCGCGTCGGCACGGGCGCGGATCGGTTTGGTCAGCCCGTGCTGGGCCGGAAACGCCGCCAGCTCTGCCGGTTCCACCGGCATCGCCTCTACGGCCGCCAGCAGCTTGCGGGCCTGACGCGCGGTGAAGGCGCGGGTGAGCACCGTCCGCCCCTCGCCGGCCGCCGCCGCCTCGGCCAGAAGCCGGCGATGGCCGGGCTTCGTGCCGGCCTCTGCGGTCGACAGAAAGGCCGTGCCCAGCTGGGCGCCGGCGGCCCCCATGGCGAGCGCGCCGGCAACGCCGCGCCCGGTCATGATGCCCCCGGCCGCGATCAGCATCACCCCGGCAGCTGCCGCCTCTGCGGCCAGCGCTTCCAGCAGGGCCGGCCAGCCGAAGGCCGGGGGCGGCCCGTCCGCATCGAACATGCCGCTATGCCCGCCGGCATCGGCGCCCTGCAGCACGATCATCTCCCCCCCCGCCGCGATCAGGGCCCGGCCTTCCAGCGGCGTGGTCGCGGTGCCGATCAGCGCGATACCGCGCGCCCGCGCCGCCTCGACCAGCCCCGCCGGGGGCAGGCCCATGGTGAAGCTCAACGCCGCCGGCGCCTCGTCGAGCACGGCACGGATCTGGGCATCGAGCGGCGGCGCGGCATCCGAGACATCCGCGGGCAGCTCCGCCCCCACCCGCGCCGCCAGCGGTTCCAGCGCCCGGCGTGCGGCCGCGATCTCGTCTGCCCCGGCGATCCGTCCCTGATGGAAGAACAGGTTGACCGCGAACGGTAGGTCGGTCTGCGCGCGGATGGCCCGGATCTCGGCCGGTATGTCCTGGGCACGGGTATAGGCGGCGCCAAGCGATCCCAGCACCCCGGCCTCGCTGGCCCCGGCCACCAGCGCGGCCGTGGTCGGCCCCCCGGCCATGGGGGCCTGGATCACCGGCAGGGCAAGACCGAAGCGACGGGTCAGATCGGTGGTGACGACGGGATGGGTAGGCATGGCGCGGGCGGGCATGGCGGGCGACCTCCGGCAGGGGCTTCTGGACCGTCTTCAGCCTACCCCCCCTTGCTGCTTGCACACCAGCGACGATCGATGGATCCTGTTTGCAGATTTCGTGCAATCAGGAGCACCCGTCATGGACCTCGCGGATCTGGCGGCAGTGAAGGCGGTGGCGGAACTGGGGGGCGCCACCCCGGCGGCCGAGCGGCTGAACTGCGTGCCCTCGGCCGTCACCGCCCGCCTGAAGCGGCTTGAAGCCGAACTCGATGTCGCCCTGTTCCGCCGCCGCTCCCGCGGGCTGGATCTCACCGAGGCCGGGCAGCGGCTGAAAGACTATGCCGACCGGCTGCTGATGCTGGCCGAAGAGGCCCGCCACGCGGTGGCCGGTGGCGGTATGGCCGGTCTGCCGGTCCGGATCGGTGCGATGGAAACCATCGCCGCCACCCGCCTGCCCGGCATTCTGGGCCACTTCCGTCGCCAGGCCGGCGGCAATGCCCGGCCGATCGGCCTTGCCACCGGCACCACCGACGAACTGGTCGCGGATCTTCTGCGCCATCGCCTGGATGTGGCGCTGATCGCGGGCCCCCTCGACCACCCCGCCCTCGCCAGCCGCCGCGTCTGGACCGAACGCCTGGTCCAGGCGGCCCCTGTCGCCGGGGCAGAGACCGGCAGCGACGGGCTGCCCCTGCCGCTGATCGGTTTCCGGTCGGGCTGCGCCTATCGGGCGCGGGCCGAGAAACTGCTGCGAGAGGCGGGCCGCCTGCCGGTCCGGGTGCTGGAGCTGGGGACGCTCGACGGCGTGATCGGCTGCGTGGCGGCGGGGCTCGGCTTCACCATCCTGCCGGAACGGGTCTTCCAGGGTCATACCGGCCCCGGCATCGCCCTCACCCCCCTGCCCGCCGCCGCCGCAGAGGTCGAGGTGCTGGCGGCCTGGCCGCGCGGGCGCGGCGACGGTCTGGCCGAAGCCTTCGCCGCCGCGGCAGAGGCGGCCTAGGCGCGCTCAATCCTGCGGCAGCCGCTCCATCAGGAAGCGGGCCGCCGCCTCGGCGCCCTGCTGGTCGATGCCATGGGCAAGGCCGGGCCGGCGGATCAGCGCCGCCTGGATGCCGGCCGCCTCCAGCTTGGCAAGCGCATGGCCCGAGGCCTCGACCGGCACGACCGGGTCGTTGGTGCCGTGGATCAGCAGCACGTCGGGCCGGCGCGCGCCCTCGGCCATCGGCGGCACCTGGCCCAGCATGGCCCCCGAAAAGCCCACGATCGCCGCCGGCGGCTGGTCGAGCGCCAGCCCCACCCCCAGCGACATCATCGTGCCCTGCGAAAAGCCGATCAGGGCCAGCCGGTCGGTGCCCAGCCCGTGGATCTTCAGCTTCTCGGCCAGAAACGCCCTGAGCGGCGCCGCGGCGCGGGCAACCCCCGCCGCCATCCTTGCATGGGCCGCCGCCATGTTGGCCGGGTCGCGGCGCAGCATGTCGGGGTCGTAATCGTCCAGGCCGAACCACTGCCGGCCGAAGGGCGACATCTCGCACGGATACGGCGCATCCGGCGCATAGAAGGCGGTGTGCGGCAGCGCCTGGGCAAAGAACGGCGCCAGCCCGATCAGGTCCTGGCCGTCGGCGCCATAGCCATGCAGGAAGACCACGATCCGTCGGACGATGCCGTCCTTGGGCAGAAGATCGGGGCCGGTCAGGGTGGCGGGCGCGGTCATGGGTCTGGTCTCCCGAAAGGACAGGCGGTCGGATGGATCACTGCGGCAGGTGATCGTCGAGGAAAGCGGTCGCCGCCGCAAGCCCGGCGAAATCGACCCGGTGATCCAGCCCCGGCCGGGCCAGAAGCTCCACCCGGAAGCCGGCCGCCCCAAGCCGCGCCTGCACCCAGCGTGCCGAGGCGAAGGGCACCACGTCGTCGGCTTCGCCATGGACCAGCATCACCGGTGGCCGGGGTCCCCCCTCCGGCAGGTCCGGCAGCGCCCCCAGCAGCGTGCCCGAGAACCCCACCACCGCAGCCGGTGCCGGCTGCCCCGTGGCCAGCCGCGCCATCATCATCGCCAGCGACATCATCTGCCCCTGCGAGAAGCCGGCGAAGGCGGTCGCGGCGGCCGGCACCTCCAGGGCCGCCAGCAGGCCACGGATCCGGGCATCGAGTGCCGGGCAGACGGCCGCGGCATTCCGGCCCATCAGGGCATGGCCCGCGGCATCTGCGGGCGGCATCGCCGCCGGATCGCCCGCCACCCAGCCCGGGCGGAAGCCGGGGGTGGAGAACCACTGCCGGCCGCTCACCCCCTCGGGGCAGGTTTCGCCGCCATCGGGGCAGAAGAAGGCCGCCGTGGTCATCCGCCGCGCCATGCGCCGGGCCAGCGCCATCATCTCGCGGCCGTCGCCGCCATAGCCGTGCAGCAGAACGACCAGCCGCCGCACGGGGCCATCCTCGGGCAGAAGCAGTTCATGGGCCGGATCATGGGCCAGACCGGTACTGACGGATGACATGCGGGCTCCCTGACGTCAGGATCATGCGGCGGAGGTGGCGGCGACGCCGCCGAGCCTGGAGCAGATCTCCTTCGGGTGCAATCGTCCGGTGGCGTCAGGACGCCTCGGACATCACGCCGGCCAAGGATACCCAAGCTGATGAGCGACGACACAGAGACCCGGCAGCGGGCCGATATCCAGGCCCTGCTGCGCGCCCATGCCGCCTTCTATGAAGCCTTCGCGACCCGCGATTTCGCAGCCATGCAGGCGATCTGGGCGACGCGCCTGCCGATCGCCTGCATTCATCCCGGCTGGGGTGCCCTGGTCGGGCGCGAGGCGGTGATGACCAGCTGGCGGACGATCCTGGCCAACCCGTCGAGCCCCAGGCTTGCGGTCGACCTGATCGACGTTACCGTCTATGACAGCACCGCCCGCATCCTGGCCTATGAGCGGATCAACGATGCGGTGCTGATCGCGACCAACCTGCTGGCGCGCGAGGACGGGGCCTGGAGGATCGTCCACCACCAGTCGGGCCCGACCCCGCCGCCCACGGAATACGCGACCGTCCCGCCGCATCGCCTGAACTGACCGTCCTGTCGCACCTGCGGCAGGGTTGCGACCGTCACACGGCCCGTGACATCGTCGACGGAAGGGTGCGGTGGCCGTGCCCGTCGAAGGGAGAGTGCGATGCTGGAACTGGCGATCAGTGCCTTCGTCACCCTGTTCGTGGTGATCGATCCGGTCGGGCTGGCGCCGATGTATGGCGCGCTCACCCGCGAACATACCGAGGCGCAGCGCCGGCGGATGGCCTGTCGCGGTGTGATCGTGGGCGGGCTGGTGTTGCTCGGCTTCGCGCTGGGCGGCGAGGCGCTGCTCAATGCGATCGGCGTCTCGCTCGATGCCTTCCGGGTGGCGGGCGGCATCCTGCTGTTCGTCGTCGCCTTCGACATGGTCTTCGAGCGGCGCACGGAACGGCGCAAGCGTCAGGTCGAAGCCGCCCATGCCGCCGACACCCAGGCCGGGGCCGCGGCGATGCTGGCGGCCGAATCCGCCTTCGCCGCCCCCGAACTTCTGGAAGAGGCTTTCGAGCACGAACACGAGGATGTCTCGGTTTTCCCGCTCGCCATCCCGCTGATCGCGGGCCCCGGTGCCATCACCTCCACCCTGCTGCTCACCACCCGGGCCGGGGGCGACTGGGTGGCGACGCTGCTGGTGCTGGGCATCCTGGCCCTGGTTCTGGCCTCGACGCTGGGCGCGCTGCTGATCGCCGGCCGGCTGAACCGCCTGATCGGCGAGACCGCGGCCGCGGTGATCAGCCGGGTGCTGGGCATCCTGCTGGCGGCGCTTGCCGCGCAATTCGTGCTCGACGGCGCGGCAGAACTGGTCGTCGGGGTGATCCGCCAGGGAACCTGATAGCTCAGGCGCCCTCGGCCGTCATCCGCCAGCGGCGGCGCATCACCTTGGCCACGGCCTCCAGCCGGCGTTCCACCACCTCGCCCATCAGGTCGCGCCCGCCCGGGCGGGCGCGCAGGGTCAGCGCCTGGGGCGTCAGCTCCAGCTCTCCGCGGTCGAGCAGAGCGGGGGCGCAACCCGAGAAGGTGTCCCCCAGCCGCAGGGCCAGGCCGATCAGCCGGGCGCGGGCCTGGGCCGGCTGGTCGAGCAGATCCCGCGCCGGCCGGGCATGCAACCCGGTGATGTTGCCGGCATAGCGCGCATAGACCGCCAGCGCCAGAAAGGCGCGCTCGCGATGGCGCAGCGGCAGGAAGGGCATGGTCAGGATCTCTTCGATCGCATGATCGGCCCGCCGGTCGGGATGGGCGGCGACGGCGATTTCCGACAGCAGACAGGCGGCATGGCGCAGGCGCAGATCATTGGGCGTCTCGCCGGCAAACAGCGGCGCGATCCAGTCATGGACCCGGTCGCCATAGGCGCCGAAGCCCGAATGCTGGTCGGCGATGTCGCGGCAGGCGGCCATCAGCGGATCGGCCGCCCTCAGCGCCGCCGGCAGGTTCTCGTAGAGCACGCCCTCGCGCAGACCATAGGTGGAGAACACCACCTCGGACGGCTTCACCCGCCGCACCAGCCCGGCCAGCGCCGCCGCGGCATGGGGCAGGGTCGCCAGCCGCCGGGCCGGCGCCGCCTTGAGCCGGGCGAGATCGGCCGGCTTCATGCCCATCACCTTGTCGGCCAGTGCCAGGGTCTGGGGCATGTCGAGCGTGTAGCGGTGGATGGCGGCGATCGGATGGCGGGTCTCGGCGATATGGACCCGCGCGATGGCGCGCCAGCCGCCGCCGACCAGATAGAGCCCGCGCGCGGCCGCCTCTGCGGCCCAGGGGGCGTCGTCGAGCGCTTTCTCCACCGCCTCGGTCCAGGCTTTGGCATCCGAGCCGCGGGCGGCCAGGCGCAATGCTCCCACCGGCAGGGTGATCTGGCGACCCACGGCCCCCTGCTCCACCCGCACCAGTTCCAGCGAACCGCCGCCCAGATCGGCGACCAGCCCGTCGGCCTCGGGTTCCGACGACAGCACGCCCAGGGCCGAGAGCGTCGCCTCTTCGACACCGGTCACGATCCGGATCGGAATGCCGCACTCCCGCTCCACCCTCTGGATGAAGGCGGGGCCGTCGGCGGCATCGCGCACGGCCGCGGTCGCCACCGCAATGATCGCATCGCCGGCAAGCTCGCGGCCGATGGCGGCGAAGCGGCGCAAGGCCAGCGCCGCGGCGTCGGCCCGTTCAGGGTCCAGCCGGCCGGTATCGGCCACGCCGGCGCCCAGCGCGCACAGCGCCTTTTCATTGAAGATGGGCTGCGGCATGCGCTTCAGCCCGTCGAAGATCACCAGCCGCAGCGAGTTCGAGCCGATATCGATCACGCCCAGGCGGCGCGGGCCGTTGCCGGGAAGACGCAGATCCGGCGCCGCATCGGTGCCGGCCGTGGTCGGGAATACCCGTTCGCTCATCCACTCCGTCCGCTTGGGGTGTGCGGTCCGTCCATCCTGTCACCAGCCACGGGCAACGCGGCCGACCCGTCAGGTCAGCGACAGGTGGGGCACTTCCCCCCGCTTCCGCAGCGCCTTGCCCCGGCCCGACAGGCTGGGATTGGTCATGAAATATGTATGCGCCGAGAAGCCCTCGCCAACCGGGGCCATGCGCTTATACACGCCGTCGGGACCGAGCGTCCAGCTCTGGAGCGTGTCCTTCAGATTGGCGACCATGATCTGATCCAGCACCTGCTGGTGCACGGTCGGGTTCTCGATCGGCACCAGGGTTTCCACCCGGCGATCGAAATTGCGCGGCATCCAGTCCGCGGAAGAGATGAACAGTTTCGCCTGGGGCGAGGGCAGCGCCTGGCCATTGCCGAAGCAGACGATGCGGCTGTGCTCCAGGAAGCGGCCGACGATGCTCTTCACCCGGATCCGCTCCGACAGCCCCGGCACGCCCGGGCGCAGGCAGCAGATGCCGCGGATGATCAGGTCGATCTCGACACCGGCCTGAGAGGCGCGGTAGAGCGCATCGATGATCAGCGGATCGACCAGGCTGTTCATCTTGGCCCAGATCGCCGCCGGCCGGCCGGCCTGGGCATTGGCGATCTCGCCGTCGATATGCTCCAGCAGGCGCAGACGCACGCCGCGCGGGCTGACCGCGATCTTCTCGAAATGCGACGGCTCGGCATAGCCGGTCAGGTAGTTGAACAGATAGGCCGCATCGCGGCACAGCGCCTGATCGTCGGTGAAGAAGGACAGGTCGGTATAGATCTTGGCGGTGATCGGGTGATAGTTGCCGGTGCCGAAATGGACATAGGTCGTCAGCCCCTCGCCCTCGCGCCGGACCACCAGGCTCAGCTTGGCGTGGGTCTTGAGCGAGATGAAGCCATAGACCACCTGCACGCCCGCACGCTCCAGGTCGCGCGCCCAGCGGATATTGGCCTCTTCGTCGAACCGGGCCTTCAGTTCGACCAGGGCGGTCACCGACTTGCCGGCCTCGGCGGCGGCGACCAGCGCCTTCACGATCGGGCTGTCGTTGCTGGTGCGATAGAGCGTCTGCTTGATCGCCACGACATTCGGATCCATCGCCGCCTGGCGCAGGAACTGCACCACCACGTCGAAGCTCTCATACGGGTGGTGGACGATCATGTCCTTCTGGCGGATCGCCGCGAAACAGTCGCCGCCATGCTCGCGGATGCGTTCGGGGAAGCGGCTGTTGAAGCTCTGGAACTTCAGGTCCGGCCGGTCGTCGATGATCAGCTGGCGGATGTCGGCCATGCCGGGCATGGCGGTCACCACCACCATGTCGGGGCTCTTCACGCCCAGTTGACCCGAGACGAAATTGCGAAGGCCTTCCGGCATTTCGTCGTCGATCTCGAGATGGATCACGCTGCCGCGGCGGCGCCGCTTCAGCGCGCTCTCGAACAGCCGCACCAGATCTTCGGCCTCTTCTTCGATTTCCAGATCGCTGTCGCGCAGCACCCGGAACTCGCCCGAGGCGATGACGTCATAGCCCGGGAACAGGCCGTCGATCAGCAGCAGGATCGTGTCCTCGATGCCGATCATCCGGACCTCGTCGGTCTCGGGCAGGCGCACGAAGCGGCCGACCTGGGCCGGCAGGCGGACCAGCGCGTTCATCATCGTGCCGTCGGCCTTGCGGCGCAGTTCCAGCACCAGCGCCAGACCGCCATTGGGGATGAAGGGGAAGGGATGGGCCGGATCGACGGCCAGCGGGGTCAACACCGGGAAGATCTGGTTGCGGAAATGCTCGTCCAGCCAGACCCGTTCCTTCTTGGTCAGTTCGGACGGCGAGACCACCCGGATGCCCTGCTCCTTCAGCTCCCGGCGCAGCATGCGCACCGAACGCTGCTGCTCGCGCATGGTGTCGTGGGTGCGCTGGCGGATCTGGCGCAGCTGCTGGGCCGGCGTCAGCCCGTCCTGGCCGATCAGCTCGATGCCCATCTCCACCTGGCTCCACAGCCCCGCCACGCGGACCATGTAGAACTCGTCCAGATTGTTGGCCGAGATCGACAGGAACCGCACCCGCTCCAGCAGCGGATGGCGGGTGTTCCAGCTCTCTTCCAGAACCCGGTTGTTGAAGGCCAGCCACGACAATTCACGGTTGATGAAGCGCTGCGGCGAGGTGATGTCGATCCGCCGCTGGCCGCGGGCGGGCCGGCTTGCCGCCGGGGCCGGGGCTGCCACGGGTTCCACCGCAACCGTCGCCGCCGCCACCGCCCGGGCCTCGACCTCGGCCGCACTCTCGGCGGAACTCGGCACCACGCTTGCGGCACCGGCCGCCGCTGCGGCCTCGGCTGCAGCCGCCTCGCCGCGGGTGGCGGAGGTCCCGGCCTCGGCGGCCGTTTCCACCGCCGGGGCCGCGGCGGCGTCGGTTTCGGTGGCAGGCTGCGCGGCGCGGGGGGTGGTCGGCAAGATGGCTCTCCTGGGCGGGTATCAGGCGTGAAAACAATGTTCACGATAGCGGATCTTTGTTGCGGATGCATGATCGAGATGCCATTTCGCGCCTGAGCCCGCGGATCGGACCGCGCCCCTCACCTGTCCGGGAGACTGCCCCCGAATGCCGCGCCTGATCCTGCTCCGTCATGCCAAATCGGCCTGGGACGATCCCGCCCTCGCCGATCACGACCGGCCGCTCAACCGCCGCGGCCGCGCCGCCGCCCGGCTGATGGCCAAACCTGTGGCCGAGGCGGCCCCGGACCTGGTGCTCTGCTCCACCGCCCGCCGCACGCGGGAAACGGTGGAGCATATGGTCGATGCCGGTGCCTTCCCCGCCGGCCGCGTGGTCCACGACGCTGCGCTCTACCATGCCGCCCCGGCCGCCATCCTGGCCGTGGTCGGCACCCATGCGGCCGACCATGCGGCGGTGATGGTGGTCGGCCACAACCCGGGCCTGCACGAGCTGGCGGCATCGATGGCGACCGCCGGCGACGACCAGGCCCGCGCGGCCCTCGCCGCGAAATTCCCCACCGCCGCCCTCGCCGTCCTCGATCTGGCGGGCCCCGGATGGCGGCCGGGCGACGCCCGCCTGACCCGCTTCGTCACCCCGCGGATGCTGGAGGCCGCCGCCGGTCAGTGACGGCCGATCAGGCTGTCCTCCGGCGCCTCGGCACGCTGGTGCAGGCCGTAATCCCTGAGCACCGTCATCACCCGCACATGGTAATCATGGAAAATCCGGTCGCGCCCGGCCTTCTGAGCCGAAAGATGAGGATCCAGATTTCGCCAGCGCAGGACGGCCGCCTCGTCTTCCCAGATCGTCACCGACATCACTTTGGCCGGATGGAGCGTGCTCTGGAAGCATTCGACCGAAATGAAGCCCTCCATCTTCTGCAACATCGGCTGCAGCCGGTTCACCATGTTCACATAGGTCTGATTCTGTCCGGGCACGGCTTCGAGTTCGAAGGTCACGACGATCACTGAACGACTCCTCGCTGGTTTAAGTGAATGGCAGGGCGATAGACCGGGTGGCGGCGGCAAAGGGTCACGACCTGCTCCCGGACCCGATCGCGAACGGCGGGGGCCGCACCGGTCCCCAGAGCGTCGAGCACATCGGCCAGCCAGCCGGCCAGAGCCTCGCAGTCGGCGACGCCGAAGCCGCGGGTGGTGACGGCCGGCGTGCCGATGCGCAGGCCCGAGGTCACGAAGGGGGAGCGCGGATCGCCCGGCACCGCGTTCTTGTTGGCGGTGATCCAGGCATCGGCCAGCGCCGCATCGGCATCACGGCCGGTGAAGGCGCGATCGGAGAGATCGATCAGCATCATGTGATTGTCGGTCCCGCCCGAGACGATCCGGTAGCCGCGATCCATGATCACCCGGGCCATCGCCCGCGCATTGGCCAGAACCTGTTTCTGATAGGTCCGGAACCCGGGCGAGAGCGCCTCTCTGAACGCGACCGCCTTCGCCGCGATCACATGCATGGCCGGCCCGCCCTGGATGCCGGGGAAGACCGCGCCGTCGAGCTTGCGGTAGAATTCCTCCCCCTGCCCCTTGGCCAGGATCAACCCGCCGCGGGGGCCGCGCAGGGTCTTGTGGGTGGTGCTGGTCACCACATGGGCATGCGGCAGGGGGTCGGGGGATTCGCCCGCCGCCACCAGGCCCGCCACATGGGCCATGTCGACCCAGAAGATCGCCCCCACCTCGTCGGCGATCGCCCGCATGCGGGCCCAGTCCTTGCGCCGGGAATAGGCCGAAAAGCCGCCGATCAGCATCCGCGGCCGGGTCTCGCGGGCGATGCGGGCCATGTCGTCATAATCGATCAGCCCGGTTTCGGGATTGAGCCCATAGGGCACGATCCGGTAGTGCCGGCCCGAGAAGTTGGCCGGGTTGCCATGGGTCAGATGGCCGCCCTCGGACAGGTTCATGCCCATGACCGTGTCTCCGGGCCGGACCAGCGCCAGGAAGATGGCAGCACTCGCCTGGGCACCGGCATGGGGCTGGACATTGGCATAGTCGCAGTCGAACAGGGCTTTCGCCCGGTCGATCGCCAGCCGCTCGGCGACATCGACATGCGCGCAGCCGCTGTAGAAGCGCCGGCCGGGATAGCCTTCGGCATATTTGTTGGTGAAGACCGAGTTCTGCACCGCCATCACCAGCGGGCTTGCATAATTCTCCGAGGCGATCAGCTCGACATGATCTTCCTGGCGGTCTTCCTCGGATGCGATCGCCCGGGCAAGCTCGGGATCGACATCGGCAAGGCGGATGGACGGATCATACATGGCGGCAGGCTCCCATCTGTCCGGAAGAGGCGGGGTCAGTCGAGGGTGGCCAGCAGGCGGGCCAGGCGGGTGACCACCTCGTCGATCTCCGCCGTGCCGGCGATCAGCGGCGGCAGCAGGCGGATGGTGTTGGCGCGGGTGACGGTGATCAGCAGCCGTTCCTCCAGCAGCGCCCGGCCGACCAGATCGCCGCAGGGGCGATCCAGTTCGACACCGGCCATCAGGCCGATCCCACGGATGGCGACCACCCGCGGATGCCCGGCAAGCGCCCGCCTCAACCCGGCGAGCAGTCGCGCGCCCAGCATCGCCGCCCGCTCGGGCAGCCGGTCGCGGGCCATGACGTCGATCACGGTGCAGCCCACCCGGCAGGCCAGCGGGTTGCCGCCGAAGGTGGAGGCATGATGACCGGGGGAGAACAGCGCCGCCGCCGGGCCACGGGCCAGGCAGGCACCGATCGCAACCCCGTTGCCCAACCCCTTCGCCAGCGTGATCACATCGGGGGCGACGCCGGCATGCTGATGGCCGAACCAGGTGCCCGTGCGGCCCATGCCGGTCTGGACCTCGTCGATCATCAGCAGCCAGCCGTGCCGGTCGGCAAGGGCGCGCAGCGCCCTCAGATAGCCGGAAGAGGCCGGGTGCACCCCGCCCTCCCCCTGCACCGGCTCCAGCAGCACCGCGACGATGCCGGGCTGTTCGTCGGCAAGCCTGCGGACGGCATCGATATCGTCATAGGGCACGCGCAGGAAGCCCGGCATCAGCGGCTCGAACCCCCGCTGTACCGCCGGATTGCCGGTCGCCGCCAGGGTGGCGAGGGTGCGGCCGTGGAAGGCGCCGTCCATCACCACCACCTGCGGGGCGGCCACCCGCATCGCCGCGGCATGCAGCCGGGCGAGTTTCAGCGCGGCTTCGTTCGCCTCGGCGCCGGAATTGCAGAAGAAGGCCCGGGTCATCCCCGACAGGGCGCAGAGCCGGCGGCCCAGTTCCTCCTGCCAGGGGATGCGGAACAGGTTCGAGGTGTGCAGCAGCTCGGCCGCCTGCCCGGCGATCGCCGCGGTGATCTCGGGATGGGCATGGCCGAGACCGGTGACCGCGACACCCGAAATGGCGTCGAGATAGTCGATGCCCGCCTCGTCCTGAAGCTGCATGCCCCGGCCGCGCACGAAGGCGACGGGCAGGCGGGCATAGGTCTGCATCAGACAGGCGGTGCCGGTGTCGGTGGCGGCGCCGGTCGCTGGGGTGGTGTCGCTCGCGGGGGCGGTGTCGGGATGGATCACCGGGCGGCTCCTTCCCGCGAGGGCCGGGCGGCGACCGGCCGCGCCGACGGGCTGCGGCGGCAGAGCGCCAGATGCGCCAGAAGACCGATCAGCAGGCCCCAGAACGCGCCGCCGATGCCGAGCATGGTGATGTTGGCGGCGGCCGCCAGGAAGGTGATCAGCGCCGCCTCGCGGCCGGCCGGTTCGGCGAGCGCCGAGGCCAGGCTGCCGCCGATCGTGCCCAGCAGGGCAAGTCCGGCGAGTGTGGTGATGAAGGTTGCGGGCAGGGCCATGAAGACGGCGGCCAGAGTCACGCCGAAAACGCCGACCAGGATATAGGCGACCCCCGCCGCGATGCCGGCGATCCAGCGCTTCGACGGGTCCTCGTGTGCCTCGGGCCCGGTGCAGATCGCCGCCGTGATCGCCGCCAGATTGAAGGCGTGGGAGCCGAAGGGCGCCATCAGCAGAGAGCCGAGCCCGGTGACGGTCACGATCGGGCTGGCGCTGGTCTTGTAGCCGTCATTGCGCAGCACCAGCATCCCCGGCATGTACTGCCCGGTCAGCGTGATCAGGAACAGCGGCAGGGCCACCGACAGCAGGGCGTTGAGCGAAAATGCCGGCAGGGTGAAGACGGGGGCTGCGACCGCAAGCTCCAGCCCCTCCAGATCCACCCGCCCCTGGATCAGCAGGAAGCCCAGCCCCAGCACCAGGATGCCCACCACCGCATAGCGGGCGGTGAAGCGCTTGATGGTCACATAGGCCAGGATCAGCAACCCGGCGAGCAGCGGATCGATGCTCATGCCGCCGAAGGCGCCGATGCCGAACTGAAGCAGGATGCCGGCAAGCAGGCCGGCCGCCACCCCCGGCGGGATCAGCCGGATCACCCGGTCGAAACAGCCCGAAAGGCCGAGCACCACGAAGCCCGCGGCCGAGATCAGATAGGCCCCGATCGCCTCGGCATAGGGTGTGGTCTGCAACGCCACCACCAGAAAGGCGGCGGCGGGCGTCGACCAGGCGGTGATGATCGGGGCGCGGAACCGCCAGCTGAGCAGAAGCCCGGTGATGCCGACGCCGATCGACACCGACCACACCCAGGACGCCGTCAGCGCCGGGTCGAGCCCGGCCACACGGGCCGCCTGGAAAACCAGGATGAAGGTCCCGCCGTAATTGACGATGACCGAGACGAGGCCGGCCACGACCGGATGGATAAGGTCGGTGGGGCCGATGGCGCGCGGTTGAGCGGATGAGCGCATGGCGTCGGGGATCCTCCGTAGCGAGGGGACCGCCCGCTCCCGGGCGGCGCGCCACGTGATAGCGCGCCAATGGCTGGTTGAGCCCGGACACTTTCCGCAGGATGACCAGACCACTTTGCCAGACCGCCGCGGACGTGCATGCCCATGGCGCCGATCGCGGCGGCTGCATAGAATGTCCGGGTTTCGCCCTCCCCCGTCAGTGAAGCCGCACGCCCTGAAGACCTTCGAACTCGACACGCTGAAGATTCGGCTGGCTGATGCCGAGATGCAGCGCCTCGACCTGCATCAGCGCATCCAGCGGGCGTTGAGCGGGTTGATCCTCGACGGCGCGCTGGCCCCGGGCATGAAGCTGCCGGCCAGTCGCCGGCTGGCGGCTTCGCTCGGCATCGCCCGCGACACGGTGGAAAACGCCTATGTCCAGCTGCACCGCGACGGCTTCATCATCCGGCGCGAAGGCTCGGGCAGCTATGTCTCCCCCACCCTGGGCACGGATCTGGAAGGGGTTGCCCGCCGCCGGCTCCGCCGGCAGGCGGAGGCGCGCCACGACCCGGCCGGCGGACAGGGGTTGAGCCGGCGCGGCCGGATGGTGCTGGACAGCGGCGGCATCGCCGACCAGCGCGCGGTCCGCCCCTTCGTGACCGGTTTGCCCGAGACCTGCACCTTCCCGACCGAGATCTGGGAACGTCTGCAACGCCGGGTGATCCGCGACCATCGCGACGGCATTCTGCTGCATGGCGACCCGCAGGGGGCCGAAGCCCTGCGCGAGGCGATCGCCGCCTATCTCACCCTGGAGCGCGGCGCAGGGGTGGCCGCGGATCAGATCCTGGTGCTGAGCAGCACCCGTCAGGCGCTCTATCTCTGCGCCCAGCTTCTGGTCGATGCCGGCGGGCCGATCCTGATGGAAAATCCCGGCTATTTCGGCGCCCGCAAGGCCTTCGAGGCGGCCGAGGCGCGGATCGTACCGATCCCGGTCGATGCCCGGGGCATCCGGACCGATCTGGTCAGGGCCGATCAGAGCGGTGCGGCCTGCGTCTATGTCACGCCGTCACACCAGTATCCGACCGGCGCCACGCTGTCGCTGGACCGCCGGATCGACCTGATCGCCTGGGCCGCAGAGACCGGGGGCTGGATCATCGAAGACGATTACGACAGCGAGTTCCACTATGACGGCCTGCCGACCGCCTGCGTCCAGGGCCTGGACCGCGACCGGCGGACGATCTATATCGGCACCTTCGCCAAGACGCTCTATCCCGGGCTGCGGCTCGGCTATATGGCCCTGCCCCCGACGCTGGTCGAAGCGTTCACCCGCGCCCGCAGCATCATCGACGGCCACACGCCGCAGCTGCAGCAGCTCACCCTCGCCCGCTTCATGGCCGACGGGCATTACAACGCCCATATCCGGGCCATGCGCAAACTCTATGCCGGCCGCCGGCAGGTGATGCTCGATGCCATCGCCCGGCATCTGGACGGCATCGCCACCGCCGCCCGCCCGCCCGGCGGCCTGCAGATCCCATGTCTTCTGCAACCCGGCTGGTCGGAGGCCGATACCATCGCCCGCGCTGCCACGGCCGGGCTTGTGCTGCCGGGCCTGGGCCGCCTGCATATCGGCCCCGGCGCCCGCCCCGGCTGGCTGCTGGGCTACGCCTCCCTCGCCGCCCACGAGATCGAGGCCGCCATGCTCCGCCTGGGGGGCGTGTTGCGCCAGGGGCACAGCAACGGGGTGCCGTAAGGCATAAGGCTCTGTCGTCCCTCCCCCTGCCATGTTCTTATATCCGACAGGATCATATCCGCAGCGGCTCGACGCAGAGGCACCGCATGCCCTTTCCGACACTGAACAAAGATGATGAGGCAGGCACCGCCACAACCCGGTCGCGCCGCACCCTGCTCCAGAAACTTCGCGTCGCAGCTTCAGCAAAAGCGACAGTGGGACCGACCGCGGCCCGCAGTCAGGATTTTCTGTACGATGAAGCGGGTCTCCCGCGGTCTGACGGAAACAACACCGCCTGACGGCAGCCCCCTGGTCCTCAACCTTTCCCCGACCACCGGTTCCGCAGCCGGCGCAGCCAGACCGGCAGAAGCGGGGTGGGCAGCGGGGCGCCCAGGATGCGGTCGGGGGCGTCGACGATCGCGGCGGCGGCGCCGGCGCGGATCAGCCGGCGCAGGCGGCGGCGGCTGTCGGTGCCATAGACCAGCACCAGCGGCGGATCGGCGCGGCTGCGGAGCGCCCTGATCGCGCGCGGACCGAAGCGGCGGGCGTTCACCACCACCAGATCCGCCTTAGCGATCACCCCGGCCATCGCGGCGGCATCGGCCGGCCTGCGCAGCACCGGCCCGACCGGCAGGGTCGGCAACAGGCGCGCGGCCAGGCTCATCACCGCCGCCGAGGTCGAGGTCACCACCAGCCGGCCGGGGGGCAAAGGCGCGGCCTCGATCGCGCGCGCCACGGCGGTCACCAGCCCGAGTGCCGCGTCTTCCCCCGCCTCCGCCGGCGGCTTCAGTTCCAGATTGAGACCAAGCCCGATCCGGGCGGCCAGCGCCAGGGCGCGGGCCAGGGTGGCCGGCGGCTCTGCCACCGCCCCTGCCCCGAACCAGAGCGCCGCATCCATGCGGGCAAGGTCTGCCGCCGCCACGGCCGCGAGCGGCCCGCGGCCGCTGGTGGTGGCATCCAGATCCGGATCATGCAGCAGCACCGGCGTGCCGCAGCCGGTCAGCCGCACATCCACCTCGGCCCAGTCGGTGCCGAGCATCGGCACGCCGGCCAGGGCCTGAAGCGTGTTCTCGGGCGCATGGGCGCCCCCGCCGCGATGGGCGATCAGCCGCCCGCGCGGCAGCAGGACCGGCCGGCGCGCCACCGGTTCAGCGCGATACCGGCGGCGCGGGGCTCTCTGCGGTCTTGCGCAGGTCCAGCACCACTTCGACCACGTCGTCTTCCAGCGAATCGCGCACGGTGAAGCCCAGCGTCACCATCAGCTTGCGCATCGGCCGGTTGTCGCGCAGCACCTGCCCCACGATCCGGTGGATGCCGCGGGCCCGGCAATAGGCGATCACCTTGTTCATCAGCCGGATGCCCAGGCCGCGGCCCTTCAGGTCCGATCGCACCACCACGGCGAATTCGGCATCCACCGCATCCGGATCGAACACCACCCGCACCACGCCCACCGTCTCGGCCCCGGTCTCGTCGGGCAGCACGCCGGGCTTCACCGGCGGGATGTCGCCGCCGTCGAAGCGGGTGCGGGCGATGAAGGCCATCTCGCGGTCGTAATCGATCTGGGTGAAGCGGGCCATTTCGGTATGGCTGAACTCGCGCACCACGCCGAAGAAGCGGTAGCGGATGTCCTCGGGCGTCAGATGGCGGACGAAATCCTGATGGCCCGGCTCGTCCTCGGGCCGGATCGGGCGCAGCACCGCATGGCGGCCGTCGGCCATCGTCACCGTTTCCACCAGATCCAGCGGATAGGGCCGGATGGCCAGCGGGTTGCGGGCGCCGCCGCCGGGGAAGACCTCGACATGGGCATCCAGCACCAGCACGCCCATGTCGTCGGCGATCAGCGGGTTGACGTCCAGGCTGCGCATCTCGGGCAGGTCGACCACCATCTGTGCCACGCGGATCAGCACGCCCGAAATCTCGTCCAGATCCGCCGCCGGCCGGTCGCGATAGCCCAGCAGCAGCTTGTGCACCCGGGTGCGCATCATCAGCTCGCGCGCCAGCACGGTGTTCAGCGGCGGCAGGGCCAGGGCCCGGTCGTCGACCAGTTCCTCGGCGGTACCGCCCTGGCCGAAACTGATCACCGGGCCGAAGACGGGGTCGTGGATCACCGCGATCCGCAGCTCGTGCGCCCGCGGCCGGCGGATCATCCGCTGCACCAGAAAACCGTCCAGCGGCGCGCCGGGCGCGCGGGTGCGCAGCCGCTCGGCCAGGCTGGCGGCGGCACCGCGCACCTCGTCGGCATTCTGCAGGTCGACCACCACACCACCCACCTCGCTCTTGTGGGTGATGCCGCTGGAGGCGACCTTCAGCACCGCCGGGAAGCCCAGCGCCGCGGCGGCGGCCACCGCCGCCTCGGCATCGGCCGCAAGGCGGGTCTCGATGGTCGCGATGCCATAGGCGCCGAGGATCCGGCCGGCCTCGATCTCGGTCAGCCGGCTGCGGCCTTCGGCACGCGCGCCGGCGATCACCGCCCGGGCGGCCGCGACATCCGGCGTGAAGGTCTCGGGCACCGAGGACGGGGTCTCCATCAGCATGTCCTGGATCCGGCGATAGCCGACCCGGTGCATGAAGCCGCGCACGGCGTGATGGGGCGTGTCATAGGTGGCGATGCCGGCCTCGTTCAGCACCCGGCGGGCCGGGGCCGCGCCCTGCCCGCCCAGCCAGCTGGTCAGGATCGGCCGGCGGGTGCGCTCCGCCGCCTTGGTCACCACCCGGGCAACATCGGCGCCGTCGGCAACGCCGGTCGGCGCATGCAGCACCAGGACCGCATCGGCCCCCTTGTCCTCCAGCAGGATGTCCAGCGCCTCGGCATAGCGCCCGGCATCGGAATCGCCGCCGATATCGACCGGATTGCCGCCCGACCACACCCCCGGCAGCACGCCGTCGAGCTTCGCCACGGTTTCGGGTGCCAACTCCGCCAGGCTGCCGCCGGCGGCGATCAGGCTGTCGACCGCCATCACCCCCGGCCCGCCGCCATTGGACAGGATGGCCAGCCGGTCGCCGCGCGGCGGCTGCAGCCGGTGCAGGGTCTCGACCGCGTCGAACAGCTCGTCGATCTCGCCCACGCGCAGAATGCCGGCGCGGCGCAGCGCCGCCTCGTAGACCTCGTCCTCGCCGGTCGCGGCGCCGGAATGGGTGAAGGCCGCGCGGGCCCCTGCCGGTACCCGGCCGGATTTAATCGCCAGCACCGGCTTGTTGCGCGCCGCCGCCCGCGCCGCCGACAGGAAGCGGCGGGCGGAATCGATCGCTTCGACATAAAGCAGGATCGCACGGGTGGCGGGGTCGCCGGCCAGATAGTCGATCACGTCGGCGAAACCGACATCGCGGCAGTCGCCCAGGCTGATCATGGCCGAAAAGCCGATGCCGTGGGCGACGGCATGATCCATGACCGCGGTGCCGATCGCGCCCGACTGGGTCAGGAAGGCGATGCGCCCGCGCGGCACCCGGGCGGGCGCGAAGCTGGCGTTCAGGCCCACTTTCGGCACCACCAGCCCCAGCGTGTTGGGGCCCACCAGGCGCAGCCCCGTCGGCCGCGCCGCCTCTACCGCCGCCTGGGCGAGCGAGGCGCCGCCTGCGGTATAGGTCCGCCCCAGCCCGGCCCCGATCAGCACCGCGGCACGCACGCCGCGCTGGCCCGCCTGGCGAACCATCTCCGGCACCTGTTCGGGCGGGGTGCAGATCAGCGCCAGATCGGGCGTCACCGGCAGATCGGCGATGGTGCGATAGGCCAGCACGCCTTCGACCGAATTGTAGCGCGGGTTGACCGGCATGATCGGGCCGGCGAAACCGCCATCCAGCAGGTTGCGCATCACCATGCGCCCCACGCTGCCCGGCCGGGTGCTGGCGCCGATCACGGCCACCGCCTTGGGGTCGAAGATCGCGTCGAGATTTCGGATGGTCATGTGGGTGGCCGCTCCGGTCCGGTCGCCGCGGATGTGATGCACATCACCCTATATCAGGATGGCGTCGATCGCGAGACGGTGCGTCGTCGTGGCGCGGCTGCCCACGGGCTACGGCATCCGTCAGCGCGCCCAGACGAAGGCCGGCAGCATGGCGGTGGGCATGAAGCCCTCTTCGGCGCAGACCCGTTCGGCCCGGTCTGCGTCGGGCAGGTCGCCATGGGCCAGGCCCAGCTTCTCGGCCATGATGCCGCCGGCGATGAAATAGCCCGGGATGCCGAAGCCGGTGGCCCCCTGGATATCGGTATGGGGGCCGTCGCCGACGGCGGCGACCCGCTCGCGCGGCAGGTCCAGAATGGTCAGGCAGCGCTCGTAGACCGAGGCATAGGGCTTGCCGAACGAGATGACCTTGCCGCCGAGCCGCTCATAGGCCTCGGCCATCACGCCCGCGCAGGGAAACCGCGAGCCGTCGATGCGCACGATCACCATGTCCGGATTGGCGCAGATCATCGGCAGACCGCGGGCGGCCGCCGCTTCCAGCGCCGGCATCAGCGGTTCCAGCCGCGGATCCTCGTCGTCGAAGCCGGTGTTGAGCACCAGATCGGCCCCGGCGGCATCGTCGACGTCGACGAAGGGCAGGTCGTCGAGCAGGCCGGCATCGCGCGGCGGGCCCAGATGCAGCACCCGCCGGCCGATCTCCCCCGCCGCCAGCATGGCGGCTGCGGCATCGCGCGCGGTTTCGCCCGACGACACCACCCCGTCATAGAGGCCGCGATCGACGCCGAAACGGTCCAGCTGCTCGATCACCCGCGAGGCCCGCCGGGGCGCATTGGTCAGGAACACGATCCGCCGGCCGGTTTCGCGCAGCCGGGTCAGGCAGTCGACGGCGCCGGGATAGAGCTGGCGGCCGTCATGGATCACACCCCAGAGGTCGAGGATGAAACCGTCATGGGCGGGCGCGATGGCGGCGACGCCATCATATACGGTCATGGACATCGGAGAGGCGGATCCGTTCTGGGCAGCGGGGAGGGAGAGGGCGGGGGGGGGAGGGAGAGGGCGGGCGGGTCAGCCGAGGCGCCGCGGTTCGCCGAACAGATAGCCCGCACCGTATTCGATGCCAAGGTCCAAGAGGTCGATCAGCCGCTGCTCGTCGTCGATATGGTCGACCACCACCCGGATGCTGCGGGCACGCAGTTCGCGCAGCAGGTCGCGGAAGGCGGCCGCCCCGTCGGGCGTGCGGGCGCCGGCCAGCGCCACCGCGGCCGGGATCTTCACATAGGCGAGCAGCCGGCCGCGGGCGAGGATATCGGTGCTCATCCGCTTGGGGTCGACCCCGTCGGCCAGGAAGCGGCAGCCCAGCCGTGTCAGCCGCTGCAGCGCCTCGATCTGCGGATCGCCGAGCGCCATCCAGGTGGTGGCCGGGGCGGCGACGATCACCGAGGACGGCACGCCCGCATCCTCGGCCAGATAATCGGCGAGATCCTCGTGCACCAGCGGGTCGGCCAGGCCGTGGCCGGTGACATAGGCCACCACCGGCAGGTTCGGCTCCCCCGCCCTGGGCCGGCGGCCGACGCGCAGTGCGCGCAGCAGAAGATGGTTGTCCAGCCGCTGGGCCAGCCCCGGCACCTTGGCCCGGTCCTCCACCACATCCAGGCCGATCACGCGGCCGTCGGGGCCGTGGACCACGGCGCGGGCCTCGACCAGCGCCGGGCGCCGGCTGGGCAGGCGGACGATGGAGGTCACCATCACGTCGATCGCCCCGGCACCGACCGCGGCATCCAGCACCGCTTCGGGGTCGAGCGGCGGCATCGGCGGCGGCGGACGCGTGTCGGCAGGGCCGGCCTGGGCCGTGGCCCGGGCGGTCGCGGTGGCGCGGGCGGGCCCCGTCGCCGGCTCGCGCCGGTTGCGGGCCAGTTCGGGCAGCAGGCGCTGCAGGCTGCGCAGCTCGTCGACCAGATCACCCGACTGGCCCCCGCTCTCGATCCGGGCGACCCGGTCCGACAGGGCGCGAAGGTCGATAGCCAGCTGCATCCGCTCCCGCTTTTCGACCGCAAGCCTGGACAGCAGGGCGACGACCAGATGGGCCAGCGCCAGGCCGCCCGAGGCCGCCGCCCAGACGATCAGCCGGAACAGCACGCCTTCGGCGGGGATCAGGGCGGCCGGCAGCAGACCCACGGCGGCATAGCCGGCCATGTACAGCCGGTCGCGCCGGTCGAGCGCGAAGGGCTCCACCGGCGGCGGCACCGGCCGGCCGGTTACGTCGACGGCATCGACATCCCCCAGGACATCGTCCTCGACCAGGTCTTCGGGGGCGATCCGTGGTTCACGCCGCCCGGCCGACGATCTCCCCAACATCCCTTACCCCCTCGGCGGCGATGCGCCGGTTCAGGCCTTCGACGATCCGCCCGACCAGCCCCGGCCCCTCATAGACCAGCGCCGAATAGAGCTGGAGCAGGTCGGCGCCGGCCGCAAGCCGGTCCCAGGCATCGTCGGCGGTCTCGATCCCGCCGACGCCGATGATCGGCATGGTGCCGTCCAGCGCCCGGAACACCTCGCGGGTCAGCGCCAGGGCCCGGGCCTTCAGCGGCCGCCCCGACAGGCCGCCGGTCTGGCCGCGATGGGGGCTTTGCAGCGTGTCCGGCCGGGCGATGGTGGTGTTGGCGACCACCATGCCGTCGATCCCGGCATCGCGGGCGGCATCCACCGTGTCGGCCAGGCCCGCCTCGTCCAGATCGGGGGCGATCTTGACCAGGATCGGCGGCCGCGCCGTGCCGGCGACCCCCTGGTCACGCGCCGCCTTCAGGCCGCCGAGCAGGCCCGAGAGATACGCCCGCCCCTGCAGGTCGCGCAGCCCCGGCGTGTTGGGCGACGAGACGTTCACCACCACCGCGTCGACCAGCGGCCCCAGCTTAGCGAGCCCTGCGGTATAATCGGCCAGCGCATCCTCGCTGGTCTTGTTCTTGCCCAGATTGGCGAAGACCGGGCCGGTCGCCCGCCGGTGCGGGGCGCGGGCGGCCAGCCGGCCGGCCACCACGTCCAGCCCGTCATTGTTGAAGCCCATGCGGTTGATCACCGCCCGGTCCTCGGTCAGCCGGAACAGCCGCGGCCGGTCGTTGCCCGGCTGGGGCCTGGGCGTCACGCCGCCGATCTCGATGAAGGCGAAGCCATAGCCGAACAGCGCATCCACGGCGACCGCGTTCTTGTCGTAGCCGGCGGCCAGGCCCAGCGGATGGGCGAAATCCAGCCCCCAGAGCCGGCGGCCGAGCGCCGGCACCGGCCGGGCCGGGTGCGGCGGCACCGCCAGCCGGGCCAGGCCGCTGGTCAGGCCGAACAGCGACAGGCCGTGGGCACGTTCCGGATCCAGGCGGTAGACGAGCGGCGCAAGCCGCCCCCAGGCATCGCTCATGCCCCGGCTCCGCCGGCCCCGGCATGGGCGGGGAAGATGTGCAACCCGTCGGGCCCCAGCGGCAGCGGGTCGGTGCGCACCACCGCCACCGACGGCAGCGGCCCGTAGATATGCGGGAACAGCTGCCCCCCGCGGGACGGTTCCCAGCGCAGCAGCGCGCCCAGCCGGCGGATGTCGATCGTCAGCAGCAGCAGGTCGTCACGACCCTTCAGATGCAGCCGGGCGGTTTCGGCCAGCTGGCCGGCGGTGGAACAGTGGATGAAGCCGTCGGTCTCGCACAGCCGGCCGCCCCGATAGGCGCCCGGATTGGCCGCCGCCCAGCGTGCCGCCTCGGCGAAGTGAAAGATCCAGCCCTTGTCCTCGCCCGCCTGGGCGGGCCGGTCGGTGATGTCGGTCATCGGTCGTCTCCCGCCATGGTCTCTCCCCGTCGCATGGTCTCCGCCGTCCGGATCGTCATGCAATCCGCGCCGCAAGGCGCCTGTCCAGCCCGTCGACCAGCCAGCCGTCCAGCTTGTCCAGGAAGGTGATGCACTGGTCCAGCTGCTCGCGGGCGACGAATTCGTCCGCCCGATGGGCCTGGTCGATGCTGCCCGGCCCGCAGACCACCACCGGCACGCCGGCGCGCTGGAAAATGCCGGCCTCGGTGGCGAAGGCCACCACATGGGTGCTGTTGCTGCCGGTCAGCGCCAGCGCCATCGCCTCGGCCGGGCTGTCGGCCTCGGGCGTCAGCGGCTCGACATTCACGTCCACCACCGTGGTCACGCCGGCCTCGTCCGACACCGCCTTCAGCCGCGGCAGCACCTCGGTCTCCACCCGTGCATCCAGGCGACGGACGATGTCGTCGATCGAATGACCGGGCATCAGCCGGGCCGACCAGTCCAGTTCGGCATCGCGGGGGATGATGTTGACGGCGGTGCCGCCCCGCACCATCACCGCGGTGACGGTGGTATAGGGCGGCTCGAAACCGCTGTCGGGCTGGCCGATCCCGGCATATTCGGCCTCCAGCTCCTCAAGGAAGCCGGTGATGCGGGCCGCGGCCGAAATCGCATTGGCACCCAGATGCGGCTGCGAACTGTGCGCCTCCACCCCGGTCACCCGGGTGCGGCACAGGCAGACGCCCTTATGTGCCGTCACCACCCGCATCGAGGTCGGCTCCCCAACCACCGCCAGCCGCGGCCGGGCGGCAAGGCCCCGGATGTGGCGGGCAAGGTCGGGGGCGCCCATGCAGGCGACCTCTTCGTCGTAGGTGAAGGCGAAATGCACCGGGTCGGTCAGCGGCAGGGCCGCCCAGTCGGGCAGCTTGGCCAGCACGCAGGCGATGAAGCCCTTCATGTCGCAGGTGCCGCGCCCCAGCATCAGCCCGCCGCGTTCGGTCAGCCGGAACGGGTTGGTCGTCCAGGGCTGGCCGTCCACAGGCACCACGTCGGTATGGCCGGCCAGCATGACGCCGCCCCGGCCGTCGGGGCCGAGGGTCGCGAAGATATTCGCCTTGGTGCCGTCGGCCGAGGGGATGCGCTCGTGCCGCACCCCATAGAGATCCAGCCAGCTTTCGACGAAGGCGATCAGCGGCAGGTTGCTGTAGCGGCTGGTGGTATCGAAGGCGATCAGCCGCGCCAGCAGCGCATCGCGCCGGGCGGCAGCCGTCGGCAGGGCGGCGATCAGGGCCGCAGCTTCGGCATCCGGTACCGCCGGGTCGGCCGCCGGACCGATCCGGCCGGCGAGGTCAATCGAGGCGTCCATGGCAGACGGCGACCTTCAGGGAGGGAGGCTGACAGAGAAGGAAGCTGGCAGACGAGAGAGCGGCCATCCCGGCGAGATGTGCACCTGCGAAGACCGTTCCGGTTTCTCAAACCGTAAACAGGTCCGGGCTTCGGTGCAACGGAGGCGGCAGGGTCACCCCCGCCAGTAGGCGCGGGTGAACAGGACCAGCACGGTGAACAGCTCCAGCCGGCCGAGCAGCATGGCGAAGGCCAGAACCGTCAGCACCGGGTCGGTCATGGTGGCATAATTGCCGGCCGGGCCGATGATCGGCCCAAGCCCGGGGCCGACATTGGCCAGCGCCTGGGACACCGCGGTAGCGGCGGTGATGAAGTCCACCCCCAGCAGCGCCACCACGATCGACAGCACCACGAAGACCGCGAAGAAGACGGTGGTGAAGCTCAACACCGACAGCAGAATGGCTTCGGGCACCGGCCTGCGGTTGTAGGTGGGCACGATCACCGCATTCGGGTGGACCAGCTGGCGGAGATGGCGCCGGGCCGCCGTCACCAGGATCACGAAGCGGAAGACCTTGATGCCGCCCGAGGTGGAGCCGGTGCAGCCGCCGACCAGGATCAGCCAGAAAAACACCGCGAAGGGGAACGTGCCCCACAGATTGTAATCGGCCGTGGCAAAGCCCGTGGTGGTGATGACCGAGACCACATTGAACAGCGACACGCGCAGCGCCTGCAGGGGTGCCACATGTTCATGCAGCACCAGCCACAGGCTGAGCGTCACGGTCCAGACCAGAATGGCGAGGAAGAAGGCCCGGACCTGGGTGTCGCGCCACAGCGCATCGCGATCCTGGCCGAGCACCCGGATATAGAGCACGAAGGGCAGGGCGCCGCCGATCATGAACACCACGATGATCATCTCGATCAGCGGGCTGTCGAAATGGCCGATCGAGGCGTCGGAGGTGGAGAAGCCGCCGGTGGAGACGGTCGCCATGGCATGGACCAGCGCCTCGAACCCGGTCATGCCTGCCGCCCAGAGCAGCGCCATGCAGGCCAGCGTCATCACCACATAGACCCGGCCGAAGGCCGCCGCCAGCTGGGCGGCCCGCGGCACGATCTTTTCGGAATTGTCCGAGCTTTCGGTCCGGAACAGCTGCATGCCGCCGATGCGGAGCATGGGCATGATCGCGACCGAGGTGACGATGATGCCGATGCCGCCCAGCCAGTGCAGCATGCCGCGCCAGATCAGCACCCCGGGCGGAGCGGTGTCCAGGCCCGACAGCACCGTCGATCCGGTGGTGGTCAGCCCCGACATGGATTCGAAGAACGCACCCGCATAGGTGATATGGGGCGATGCGAACAGCAGCGGCAGCGCCGCGAAGGCCGCCACCGACAGCCAGGAAAGCGTGGTGGTCAGGAAGGCGTGGCGCAGGCTGAGCGAGGTGGGATGCGCGGTGCGCGTGGTCAGCACCAGGCTGACGCCGGCGAAGATGGTCACCAGCGACGACACCACGAAGACCGACCAGTCGGGACTGGCCGCCACGGCATCGAAGGCCGCCGGGACCAGCATGGTGGCGCCCAGCAGTGCCAGCAGCACGCCGATGATGAACAGCACCGGCTTGACGTCGATCACGGCCGCGGACCCCCGAGCAGTGCGGCGCCCCTGATCAGGCGCACGGAACCCAAGCCGCACCCCCGATCGGGCATGCGGCGCCGCCCGCGATGATCGGGGAAAGCGTCGCGGCTGTCCATGGGGGAGGTGTTGCCCCAAGGTGGCAACAGCTGAGACCTGGGTCAGGCCGGCACTTTCGGATGGACTGGCTGCACCGGCAACAGATGGTCGGCCCCTCCTCATCCGATGGATCATCAGACATGAGCACCGACGCCTCGGACGTGATCTACCAGTATCCGCAATCCGATATTCAGGATGACCTCTATATCGCTTTCGGCAGCTTCGTCACCGGCACGCCCGATGCAGACCTGGCCAAAAGGTATGACCGCGCCAGCACGGCCGCCAGTGTGGCGCGAACTCTTGCCGAAAAGCTCAATGCCCAGTACCTCGATGTCAGGGATTTCGGCGCCACCGGCGACAGCGTGACTGACGACACCGCTGCCCTGCGTGCAGTTTTCGATGCACGCTTCGCGGGAACCGGTTGGGGCAAGACCTCGGCCACCGGCAGCTATCCCGAAGTCTGGGGCGACGGCTGGAAGGTGATCCTGATCCCGCCGGGAACCTACCGGCTGAGCCGGGCCATCTCTGTACGGTCCAAGACCGTGGTCTTCGCCTATGGTGCCATCCTGAAGGCACTGCCGGTCAATGCCACTGACCCTGAGACCGTCTGGGTCGAAGGCTACTGGGATGCGCGCACGACCGAGCCGGTTTCCACGACCAAGAGCGGTATCGGACATCTGGGCGGCATTCTTTCAATCCGGCATGCCCAGAACGTCTACTGGCATGGCGGGACGTTGGATGGCAACGACATCCTGATCCGTGCAGGGTTCAACGGGCTCGGGATCTCGGCTCCTCTTGCCTCGAAGGTTTCGGCAGGCGAACGGATCGTGGTGCGTGATCTGCAGATCCGCCGCTTCCGCAACAACATGGTTCCTGGGCTGAACGACATCTTCGTGAATGGCGGCGGCAAGGCCTTCACGATCCAGCTCGGGCAAAGCGAAATCATCCTTCAGAATCTTCTGATCGACGATTGCGATTTCGTCGGCACTATCGAAGGAACCTCGTCCAACGGACGAGGCCTGCGTCAGGTGGTGGTCGACACACTGATGGCGACCGACTGCAAATACGGCTTCGTGATCCACGGTACCACCTCGCAGATGGACTCTTCCTGCGACCTGCGGAACGTCTGGCTGAGGAACGTCGGCAACAATGCCCATGACGGCCATGTCGACGGCACGACCTATGCGAACTTCATCGACGACAAGCGCCGGATCGGCGGCGTGCTGACGCTCCAGAACGCCAACAACCTGAAGGCTGATATCCGCATCACCAACGACAACACCACCGGGCTCGGCGACGTCACCGGCAAGAGCGATCTGATCCGCGGCACGGCGCGCAACACCCAGATCCGGATCAAGGGCTATGTCGCCCATCTCAACCATCTGTGGAATGCAACCCTGCCGCAGCAGGATGCCAGGGTTTCAAGCCTCACCATCATCCATGGCGGTACGGGCTATACGGCCGGCCCCCTGCCCCTCAGCTTCACGAATGATTCCATCGGCGGCGGCCCTGCCAGTCATCAGACAGCGACCATCGCCGTGGACGGCAGCGGCAGCATCACGGAGATCAATCTGTCGGACCAGGCGCTCTTTCAGGGGGCGGCGACCCTGGACACCGGCAAGGGGTATCAGCGTCCGCCGACCGTCACGGCAGGTGGCAGCGGGACCGGCGCGGTCTTCACGCCGGTGATGAACTATGCCTTCGCGCCAGCTACCGCCACCGGCGGCGTCTTCGACTGTCTGGTCGAGGCCGAGCTTGAGGTTGGCCAGCATCACGGTCTGCTGGTCAAGCATCTCCCCCATGTCCGTCCGACCGGGCTCGATATCCGGGCCACAATTCGCTCGACGGCCTCGTTCACGGCCCCTGTGTCAGGGATCTATGACTACGAGCCGGGTGACCCCGCCAACATCCAGGGGCGCAATCGTTTCGAAATCGTGGTCCGGAATCTCCAGAAAGTGATCCGCGGCCGGTTCGACCGGCAGTGGGATGCGGCCGCGATCCAGGCGCTGGAGGGACCGATCGTCGAACTGGGAGGCATCGACTTCAATACCTCGGTCCAGTTCGACAGCACGATCGACAATCGCTTCATCAACCGCCGCGTAACTCTTCCGGCCGGCACGCCGACGGTCGTGGTCAACAACACCGAGCTGCCGGCGGGCTTCCGCGGACTGGTCATCGTCAGCTCGCTGGGGCTCAGCTATCAGCACACGGCCCTGCTGATGAAATCGGAGGTGAACGACACCCTGGTCATGGTGCCACTCGGCGCGGGCACGGCCTACACCCTGGCGCTGGATGCCAACAAAGACATCACGGTCACGTCGACGGCGACGCAGCCCATCGCCAGCCGGGTGGTCGTGGTGCCCTTCGACGCCTCCACCCACTGATCGACGGGCACCCCACTGAACGAGGGCGTCCGGCCAGATCGAACATGAAGGCCCCCGCCGGTGTGCACCGGCGGGGGCCTTCATCTGTCGGCTTTGGATCGGAAGCTGCGACGGTCAGAAGCCCGCCGGATTGCCGATCAGGGTCAGAAATTCGCGGCGCAGCGTCGGATTGTGGCGGAACTCGCCCAGCATGCGGCTGGTCACCATGCTGACCCCCGGCTTGTGAACGCCGCGGGTGCTCATGCACTGGTGTTCGGCCTCGATCACCACGGCCACGCCCTTGGGCTGCAGCACTTCCTCGATCGCATTGGCGATCTGCGAGGTCAGCTTCTCCTGGATCTGCAGGCGCTTCGAGAAGGCCTCCACCACGCGGGCGAGCTTGGAAATGCCCACCACGCGGCTGCGCGGCAGATAGGCCACATGGGCGACGCCGATGATCGGCACCATGTGATGCTCGCAATAGCTCTCGATCCGGATGCCACGCAGGGCGACGACCTCGTCATAGCCGTCGGTCTCTTCGAAGGTCCGCTGCAGGATCTCGACCGGATCCTGAACATAGCCCGCGAAGAATTCCTCGTAAGACCGCACCACGCGGTCGGGCGTGGACAGCAGGCCCTCGCGGTCCGGGTCGTCGCCCGCCCAACGGATCAGGGTCCGCACGGCGGCTTCCGCCTCGGCGCGGCTGGGGCGGCCTTCGGGGGCAGCGGCCTTCGGCGCCTCGGATGCGCCGACCTCTGCCGGGCCTCCCATTTTCACGGCCACGACGTTTTCACGTGTCATCTGACGTGCAACTCCCAGGGTGCGGCCGGCAGGTGCGCAGCGGGCCCACGCGAACGGCGGGGGACGGCGCATCGGGCTTCCGGCCGTGTGCGGATTCCGTTTCGTTTACGCAAGCCCGCAACCGATGGATCACCGGGGTGGAGAGCGTATCGCGACGGAGCCGCGATGGTGTGGGCCGGCGAGCCGCGATACGGCGGATCATCCTGCCCACGATCCGAAGCACATATCAACCATTGATTGCTGATGATGTGTTCGACGTAACTCTGACTATAGGTCGCAGCGCAGGCACCTGCAAGCGCGGGCCACGGCAGAACCGGGATCAGAATCAGTTGATCGTGTGCGCCGCATGGGGGCTGTCGAGCGAAAAGGTCGGGATCTGGACCTCGAAGGTCTCGCCGCCGGCGCTCTCCATCTGGTAGCTGCCGCCCATGATGCCCGAAGGCGTGGTGAGCGGCGCCCCGCTGGTGTATTCGAAGCTCTCGCCCGGCGCCAGCACCGGCTGTTCGCCGACCACACCCGCACCGCGAACCTCCTGCAGCCGGCCCAGGCCGTCGATGATCCGCCAATGGCGGGCACGCAGCTGCACCGTCTCGTCGCCGTGGTTCTCGATCCGGATGCGATAGGCGAAGACGAACTGCCCGTCCTCGGGCGAGGACTGGTCGTCGACGTAGAACGGGCGCACCGCCACCATGATCGAGCGGGTGGTCGCGCTGTATTCGTGGTCCGCCGCCATGGGTCCTACCTGCTGCAACGTGGATCGACGGGCCCGGAAGGGGCCCGGACAGGGAATATCGCGACCCATGCAACCGATTTCCAGGGCGGAGCGCAAGCGGTGATGCCCCCAGGATGTCGGGACGGGGTGTCCCGACACCCGTTTCAGGGGCAGCAATGGCCTCAGGCGGCGTCGAGTGCCGCCGCCAGATCGGCCGCCAGATCCTCGACATCCTCAAGCCCGATCGACACCCGGACCAGGCCGTCGCCGATGCCCACCGCCGCCCGCACCTCGGCCGGCAGCCGCTGATGGGTGGTGGTGGCGGGATGGGTCGCCAGCGTCTTTGCGTCGCCCAGATTGTTCGAGATGTCGGCAATCTCCAGCCGGTTCAGGAAGCGGAAGGCCGCTTCCTTGCCGCCCTTGAAATCGAAGGCCAGCAACGTGCCGCCGCCCGCCATCTGCCGCCGGGCCAGATCATGGCCGGGATGGGAGGCGAGCCCCGGATAGACCAGCCGGTTGAGGGCGGGATGGCCCTCGAAACGGCGGGCGAGGGTGGTGGCGCTGCGGGTCTGTTCCCGCACCCTGAGCGGCAGCGTCTCCAGCCCCTTCAGCAGCACCCAGGCGTTGAAGGCGCTGAGGGTCGGGCCGGTATGGCGCAGGAAGTCGCGCAGCGCCCCGTCGCAGAACGCCTCGCTGGCCAGGATCGCCCCGCCCAGCACCCGGCCCTGGCCGTCGATATGCTTGGTGGCGGAATAGACCACCACATCGGCGCCCAGCGCCATCGGCTTCTGCAGGATCGGGGTCGCGAAGACGTTGTCGACCACCAGCGTCGCGCCATGGGCATGGGCGATCTCGGCCACCGCCGCCAGGTCGATCAGCTCCAGCTGCGGATTGGACGGCGTCTCCAGGAAGAACAGCTTGGTCTCGGGGCGCACCGCCGCCGCCCAGGCGTCGAGATCGGCACCGCGCACGAAGCTGGTGGTGATGCCGAAGCGCGGCAGCAGTTCGGCCAGGATGTACTGGCAGGATCCGAACAGCGCCTCGGCCGCCACGACATGGTCGCCGGCGCGAAGCTGGCAGATCAGCACATTCCACACCGCCGACATGCCCGACGCGGTCGCCCGGCAGGCCTCGGCACCTTCCAGCGCCGCCAGGCGGGCCTCGAAGGTCCGCACCGTCGGGTTGCCGTAGCGGCTGTAGACGAAGCCCGGCTCTTCGCCGCGGAACCGCGCCTCAGCGCGGGCGGCGTCGTCATAGACATAGCCCGAATTCAGGAACAGCGCCTCGGCGGTCTCGCCATGGGGGCTGCGGTCCAGCCCGGCGCGTACCGCCAGTGTCGCAAGCCCGCGTGTCGCAAGCCCGCGCTCTGCCGCGGCTTCCGTTCCGGCCGCTGCAGCCGTGGCCTTCCACAATCCGTCGCCACAGTCGGCGTCGACATCCGTCCGGTCTTCGGTATCCCGCATGGTCTTCGGCCCACAAAAAAACCCGGCCTCTGGCCGGGTCTGCGCGTGAAGGGTTCGGTGCGCGGCCCCCGACCTTTTAGCGGCGTGATTAACGTGGTCCGCAAGCCGGCCGGCCCAAATCCCCACGATCGCCGCCAGGTCCTGCCCCGGCGACGCGACAGGCACGATACGCCCGCCCGCCACGGGGGGTCAAGTACCGATCATGTCAGGAGAATTCCCCATCCGGCGGATGGAGATGCAGGATCGGCCCGCCCGCCTCGGCGGCCTCGTCGGGATCATGGGTCACGATCAGCGCCGGCACACCACGCCTCCGCAGGCGGTCGAAGACCAGCGCCCTCAGGCGTGCGGCCAGCGGCCGGTCCAGCCGGGCGAAGGGTTCGTCCATCAGCACCGCCCGGGGATCCGCAGCCAGCATGCGCATCAGCGCCACCCGCGCCCGCTGCCCGCCCGACAGGGTCGCCGGATGTCGCCCGCCCAGCCCGTCCAGCCCGGCCTCGGCCAGCGCCGCGGCGATCCGGTCCCGCCGCGCCGCCCGATCCAGCCCGGCCGGCAGGCCGAAACCGATATTGGCGGCCACCGTCAGATGCGGAAACAGCAGGTCGTCCTGCATCATCAGCCCCACCCGGCGCCGCTCGGGCGGCAGGTCGTCGATCGGCCTTCCGTCCAGAAGGATGCGGCCGCTCATGGCCACGACCGGGTCGGCGATGCCGGCGATCACCGCCAGCAGGGTCGATTTGCCGATGCCCGACGGCCCCAGCACCGCCCCGATCACCCCGGGCGACACGCCGAGGTTCAGCGGCCCCACCAGCCGGCGGCCGCCGATCGCCACCGCCACCTCCTCAAGCTCCAGGCTCATCGGCGCCTCCGGCCACCGGCCGGCTCGGGGATCAGGCTCGCCAGCAGAAAGCCCGCCGCCGGCAGCAGGGCCAGCAGCAGGGCTGCCGCCGCCGCCGCCCGACGGTCCAGCCCGGCCGCAGCCGCAACCGCTTCGGTCGCTAGCAGCGGGATCCGGCCGCCACCGATCATCACCGCCGGCAGATACTGCGCCACCCCGGCCGAAAAGCCGATCGCCGCCGCCACCGCCAGCGGCCGTGCGGTCAGCGGCAGCATCACCGCCGCCCAGGCGCCGAAGCCGCTGCGGCCCAGGCTGCGGGCCAGCCGGCGCGGCCGCGGATCGGTCCGGCGATAGCTTTCGCGCAGCGCCAGAAAGACATAGGGAAACACCGTCGCCAGATGGCACCAGACCAGGGCAAGCCCGGTACCATCCAGGCCAAGCCGCAGCACGGGGCCCTGCAACCCGGCCAGAAACGCCGCCGGCGGCAGCAGCAGCGGCAGATAGATCAGCGCGTCGCCAGCATCACCTGCGGGGCGGCTGTCCCGGCCTTCCAGCAGCAGCAGGGCCAGCGGCACCGCGATGATCACCGGCAGCAGGGCATAGAGCGCGCTTGCCCCCGCCGCAGGGGCCAGACCGGCTGCCATGCCCGTCAGCCGTGCCGTCGACCAGCCGGCGGGCAGCGGGTCGGGGAAGCGCCAGACCGCAGCCCCGGCCCAGAAGACCAGCGTCACCACGGCCAGCACCGCCATCACCAGCACCAGCAGCCCCAGCCCGGCGGCAAGGCGGGAGGCAAAGGGCGCCAGCGGCCGACGGGGGCGGGTGGTCAGCCGGTCAGCCCCGCCGCACCGCACCAGCCGTTCGATGCAAAGCCCGGCCAGGATCACACCGACCGCCAGGACCAGCTGAAGCAGGGCGGCCGCGGCTCCGGCCGCCGCGCGGGCCGGATCGGGGTCGAACAGCAGCGACAGGCTGCGCACCGCCAGCACCGGCGGCAGGCTGGGCCCCAGCACCAGCGCCATGTCGACCGTGCCGAGGCCATAGACCGCCACCGCCGCGACCGGCAGGCGCAGCAGCGGCCAGATTTGCGGTGCGACCACCCGCCACCAGGCGCTGGCGGCCGGCCAGCCCAGGCTGCGCGCGCGATCGAGTGCGGCGTGCGCGCCCACCCGTTCCTGCGCCGCGATGGTCAGCGCCAGCAGGAAGGGCATCTCTTTCACCACCAGCCCTGCGATCAGCGACAGCCCCCAGGCATCGCCGGGCAACGGCAGATCGGGCGGCAGCGTCCGCCCGTCGGCGCGCGTATAGACCCAGTCGCCCGCCAGACGGAACAGCAGTCCCGTGGGCGCGATCAGGAAGGCGAGCCCCACCGCCACGGCGGCATGGGGGGCGGCCACCAGGACAAGGGCAAGCCGCTCGATCGCCCCGGCCCGGCCCGGGCGTGCCGCGACCAGGGCCGCGATCGCCCCGGCAAGCGCCGCCGAGATCAGGGTCGCCGCCACCGCCACCAGAACCGAGGTCAGGATCGATCGTCCGATGCCCGGCTCGGCCGCCAGCAGCCGCCAGGCGGAAAGCGGGGCCGCGGCGACCGCCCCGACCAGCCCGCCCGCCAGCGGCGGTGCCAGCACCGCGGCCGCGATCCAGGGGGCGGCGGCCAGCAGCGGCGACCGCGCGGGCGGCGCCGCCGGCCGCCAGTCTCCGGCACCCGGCTGCCCGGTCACGCCCGGCTCAGCCGGCCAGATAGCGCCGCGCCCATTCGGCCTCCAGCCAGTCGGTCCAGCTGGGATGCGGCTCGGGGATGGCGGAGCCCAGCTCCTCTTCGCTCGGCCAGGCGGGGCCCAGATCGATGTCGCGGAACACCGCCCGGTCCTCTGCCGACAGCCGCCCGGCTGACAGCACGGTCATGTCGCCCCAGATCTGCGGATCCAGCTTGGCGGCCTGAACCTCGGGCGAGATCAGCATGTTGGCGAAGACCATCGCCCCCGCCTTGGCATCGGCATTGGCGGGAATGGCGATGAAATGGGCATTGGCGATGCTGCCGCCCTGCCAGCCGATCACCCGGGTGGAGGCCGGCATCAGCCCCGAGGCGATGGCCGAGGCCGCCTGGCCGGGATGGAAGGTGAAGCCCAGATCCACCGCGCCATCGGCCTGCATCCGCTCCAGCGCCGGGCCGTTGGGCGGGAAGGCCCGCCCCTCGCGCCACATCGCCGGCCGGATCCGGTCGAGCCAGGCCCAGAGCGGCGCAGTCAGGCCCGGCGCCTTGGCCGGATCCACCGGGCGCGCCAGGGCCGGGCGCTTTTCCTTGGGCAGCAGCATGATCAGCATCTGCTTCAGAAAGGCGCTGCCGATGAAATCCGGCGGCGCCGGATAGGTGAAGCGGCCGGGATGGGCCTCGATCCAGTCGGCGAGGGCGGCGGGGCTGCGCGGCGGCTCGGGCGTCACCGTCCGGTCGTAGACCAGGCCGAACTGCGACAGCCCCCAGGGCACCTCGTAGCCGTCGACCGGCAATGACCCGTCGCGGGCAAGTGCCGGATTGGCCCCCAGATCGATGAAACGGGCATTGGGCAGCCGGTCGAGCATCGGCCCCCAGAGCAGATCCGCCGTGCGCAGCGCCGCGAAATTCTCGCCGTTGATCCAGATGAGATCGACCGAGCCGCCCTCGGTCTTTCGCCCTGCCGCCGCCTCGGCCTTGATCCGGGCCACCGCCTCGGCGGTATCGGCCAGCTTCACAAGCTCGACGACGACATCGCAGCAGCCCTCGGTCTCGGCCGCCACGCGTTCGATGAATTCGTTGATGTCGGGATCACCGCCCCAGGCATTGAAGCGCACGGTCTGGCCGCGGGCCTCGTCCAGCACCGCCTGCCAGTCGGTCTGCGCCCGCAGCTGGGCCCCCTGAGGCTTCGGTGCCGGTTGCGGCGCGGGGGCCGTGGTCCCGGCCGCATGGGCCGCCGCCCCCCAGGCCAGCGCCACCGCCAGGGCCACCCGTCCTCCGATCCGCATCCACAGCGTCATCCCTCGGCATCCCCTTCCAGGCTGTCGGTCGTCTCAAGCATATGCCGGATCATCGGCGGACGCACAAATCACGTCGGCGTGCGCGCATCTCCGCCCGCCGGCCCGCCCGCCGGATCACAGGTCATGGTCGAGACGTGATGGACCATCCGCGTCCGCTCGGCACCATCGACCGCATCGATGGTCAGGTCCAGCTGCTGGCGCAGCGGCAGGCCGGTTGCGGTGTCGTAGATCTCTTCCGTCACATAGTCCGACGACAGATAGCCCGCGCGCACCACCCCGGGCGCCACCTCGGTCATCTGATGCGACACGGTGCGGATCATCACCGCCGGGCGGCCGTCGATCTCCATGCCGCCCGCCACCCCCCGGCTGCGTTCGGCGGCGTCGGGCCGGCGCACATAGACGCTTTGCGCCGGATCGGCCACCAGCGCCTGCTGGAACAGGGCGATCAACGGCGGATCTGGCGGCACCGGCAGGTCGTCGCCCTGGTCGAGCGGCCGGCCATAGACGCCGGCCCCGCCCAGAAAGCCCAGATAGCCCGACAGCAGATAGGCGGGGCGAAGCGCGGGGTCGCGATCGGCATCCCCATCCATCCGCACCACCACCCGGCCCTCGGCCGGCACCATCCGCGCGCCCACCGAGGCGTTGCGGAAGGCGGCGGCAAGCCGGACCGCGCCGTCTTCCAGGGGGTGATAGGCAACCCCGACCGGGCCCTCGCTGCGGCTTTCCCGCGCGCCGATCCGCGGATCCAGCGTCGCCTGCATCGCCAGCCGGCAGTCGAGTTCGGTCTCAGCCCCGGGCCCTGCCAGCGTCACCGGCCCGTCGAAGGGCCGGACCGGTTCATCCGCCAGGAATGCCACCGGCGTCTTCGTCGCACAGGCGGCAAGCCCCAGCAGGGCCAGAACGGCGAGGTGGCGGCTGATCTGCGGCATCAGGGGCCCTCCTGCATCATCTGTCTTCCAGCTTCGGTCCCATACACGCCCGGAACGGCCGGAAGGTCAACCATGCAGAAACCATGGGCCCCGTGGGCTTCGGCCGCATCTGCGGCCTTGATCGCGGCGGGGCGCCCGGCTATCTTGCCTGCACCGCGCGGGCGTAGTTCAGCGGTAGAACGTCAGCTTCCCAAGCTGAATGTCGTCGGTTCGATCCCGATCGCCCGCTCCAGTTTCAGAAAAACACCCCGCCAGGGCAGCCCTGGCGGGGTGTTTTCGTCTGCGGCGGATATGCGCCCCGTGCAGGGGACGGCGCCCCCTGCACGGGTCCGGATCAGGCTTCGCCCTGGTCGCGGCTGAAGCCGTCGGCGCCATCGGTCACCAGCAGCTTCTCGACATGCATCCAGCGATGGCGCGCGCCCACCTTGCCGATCAGGGCCAGGGCCGCGGCATCGTCGAAACCGGCCGCGGCATCGGCGCGGCGCACGAAACGGGCGCGCCAGTGAGGGGTGAGTTCGGTGCGCGACACCGCCCCCGGCCAGATCGCGGTGCCGCGGTTGGACAGGTGCTTCAGCCGGAAGGGAGAGCCTTCGGCCAGCGCCGTGATCTCGGCACCCAGTTCCGCAGGGTCCGCGTTCTCCACCTCGAAGAACAGGTCGAAGCCGATATCGTCACGGGTGGTGACGGTGATGCGGTCGGGGAGGGCAGGGGTCGGAGTGGAGGCCTGGGCGGAAGCTGTGTCCGCCCAGGCCGGTGCCGCCACCTCGGGCAGGGCGGCGGGGTCGACCCGCTCCAGATTGGCGGCCACCGCCTCGGCGAAGGCCATGGTCGATGCCGCCTCGACCTTGCCGCGGGCCAGATCGCCGGTCAGCACCCTGCCTTCCGACAGGGTCAGCGCCAGCGCCGCCTCGATCCGCGCCGCCGCACGGGTCTCGCCCAGATGGCGCAGCAGCATCAGGCCGGCCTGCAGGAAGGCGGTGGGGTTGGCAAGGCCGCGGCCAGCGATGTCGGGGGCCGAGCCGTGGACCGCCTCGAACATCGCCGCATGGTCGCCGACATTGGCGCTGGCGGCGAGGCCCAGGCCGCCGACCAGGCCGGCGGCCAGGTCCGACAGGATGTCGCCGTTCATGTTGGTCATGACCGCGACGTCGATCTGCTCAGGCGCCACCACCAGCTTGTGGGCGCAGGCATCGACGATCATGTGGTCGGTGGTGATGTCGGGATAGCCGGCGCCCACCGCCTCGACCGTGCGCTTGAACAGGCCCTCGGTCAGCTTCAGGATATTGGCCTTGTGCACCGCCGTCACGCGGCTGCGGCCTTCGCGCCGGGCCAGTTCATAGGCTGCGCGGGCGATCTTGGCAGAGCCGCGGCGGGTGATCAGCTTCAGCGCCTGGGCGGTGTCCGGCGTCTGCATGTGCTCGATGCCGGCATACAGGTCTTCCACATTCTCGCGCACGATCACCATGTCGATGCCGCGGCCCGAGAACGGGGTGGTGATGCCGGCCAGTTCCTTCACCGGCCGGATGTTGGCATACATCTCGAACAGCTTGCGCAGCGTCACATTGGCGCTTTTGCCGCCATGGCCGACCGGGGTTTCCAGCGGCGCCTTCAGCACCAGACGGGCGCGTTCGATCGCATCGACCGTCTCGGCCGGCACGCCGGTCGCGACGCCGGCCGCAAAGGCGCGGCCGCCGGCGATCGCCGGTGTCCATCTCACCGGGGCGGCCGCCGCCTCGAAGATCAGCCGCACGGCTGCAGCGATCTCGGGTCCGATCCCGTCGCCTTCGATCAACACCACTTCGTGGGCGACGGGCTTGACGGTCTCAGTGGTCGTGGACGGCATGTTCCGGCTCTCCTCGATGCGGGACGGGTGCATGGCCCCCGGCATCCCCCCGACACCGCTCAGGTCACGCGCCCGCGCGGCATTTGGGCACAGATCCGCCGTTTGTAAAGTTGCTTCAATCACAGTTTGCCGCCGATGGACCAAAGTCGGGGGCAGATTGAACCCCCGGGCGCAGCCGCATCGCCCCCCGTCCGACCCTCGCGTTCATGATGCAGCGCGGCAAATTGTCGCTCGATGTCAAGTGACCGGGCGCCGAAGGCCCCAGGCTCGTGGATGAACATCGCAAACGACGCCGACCACGGCGCATGGCATGTGGCACGGGACACGCGGGGAGCGGGTCGCCGGGCCGCAGACGGGGGTCTCATGTCCACGATCACGGAAGCAACCGGTGCCAAGGGCCCGGCTGCGCCGACGGCCGGCGCGCTGCGCCGCGACGCCGTCGGCGTCTCGCACATCGTCTTCTTCGTGCTGGCCGCGGCGGCGCCGCTGACCGCGGTGGTCGGCGCCTCGCCCGCGGCCTTCGCCTTCGGCAACGGCGCCGGCGTGCCCGGCACCTATCTGCTGGTGGGCGCGCTCTATCTGCTGTTCGCCGCCGGCTTCACCGCCATGAACCGCTTCGTCGGCTCGGCCGGCGGCTTCTATCCCTTCATCGCCGCCGGCCTCGGCAAGCCGGTCGGCGTGGGCGGGGCGCTGATCGCGCTCGCCACCTACAACGCCATCGACATCGCGGTCTTCGGCCTGTTCGGCTTCTTCATGGCCGACACCACCGGCGGCCTGCTGCCCTGGTGGGCCTTCGCGCTGGCGCTGGGTCTCGCCGTCCATGTCTGCGGCATGCGCCGGATCGAGTTCAGCGGCCGGGTGCTCGGCATCTGCATGGCGGCGGAAATCCTGATCCTGCTGGTGCTGGACCTCGCGATCGTCGCCACCGGCGGCGGCCCCGAAGGCTTCACCGCCACCAGTTTCGCCCCCGCCACCATCGGCGGCGAGGGGCTGGGCATCGGCCTGGTCTTCGTCGTCGCCTCGTTCATCGGCTTCGAAGCCACCGTCATCTTCGGCGAAGAGGCCCGCGATCCGCGGCGGACCATCCCGATCGCCACCTATGTGGCGGTGGTGGTGATCGCCTGCTTCTATGCCTTCTCGACCTGGGCGATCACCCAGTATTACGGCCCGTCCCATATCGTCGCCGCCGCCACCGAACACACCGCCACCCTGTTCTTCGATGCCTCGGACGCGCTGCTCGGCCCGGCGGTGACCACGATCATGAACCTGCTGCTGATCACCAGCCTGTTCGCCTGCGCGCTGTCGTTCCACAACACCATCAACCGCTATTTCTTCGCCATCGGCCGGGAAGGTCTGGCCTGGGCCGGCCTTGCCCGCACCCATGCCGATCACCAGTCTCCTCATGTGGCAGGGCTGGTGCAGACCGGGCTTGCCATGGCTGCCGTCATCCTGTTCGCGCTTTCGGGTCTCGACCCCTTCGCCGTGGTCTTCGCCTGGATGAGCACCTTCGCCAGCATCGGCATTCTGGTGATGCAGATCCTGGTCTCGCTGTCGGTGCTGGGCTTCTTCCGCAGCGATGCGCGCGGCGTCCGGCTCTGGAACCGGGCGATCGCGCCGGCACTCTCGGGGCTGGGTCTCGCCGTCTGCCTCTGGCTGGTGATCGCAAATGTCGAGCTGGTCAGCGGATCGGATTCAAGCCTGGTCGCCGCCTTCCCGCTGCTGATCCTGGCGATCGGCGCCCTCGGCATCGCCTTCGCCCTGGGCCTGCGTGCCCGCAGGCCCGCCGTCTATGCCCGCATCGGCAAGGCCTTTGAAGAGATCGCCTGACCGATCCTTCCGGCCCCCGCACCTGCCCCCGCATCCTCTTCAGACGTCCCGCCTTCAGGAGTTCGCCCCATGGATTGCTGCCACGGCCAGGCCACCCGCACCCTCGACGTGCTGCACCCGCTGCGTCCGCTGTCACCGGAGGAGATCCGCAAGGCGGTCTCGATCGTCCGCACCCGGCCCGAACTGGCCGGGCTCGCCATCGAAACCGTCGAGTTGAAAGAGCCCGACAAGGCCGCCTATCGGGCCGGAAGCCCGGTCCCGCGTGAGGCGCGGGTCAACCTGTTCAGCCTGCACCGGCTGGGCGTCACCCGCACCGTGGTCGACCTGGATGCGGGCGCCGTCACCGCGGTCACCGAAGCGCCGGATGCCCGGCCGATGATCCAGCTGGAACAGTTCATGGCGATCGAGGACATCGTGAAGGCGAGCCCCGATTTCGTCGCCGCCTGTGCGAAGCGCGGCATCACCGACATGGCGATGGTCTGCGTCGACCCCTGGTCGGCGGGCAATTTCTCGGTGCCGGGAGAGGAAGACCGCCATCTCTGCCACACCTTCGCCTGGCTGCGGCTGCGCGAAAACGAGAACTTCTACGCCCATCCGATCGAGGGCGTGAATGCGGTGGTCGACCTGAAGACGCAGGAGGTCATCCGGGTCGACGATTACGGCGTCGTGCCGGTGCCGATGGGGGAGCACAATTACGAATCCCAGTTCCGCGACAGCTTCCGCCCGGCGCTGAAGCCGCTCAACGTGGTTCAGCCCGAAGGCGTCAGCTTCCGCCTCGACGGCCCCGTGCTCAGCTGGGACAAGTGGTCGCTGGTGGTGGGCTTCAATGCCCGCGAATCGCTCACCCTCCACGACATCCGCTATGACGGACGGCCGGTCATCCATCGCGCCTCGCTGGTCGAGATGGTCGTGCCCTATGGCAGCCCCGACAACGGCCATTTCCGCAAGAACGTGTTCGACATCGGCGAATACGGCATCGGCAAGCTCGCCAATTCGCTCAAGCTCGGCTGCGACTGCCTGGGCGCCATCGAATATCTCGACGTCCATCTCGCCACCATGAGCGGCGAGGTGATGACCATCGAGAAGGCGATCTGCATCCATGAAGAAGATTCCGGCCTGCTCTGGAAGCACTGGGATTTCCGCACCGAACGGGCCGAGGTGCGCCGGGCGCGCAAGCTGGTGGTGTCGTGCATCTGCACGGTCGGCAATTACGAATACGCGCTCTACTGGTACTTCCACATCGACGGCACGATCGAGTTCGAGATGAAGGCGACGGGCATCATCAACACCGCCGCCTGCATCCCCGGCCAGCCGCCCAAATACGGCCGCGAGGTGGCGCCGGGGGTGGTCGGCCATATCCATCAGCACATTTTCTGCGCCCGGCTGGACATGGCGATCGACGGCGACGCCAACAGCTTCGTCGAGTGCAACACCTATGCCGAGGCGCCGGGCCCCGACAACCCCTATGGCAATGCCTTCTACGAGGCCCAGACGGTGCTGAAGACCGAGCTGGAGGCCTGCCGGCGGATCGATCCCGCCAGCCATCGCTATTGGAAGGTGATCAACCCCGGCCGGCTGAACCATGCCGGCACGCCGGTCGCCTACAAGCTGGAACCCGGTCATTGCGTCACCCCCTTCGTCCATCCCGACAGCCCCTCGGGAAAACGGGCGGGCTTCGTGCAGAACCATGTCTGGGTCACCGCCTATGATCCGGAAGAGCGCTTCCCGGCGGGCGAGCATATGAACCATTCGACCGGTGCCGGCGGCCTGCCCGATTTCGTGAAGCAGGACCGGCCGATCGAGAATGCCGACATCGTGCTCTGGCATGTCTTCGGCCTGCACCACCCGGTCCGGATCGAGGATTTCCCCGTCCAACCCTGCGTGATGACCGGCTTCAAGCTGATGCCGTCGGGCTTCTTCAACGGCAATCCCTGCATCGACATGGCGCCCGAGACCAACGCCGCCAGCTGCTGCGCCCACGCCTCGGCCTGAGGTGCAAGACGGGGGAGAAGGAGGAGGAGAGGGTCATGGCCGTGCTGCCGACCTTCATGGGCGGGCTGCTGCTGGGGCTGGCCGGCAGCCTGCATTGCGCCGGCATCTGCGGCGGCATCGCCTCGGCCACCCTGCTTGCCGCCCGGCCCGCCGCCACGGCCCGCGGCCGGGCCGGGGCGCTGCTGCGTATCCAGTCGGGGCGGGCGCTCACCTACACCCTGGCCGGCGCCGTGGCCGGGACCGGCTCGGCCGGGGTCGCCGGGCTGCTCGATCTGGCCGGCGCCAACCAGCTGCTCAGGGTTGCAGCGGCGCTGAACCTGCTCTGGGTGGGGGCTGCCCTGGCCGGCATCGGCCGGGGCCCCCGGCTGCTCGACGGCCTGGCCCGCCGGGCGGGTGCCGCCGCAGCCGGGCTGCTGCCGCAGCCGGTTCCCGCCGGCCCCGCTGTCCGCGCCGTCGCATTGGGGGCGGTCTGGGGGCTGATGCCCTGCGGCATGGTCTATGCCGCCCTGCTCACCGCCCTGCTCGCCGGATCCGCCACCGGCGGCGCGCTGGTGATGGCGGGCTTCGCCCTCGGCACCATGCCGGCGGTCGCCGCCGCGGCACTCGGGGCGGGCGGGCTCATCACCCGGGCCCGCCACGGCGCACCACGGCTGCGGCTGGCGGCGGGTGTCGGTCTGGGTCTGATCGGCCTCGTCACCCTGGCGGTGCCGCCGGCCCTGCTCACCGAAATCTGCCTGTTTTAGATGCATGATTCCTGGAATCATTCTGATTGACTAAAAACAGGGCAGACAAAGCCGAAGAACCGGCCCCGCCCGGCGGTTTTATCCCGCAGACCGGGCCGCTCTTTCGCTCTTCGAAATAACGGTACGCATCTTGCAAGACGAAGGGGCCCCCGACTCCGAGTAAAACGAGAGTCCGGCCCATGATCTCGCCCCATCACTTCGGTACCATCACCTCGGGCGCCATTGACGGACTGACCTCGATCATCAGGTCGAAGGGCGGCAGGCCGGAAGAGGTCTATGCCCGGATCGGCCTGCCGCCCGAGCCGGGCGGGGCCGAGGTTCTGCCGCTCGCCAGCTTCACCGCCACCCTGGAAGCCGCCGCCGCCGATACCGGCTCCACCACCTTCGGGCTCGATTACGGCCGGGTCTTCGACATCCGCCGGCTGGGCGGGGTGGGGGAGGTGTTTCACTGCGATCTGACGGTCGGTGGCGCGCTGGAGAAGTTCTGCCGCTATCTGCCCACCGCCCAGGACAACACCCGGGTCCGGCTGGAGGTCTCGGGCGATCTGGCCCGGCTGTCCTACGAAATCGAGGATCCGACGGTGCATGAACGGGCGCAGGACGCCAATTTCACCCTGGCGCTGCAGCATCATGTCGTGGCCTGGCTGGCCGGGCCGCGCTTCCGGGCGAGCCGGGTGGAGTTCCGCCACCAGCCCCAGGGCGACGTGCCCGACTATCGCCATCATTTCGACTGCCCGGTCCGCTTCGGTGCGCGCGAGAACGCGCTGCTCTTCCCCGCCCACTGGCTGGATGCCGCAATCCCGACCGCCGATCCCGGCCGCTGCCGACGGGTGGAAGACGATCTCGCCCGCCGGATGGCCCGCCACACCGCCCGGATCGATTTCACCGCCGGCATCGAGGCCTGGATGGTCGAGGCGCTGCATCGCGGCATGCCGGTGGAGCTGGCCGGCCTCGCCGCCGATCTGGGCATGAGCCCGCGCACCCTGCAGCGCAAGCTCGACGCCGCGGGCGTGGCCTTCGCCGATCTGCGCAACCGGGTCCGGCTGCGCCTCGCCCGGGCGATGCTGACCGAAACCCGGATGCCGGTCACCCAGATCGCGCTGCATCTGGGCTATAGCGAAACCAGCGCCTTCACCCGTGCCTTCAAGGCGATGACCGGCCGGTCACCCGCCGCCTTCAGGGCGGCATAACTCCAGATCGCCGGCAGCCGGGCTTGTCACCGGCAGCCGGGTCCGCGAAGATCGGCGACCCGTTCCCGCCGGAGACGCCGCCGATGACCGACCGCCTGCGCCTGATCACCTGGAACATCAATTCGCTGCGGCTGCGCATGCCGCTGCTGGGCCGGGTGGTGGAGGAGACCCGCCCCGACGTGGTCTGCCTGCAGGAGACCAAGGTCGACGACGCCAATTTTCCGCTGGAAGCCGTGCAGGCGCTGGGCTTCGCCCATGTCTCGTTCCGCGGCGACAAGGGCTATAACGGCGTCGCGATCCTGTCGAAGCGGCCGATCGAACCCGCCGGCCACCGCTTCTGGGGTGGTGTCGAGGATGCGCGCCACATCTCGGCCCGCCTGCCCGACGGCATGGTCGTGCACAATTTCTACGTGCCGGCCGGCGGCGATGTCCCCGACCCCGAGGTCAATCCGAAATTCGCCCACAAGCTGCGCTTCCTGGACGATCTGACCGCCTGGGGACCTGAGATCGCCGGCAGCACCGCGCCGCGGATCATGGTCGGCGACCTCAACATCGCGCCGCTCGAAACCGATGTCTGGAGCCATAAGCAGCTGCTGAAGGTGGTCAGCCACACGCCTGTCGAGGTCGAAAAGCTCGACGCCGTCCAGGCCGCCGGCGCCTGGGTCGACGTGGTCCGCCAGGTCATCCCGCCCGAACAGAAGCTCTATTCCTGGTGGTCCTACCGTGCCCGCGACTGGGCCGCCGCCGATCGCGGCCGCCGGCTCGATCACATCTGGACCGACGCGACCCTGGCGCCCCGGGTGCGCGGCGCCCTGGTCCTGAAAGAGGCGCGCGGCTGGGAACAGCCCTCCGACCATGTGCCGGTGATGGTCGACATCGATCCGGCCTGATCCGGCGGGGCCGCCGGACGGGAGGTAAAACGCCCGTCCGGCACGGATCCGAGGGACGCCCTCAATCCGCCCAATACATGTCGGTCAGCGGTGTGATCAGCTCCGGCGCATTCTTCCAGTAGCCGCGCAGCTTCGCGTCGTAGACGCCGGCCTGGGCCAGCTGGAACAGGAAGCCGTGCACGGCATCGTCGGCCAGTTTGGTCTGCAGGCCCTTCAGCTTTTCGATCTGCTGCTGCGGGTCGACGGTCTTGCGGAAATCGTCGTACATCGCGCGGAACTCGGGGCTGTCATAGCCGTAGAAGTACTCCGTGCCCTTGATGTAGTTCGACAGGTCGCGCGGCGAGACATGCGCGATGATCGTCATGTCGTAGAGCTTCTTCTTGTAGACCTCCGACAGCCAGAACGGGAATTCCACATTCGCCAGCTGGACGCGGATGCCGCCTTCCGCCAGCTGCTCACGGATGATCTCGCCCGAGCGGCGGGCATAGGGCGGCGGGGGCAGCTGCAGGGTGGTCTCGAAGCCGTTGGGGAAGCCGGCCTCGGCCAGCAGTTCCTTCGCCTTGGCGACGTCATGCGGGTAGCGGCCGGTCAGGTCGACATAGGCCGGGTTGTGGGGCGGGAAATGGCTGCCGATCGGGGTGCCGTAGCCCGACATCGCGCCATCGATGATCTCCTGACGGTCGAGCAGATGGTTGATCGCCCGGCGCACGCGGATGTCGTTGAAAGGCGGCTTGGCGTTGTTCATCGCCAGGATGACCTCGCCCTCGGTCGTGCCCGAGACCACGACGAAGCGCTTGTCCTGCTTGAACTGCTCCAGCGTCTCGGGCGCCGGGATCACCGGGAAGGCGTTGATGTCGCCCGAGAACAGCGCCGCCGCGGCGGTGTTGGGATCGGGGATCACCCGGAAACTCACCTCGCGCAGCTTCGCCTTCGCCGCCAGCCGGTTGGCGTCGTTGCGCTCCAGCACCACGCGATCGCCGCGCACCCATTCCTTCACCTTGTAGGGGCCCGATCCGACCGGCGTGGTCTTGTTGTTGGCCGCCGTGTCCGGATGCACGATCGCGGCATCGCCCATCGCCAGATTGGCCAGGAAATAGGCGTCGGGCTCCTTCAGCCGGATGACCACGGTGGTGGCGTCCGGGGTTTCGATGCCGGTGATCAGCGCGAAGATCGTCTTGCTGGGATTGGTGCTGTCCGGCGCCATCGCCCGTTCGAAGGCGAATTTGACCGTGGAGGCATCCAGCGGCTTGCCGTCGGTGAAGGTCACGCCATCGTTCAGCTTGAAGGTATAGACCTTGCCGTCGGGCGACACCTCCCACGACTTCGCCAGCAGCGGCTGCACCGTGCCGGTCTCGTCGGCGGTGGTCAGCGTCTCGAACACGTTCCGGGTCAGGACGGTGTCGATCGACGCGGTGGCGTCCGAGGTCGGGTCCATCGAGGTCGGCTCCTGCTGGATGCCGATCACGAGGGTATCACGGGGGGCGGCCTCGGCCGCCATGACAGCGCCGAACACCGCGAAGGCGGCGACAACGGCAGCTTTGAGCGTGCGACGGTGCATGCGGGTGCGATCCTGTTCTTATCTGCAGCCTGAAGACGGCGGCAACGCCGGGGGAGTGCCGGTGAGCCAGAGAATGGTAGCGGATCGCGACGGAAGTTCTGCAAAAATATGACACTTATATGACAGCGCCCGCATCGATCCTTTCGATGCGGGCGCCGTTCGGGTCCGGAATATTACGCGCCGGTTGCGGCCGGCGCCATCCCCGGGATCAGAGGATGAACTTGGAGAGATCGGCATCGCGCGAGATGCCGCCCAGCTGCTTCTCCACATAGGCCGCATCGATCGCGACCGTCTGGCCGGAATGGTCGGTCGCGCCGAAGCTGACCTCGTCGAGCAGCCGTTCCATCACCGTGTGCAGACGGCGGGCGCCGATATTCTCGACACCGCGGTTGATCTCGGCGGCGATGTCGGCGATGGCGGCGATGCCGTCGGTCTGGAAGTCCAGCGTCACCCCCTCGGTGCCGAGCAGGGCGGCATACTGGCGCACCAGGCTCGCCTCGGGCTCGGTCAGGATCCGGACCAGATCGTCGCGCGACAGCGCTTCCAGCTCCACCCGGATCGGCAGGCGGCCCTGAAGTTCGGGCAAGAGGTCCGAGGGCTTGGCGACATGGAAGGCGCCCGAGGCGATGAACGGGATGTGGTCGGTCTTGACCGCGCCGTGCTTGGTCGCGACAGAGGTGCCCTCGATCAGCGGCAGCAGGTCGCGCTGCACGCCTTCGCGGCTGACATCCGCCCCGCTGCGGCCTTCACGGGCGCAGATCTTGTCGATCTCGTCCAGGAAGACGATGCCGTTCTGCTCCACCTGGGCCAGGGCGGTGCGGGTGATCTCTTCCTGGTCGAGCAGCTTGTCGCTTTCTTCGGTCAGCAGCAGCTCCATGGCCCGCTTGACCGTCAGCTTGCGTCGCGCCTGGCGGCCGCCGAACATCTTCGACATCATGTCCGACAGGTTCACCATGCCCATCTGGCCGGGCGGCATGCCCGGCACCTCGAAGGCCGGTGCCGCGACCGAGGCCTCGGCGACCTCGATCTCGATCTCGCGATCGTCGAGCGTGCCTTCGCGCAGCATCTTGCGGAACTTCTGCCGGGTGTCGGCATTGGCGGTCTCGCCGACCAGGGCGTTCAGCAGCCGCTCTTCGGCGCCGAGTTCGGCCCGGGCGCGGACATCGCGCCGGCGCTGCTCGCGCACCTGGACCAGCGCCACCTCGACCAGGTCGCGGACGATCTGTTCCACGTCGCGGCCGACATAGCCGACCTCGGTGAACTTGGTCGCCTCGACCTTCAGGAAGGGCGCGTTGGCGAGCTTGGCCAGCCGGCGCGCGATCTCGGTCTTGCCGACGCCGGTCGGGCCGATCATCAGGATGTTCTTGGGCAGAACTTCCTCGCGCAGCCCTTCCGGCAGCTGCTGGCGGCGCCAGCGGTTGCGCAGCGCCACGGCCACGGCGCGCTTGGCCTGGCCCTGGCCCACGATATAGCGGTCGAGTTCCGAGACGATCTCGCGCGGGGTAAAGGCGGGGGTGTCCATCACGCGGTCTCCAGGCTCTCGACGACGACTTCGTGGTTGGTATAGACGCAGATCTCGGCCGCAACCTTCATCGACTTGCGGGCGATGGTCTCGGCGTCCAGCCCCTCGATATCGGCCAGCGCCCGGGCGGCGGCCAGCGCATAGGTGCCGCCCGATCCGATGCCGATGATGCCGTCCTGCGGCTCCAGCACGTCGCCATTGCCGGTCAGCACCAGCGAGACCTTGGCATCGGCCACAGCCATCATCGCCTCCAGCCGGCGCAGATAGCGGTCGGTGCGCCAGTCCTTGGCCAGCTCCACGCAGGCGCGCGCCAGCTGCTTCGGGTGCCGTTCGAGCTTCGCTTCCAGCCGCTCGACCAGCGTGAAGGCATCCGCCGTGGCGCCTGCGAAGCCCACGATCACGCTGCCGTCGCCGATGCGCCGCACCTTGCGGGCATTGGCCTTCATCACCGTCTGACCGAGCGACACCTGCCCGTCACCCGCGATCACCACCCGGCCGCCCCTGCGCACCGAAAGGATCGTGGTGCCGTGCCATGTCGTCGTCGTCTCGCCGTTGCTCATCGTCTGCAGAGCCTGTCCTCGATGGGAGGCCGGCGGTGATGGATCACCGCCGGAATGCCCGCTCATGTGGTCGAGATCGACCGGGCGGTCAAGAGCAACCGCCCGGGGCCCCGTCAGTCGTGATGATCATGGCCCATGGCGGGCAGGGGTTCGTCCCGGGGATCCGCCCCCACCAGATGCCGGACCACGGGCGGGGTCTCGCCCCTGTGGAACCGGTTCACCCCGGCCTGAAGCCCGGCATCTGCACGGGTGACCCGGCGGTGATGGCGCAGATGCTCCAGCCACGAGGCGGCGAAGAAGATCTCTTCGAACCGGGTCGGATCTTCCGCATCCTCCAGCACCCGCCAGCCGAAGGCGCCGTCGCGCCGGCGGATGCGGGCAAGCTCCCGAACCGCGTCCAGGAAGGCCCGGCGGTCGGCCGGGTCGATCCGATAGGTGATGGTGACAAGCACCGGCCCGCGATCCCCCGGGACGGGTGCGGCCGAGGCCGGGTCCGGCCAGTGGTGAGAGGGGGTGAGGTCGTCTGTGCCTGCGGGCAGCTTCACCAGCCGGGCGAGGGCGAGGCCGGCGATGCTGCCGCCGATGGCGGCGATCACCAGCGCCGGCTCGATCCCGGCGCTCTGGGCGACCAGACCCCAGACGGTGGAGCCCGCGGTCATCGCGCCGAAGAACACCATCAGATAGACCGCAAGACCGCGGGCCCGCACCCAGTCGGGCAGGGTGGACTGGGCCGCGACGTTGAGCGTGGTCAGCACCGCGATCCAGGCCGCCCCCGCCACCGCCAGCGCGCCGGTCGCCGCCCAGCGATCCTGGACCAGCGCCAGGGCAAGGGTGACCAGCGCGGTCATCAGGGTTCCGCCCAGGACCAGGACATGGCCCGGCAGTTTCAGCCGGGGCAGGGCGATGGCGCCCGCCACCGCACCGGCGCCGATCGCGGCCAGGAGCACGCCATATCCCGCGGCATCGACCATCAGCCGTTCCCGGGCGATCAGGGGCAGCAGCGCCCAATAGGCCGAGGCGAAGAGGAAGAAGCCGCCGGCGCGGAGCAGCACCCGGCCGAGCGCGCGGGAGCCGGCGGCATAGCGCAGCCCCGCCCGCATCGCCGGCAGGAAGCTTTCGGGCGGCAGGTCCGAGGTCCGGGCCGGGCGCCGCCAGAGCAGGAACACGCCCACCACCGCCAGATACGAGATGGCGTCGAACAGATAGGCGGCGGCAACGCCGGCGGTGGCGACGATCAACCCGCCGAGGGCCGGGCCGATCGCCCGCGAGATGTTGAGCCCGAGCGAGTTCAGGGCGACGGCCGGGCGCAGCTCGGCGCGGCCGACCACTTCGGGCACGATCGCCTGGAAGGCCGGGCCCGACAGGGCGGCACCGGCACCGGCGACCAGGATCAGCGCCAGCAGCAACCCCGGCGACATCAGCCCCAGATGGGCCGAGAGGGTGAGCACGGCGCCCACCACCAGCAGCCCCGACTGCACGGTGATCAGCAACCGGCGCCGGTCGACGATGTCGGCCAGCGCGCCGGCCGGCACCGAGAGCAGGAAGACCGGCAGGGTGGTGGCGGCCTGGACCAGCGAGACCAGCAGCGGCGAGGGCGAAAGCTCGGTCATCAGCCAGCCCGAGGCGACGTCGCGCACCCAGGTGCCGGTATTGGATACCATCACCGCCAGCCAGATGGCCAGAAACACCCGGTTGCGCAGCGGCGCCCAGGCGCCGGGGGCGCCCGATGCCGCCGCATCGGATGGGTCGGTCCGGGTGGTGGTCATGGGCTCCGTCTCCCTTCGGGAAGAAGACGGGCCGGCCGGGGCTTGCAGGCTCCGGCCGGCCCGGGATGGCTCAGGCGGCATCGGGCGTCAGGCGGCGTCGGGCGCGGGGGGCATCACGCCGGCTTGAACGGGGTGGCGGGCACATGGGTCGCCGGCACCGGATCGAGGGTGGGGCCGTGGGTCCCCCGCTCGGGCGCGCCATGGACCATGGTGTAGGCATAGTCGACACCCATGCCATAGGCACCCGAATGCTCTTTCACGATCGAGATCACCGCGTCATAGGTCTCCTTGCGGGCCCAGTCGCGCTGCCATTCCAGCAGCACCTGCTGCCAGGTCACCGGCACCACGCCGGCCTGGATCAGCCGCTGCATGGCATAGTCGTGGGCCGCCTTGCTGGTCCCGCCCGATGCATCCTCGACCATGTAGATCTCGTAGCCGCCGTCGAGCATCGCCGAGAGGGCGAAAGTGGTGTTGCAGACCTCGGTCCAGAGCCCCGAGACCACGATCTTGCGGCGCCCGGCCGCCGCCAGCGCATCCCGGACCTTCTGGTCGTCCCAGGAGTTCATCGAGGTGCGCTCCAGGATCGGCTGTTCGGGGAAGACCGAGAGCAGTTCCGGGTAGGTGTGGCCCGAAAAGCCCAGCGTTTCGACCGATGTGATGGTGGTCGGCACCCCAAAGACCTTCGCCGCCTTGGCGAGGCCGACGACATTGTTCTTCAGCACCTGGCGGTCGATGGACTGCACGCCGAAAGCCATCTGCGGCTGCTGATCGATGAAGATGAGCTGGCTGTTCTGCGGGGTGAGGACTTCGAGCTTCGCGTTCGACATGACCGTGGTCTCCTGATTTTTCTGTTTGATAAGGGTCGGGAAGGGCCGGATGGGAGGTCAGCTCTGCAGGAAGGCGAGCATGTCGTGGTTCAGGCGGTCGGCATGGGTATCGGTGATGCCGTGAGGGCCGCCTTCGTAGACCTTGAGTTCCGCATGGGGCACCAGGCGCTTCGAGGCCCGGCCGGCGGCGTCGATCGGCACGATCTGGTCGTCGTCGCCATGAACGATGAGCGTCGGCCGGTCGAACTTCTTCAGGTCTTCGGTGAAATCGGTTTCCGAGAAGGCCTTGATTGAGTCGAAGGTGTTCTTGTGGCCGCCGGTCATGCCCTGGAACCAGAAGGCGTCGATCATGCCCTGAGACGGCGTGGCGCCCGGCCGGTTGAAGCCGAAGAAGGGGCCCGAGGCGATGTCCTGGTAGAGCTTCGACCGGTCGGCCAGGCTGCCGGCGCGGATCCCGTCGAACACCTCGATCGGCAGGCCGCCGGGGTTCGCGTCGGTCTTCAGCATCAGCGGCGGCACCGCCGAAATCAGGCCCAGCTTCGCAACCCGGCCTGTGCCGTGGCGGCCGACATAGCGGGTGATCTCGCCCCCGCCGGTCGAGAAGCCGAAGAGCGACACCTCGTGCAGGTCCAGGGCCTGGATCAGCTGGGCGAGGTCGTCGGCATAGTGGTCCATGTCGTTGCCGTCCCAGGGCTGGCTGGACCGGCCATGGCCGCGGCGGTCATGGGCGATGACCCGGTAGCCTGCATCGGCCAGGAACATCGCCTGGCGGTCCCAGCTGTCCGCGTTCAGCGGCCAGCCATGGCTCAGGATCACCACCGGCCCGTCCTTCGGGCCCCAATCCTTGTAGTGGATCTCGACATTGTCGCGGGTCAGGATGCTGGGCATGACACGTTTTCCCCTGAAGAAGCGCAGACCGGTCCCGTTGCGGCCGTGAAGATTCTGCGGCCGGGGGCATGACCTGGATGATGTTTCGCTGAGCGGAGAGGCCAGATCCCTGAAGTCCAGGCCATGTTCCCGGCCGGTCGGGATCGAAAATCTTCTGTGCGAGAGGCAGTCCCGGAAGAAGTCTGCGTGGGTTTTGTTTCAGCTTCGGGTCTGTCTCGTCGTCGTTCCGTGTCTTCAGAATAGCCGGATGGCATGAAACTGCAAATTGCGATGCTGCAAGACGATCCTTGCAGAAATGCCGTCGAACCCCGCTCCCCCATTGCCCGAACGCAAACGGCCCGCCCCCCGAAATCCGAGGCGCGGGCCGTCTGTTCAAGAGCCTCCGGAAGAGGCCGCATCCGCACACCTCGTGCGGGTGCCAGCCGCCATTGCGGCGGCGGCCAAGGGCGCGGAGCGCCCGCCCGGCGAGGGGCTAGACCTGAAGACTCCTCCTGTACTGCACGAAGCCCGACCGGTCGGCGACCTTGTCGTAGAGCTGCATGGCGGTGGTGTTGGTCTCGTGGGTCAGCCAGTAGACCCGGGCACAGCCGGCGGCCCGGGCGATATCGTAGACATGGGCGATCAGCCGGCGGCCCGCACCGCTGCCGCGGATGTCGGCGGCGACGAACAGGTCCTGAAGGTAGCAATAGTCGCCGGTGGTCCAGCAGGAGCGGTGGCGGATGTGATGGACCAGCCCGACCGCACGATCGCCCTGCCAGGCGAGGGCGCCGCCCATGGGTTCGGCCGGGTCGAGCAGCCGCGCCCAGGTGACGGCCGAGACCTCGTCGGGAATATCGACCTGATAGAAACGCTGATAGCCGCGCCAGAGCGGCATCCAGGCGGCGTGATCGGCCGGCCCGATCGGCCGGATGACGATATCGGTCGTGGTCATGGGATCAGGGCCTCGAACGGGAGCGGGAGGGGAGGGTTGCGGGGGCAAGGGCGGCCAGGGCCGCAAGCGAGATGAGGGCGAAGCCGGCGAGATCGGTGGCGGCGGGCCGCTCGCCGAGCAGCAGCACCGAGGCGACCACCCCCACCGCCGGAACCAGCAGGGTGCCGAGCCCGGCAACGCTGGCCGGCAGCCGGGCCACGGCCTGGAACCAGAGCAGATAGGCGAGGGCCGAGCCGATCAGGGTGTTGTAGGCAAGGCCCAGCGCCGGCAGCAGATGCAGCCCGTCGCCCATATCCGCCCCGTCGAGCAGGAAGCCCAGCGTCACCGCCGCGGTGCCGGCCACCAGCTGCCAGGCGGCGATCGCGATCGGGTGGCCCTGGATCCGCGCCCGTTTGAGCCAGACCGTCCCCGCCGCCCAGCTGACGGCGGAACCGAGCGCGAAGATCACGCCCGACGGCAGGCCACCCGCCATCAGCGGCTGCATCAGTACGCCGAGACCGGCGATGCCGAGCAGAAGGGCCACGATCCGCCGCCGGTCCAGCCGCTCGCCCAGGAACAGGCAGGCGAGCGCCGTTGCCCAGATCGGCATGGTATAGGCACAGATCGCCGTGCGGCTGGTCGAGGTGCCAAGCTGGGCGAAGGCCGCGAGGATGCCGAAGCCGCCGGTGTTGAGCAGGCCGGCAATGGCCAGATCCAGGCGCTGGCGGCGGCCTTCGATCCTGAGGCTGACGCCCTGCCTGCGGGCCACCGCCATCAGCACGGCGGCGGCGCAGCCGAACGACACCACGCGCAGCGCCCAGGGTGACAGGTCCTGAAGCGCCAGCCGGCCCGCCGGCCAGTTCAGCCCCCAGACCACCGTCACCAGCAGCATCGAGGCGCGGGCGGCAAGGTCGGTGCGCGGGCTTCCGGCCCCGGCCGCCGTGGTCACGAGACGCCGAGCCGGGTGCGCTGCCGGCCCTCCGCATCGAAATTGGCCGGGTCGAGCCAGGCCAGATAGCGGGGCTTCAGCCGCGACCAGTCGCCGTCGGTCATGCCGAACCAGGCCGTGTCGCGATTGGCGCCCTTCACCACCATGTGCTGGCGGAAGATGCCTTCGAAGGCGAAGCCGAAGCGTTCGGCCGCCCGCCGGGACGGGGCGTTGTCGGCATTGCACTTCCATTCGAAGCGGCGATAGCCCATCCGGAAGATCAGATCGGCGAACAGGAACAGCGCCTCGGTCGCAACCCGGCTTCGCGCGATCGCCGGCCCCCACAGGATGTTGCCGATCTCGATCACGCCATGGGTGGTGTCGATCCGCATCAGCGCCTGGCGGCCCTCGGCGCGGCCGGTCGCGCGGTCGATCACCGCAAAGAACAGCGGATCGGTCTTCGCCTGCGCCGCCTCTGCCCAGGCCTGAAAGGATGCCGCGTCCACGGGCGGTTCCTCGAACAGATAGCGGAAGCGCGCCTCCGCCCCCGGGGCGGCCGAGGCCTCGAACAGCGCCGCCGCATGGGTGGCGGCCTCCAGCGGTTCAAGCCGGGCATAGCGCCCCTCGATCGGTGCCCGGTCGGGGCGCGGCACGCCCGCCCAGGCCGAAAGATCGCGGGAGCCGGAAAGATCGGGGCCGGTGGTCTGGTCGGGGCCGGTGGTCTGGTCGGTGGCGGTCATGGCGCAAGCGTTCCACAGAATGATCCGGTTTCTGGAAATTGCGCCGCCGACAGGTCCGATGTAAACGTCCACTTCTGGAATATCCAGCAGACCAATCGTGAAGGGGAGGGCGGCAATGGCGGCGATACCGGCCTGGCTGGCGCTGGACCGTGCGGCCGGCGATCTGGAGGGGCAGATCTATCGCAGCCTCCGCGACCGGATTCTCGACGGCCGGTTGACCGCGCCGCAAAGCCTGCCGCCCAGCCGGGCGCTGGCCGCGGCGCTGGGTGTCGCCCGCTCCACCGTGGTCAACGCCTATGACCGGCTGAAGGCCGAGGGCTATCTGGAGGGGCGCGCCGGCTCCGCCACCCGGGTGGCGGCGCTGGTGCCGCGTCCGGCCGTACCTGCCGTCGCAGCAGCCATCGCCCCCCTGCCGGGGGCCGGTGCGCCGCGCCGCCGCTTCTCGCCCGGTGTGCCCGACCTCGGATCCTTCCCCTATGCCGACTGGGCGGCCTGTCTCAGGGCGGCGGCGCGATCGGTCCGCGCCACCGATCTGGGCTATGCCGGCACCGCCGGCCTGCCGGAGCTGCGCGCCCTGATCGTCGACCATGTCGCGGCGGTGCGCGGTGTTTCGGCCACGCCCGAACGGGTGCTGATCCTGCCCTCCACCCGGGCGGCGGTCGACCTGCTCGCCCGGGTGCTGCTGCCGCCGGGCGGCACGGTCTGGATGGAGGAGCCGGGCTATGCCTCGGCGCGGGCGGTGTTTCAGGCGGCAGGTGCCCGGCTGGTGCCGGTCGCCTGCGATGCCCAGGGCATCGATGTCGCCGCCGCCGCGGGCGCACCACCGCCCGGGCTGATCTACACCACCCCCTCGCACCAGTATCCGACCGGCGTCACCATGACCCTGCCGCGCCGGCTGGCCCTGCTCGATCTGGCCCGCATCTCGGGGGCCGTGGTGGTGGAAGACGATTACGACAGCGAGTTCCACTATGCCGGCCACCCGATCGCCGCCCTGCAGGGCATCGACCGGGCCGGGGTGGTGGTCTATCTCGGCACCTTCTCCAAAACCCTGGCCCCGGGGCTTCGCGTCGCCTATCTGATTGCCCCACCCGCCCTGCTGCCGGCGCTGGCAGAGGCCCATCGCCGCGGCGGTGCCGCGGTGTCGGGCCATGTCCAGGCGGCACTTGCCCGCTTCATGCGCGACGGCCGGCTGCGCGCCCATCTGAGGCGGATGATCCCGGCCTATGCCGAACGCCGGGCCGCGGTCACGGCGGCCCTGGAGGCCCGCCTCGGCCATCTGCTGGTAACCGGCCCCGCGGCAGAGGGCGGGCTGCAGCTCGCCAGCTGGTTCCGCGACCCCGCCACCGACGATGCCGCCGCCGCCCGCCGGCTTGCCGCCGAAGGCTACGGACCCGAGCCGATGTCGGGCTTCCATCTGGGCCCGCCCCGGCCGGGCCTGCTGTTCGGCATCGCCGACGTCGACCCCGCCCGCATCGATGCCGCCATGGCCCGGATCGCGGCGATCCTGGTCGGCCGCTAGCCAGAGCTGGCGCCATGCCCCTCGATGCCACGCCCCTCGATAAACGGCCGGCGCCTGGTCAGCGCCGCCGCGCAATACTCCAGGAAGACATGCACCCGGCCGGATTTGCGCAGATCCGGATGGGTCAGCAGCCAGAGCCCGTCCGACAGCGCCTCGTCGGCGGGGGCCAGGCGGGCGAGATCGGGCAGGGCATCGCCCACCAGGCAGGGCAGCCAGCCGGCGCCCAGCCCCGCAGCCAGCGTCGCCGCCATGCCCTGCACCGTGTTGGTCCGGAACACGATCCGTTCCGCCGGCACCCGGGTTTCGAGATGGCGGTTGGCCTTCAGCCCGGCCAGTTCGTCGCAATAGGCGGCCCAGGCAAGATCGTCGGGCATGTGCCCGCCCGCCTCGTCATGGGCGCGGCGCTGGCGATAGGGCGCCCAGGCGATGCGCGCCACCCGCCGTCCGACCAGGTTTTCGGGCGGGTCGTCGGTCGCGCGCAGCGCCACGTCGCTTTCGCCGCGGGCAAGGTTGAGCGCGCCATTGCCGACCACCACCTCGACCCGCGCGCCCGGATGCAGCGCGGTGAAGCCGGCCAGCACCGGCGGCAGCAGCCAGGTTGCGAAAGTGTCGCTGGTCGCGATCCGGATCTCGCCCGCCTCGTCCTGGTCCTGACCGGTGATCCGGCGGGTGACCGAGACGATGTCGACCTCCAGCCGCTGGGCCAGGGCCACCAGTTCTTCGCCCGCCGGGGTCGGGACATAGCCGCTGCGCCGGCGTTCGAACAGCGGCCGGTCGAGCACGGCCTCGATCTCGCCCAGGCGGCGGAAGGCGGTGGAGGTGTTGATGCCGATCCGGCCGGCCGCCGCCGCCAGGTTGCCGGCTTCCCCGATCACCTTCACGATGCGCAGATCGTCCCAGGACAGTTTTTTCAGCGGGTCGTTCAAGGGCGGGTCTCGCATCGCAGACGGGTCACCCGCATCATAGCGCGCCCTGCGGCTGCCTGCGAATTTGCACCGCAACGAATTTCAATTGGGTTTTCCCGCGGAATTTCATACATCTACACCGCACCTGCGGCGACGACCCCAGTGGAGACGAGATGAGCGAGCGCACCGCCACGATCACGCGCAACACCCGTGAGACCCGGATTTCCGTGACCGTCGATCTCGACGGCCAGGGCCGCTACGACGTGAAGACCGGCATCGGCTTTCTCGACCACATGCTGGAACAGCTTTCGCGCCATGGCCTGATCGACCTCACCCTGCGTGCCGAAGGCGACCTGCATATCGATTTCCACCACACCACCGAGGATACCGGCATCGCCATCGGCGAGGCGGTGGCGAAGGCGCTGGGCGACCGGCGCGGCATCACCCGCTACGCCCATGCCTATATCCCGATGGACGAGACCCTGACCCGGGTGGCACTCGACCTGTCCAACCGGCCCTATCTGATCTGGAAGGTGAATTTCACCCGCGACAAGCTGGGCGAGATGGATACCGAACTCTTCAAGGAGTGGTTCCAGGCCTTCGCCCAGGCGGCCGGGGTCACGCTGCACGTGGAAAATCTCTACGGCGAGAACAATCACCATATCGTCGAGTCGTGCTATAAGGGTCTGGCCCGGGCGCTGCGCCAGGCGATCTCGATCGACCCGCGCGCGGCCGGCTCGGTGCCCTCGACCAAGGGCGTGCTCGGCGGCTCGCTCTGACCCTGTCCTTCCGTCCCGCCCCGCCGAACGTCTTCCGTCACACACTTCCTTCCATCCCGAAGCCCATGCGCATTTATTCGGTCCATGTCCCACCTCTGGTCAGCCCGGTCGACCGCGCCCGCGTCGTCGCCGAGGGCTTTTCGTGGGCGGCCTTCGTGCTGGGGGTGCTCTGGGCGCTCTGGCACCGGCAATGGGCGGCGGCCGTAGCGATCCTGGTGGCAGGCATGGTGCTGGCGGGGGGTCTGGGGGTGATCGGTGCGGGCGAGACCACGATCACCATCGCCGCCGTGGCGGTGAATGCGATCTACGGCGTCGTCGCCAACGATCTTCGCCGTCGGCGCTACGACCGTCTGGGCTGGCGCGAGATCGGCCCGATCGCCGCGGATGACGCCGACGAGGCGCTGTACAAGGCCGCGATCCTGCATCGCGACGCCGCCATCCGCCGCGATGCACGCGGCTACGACCAGGGAGGGCGGGGCCCCGCGCCCGGTGCCTTCGGCCACGCCGGGGGCCTCGGCGTCTGAGGGCCTGACGGCCCCGGCGCCCGGGCCCCGAAACCAGACCGGTCGCCCCCACCGGAAGCGACCTCGGCCTCTGTGCCGGCCCCCGCCCGGCTGTCTGATCCGGCCACGACCCAGTCTGGCCCCTCTACCCGGAAGCACCCATGAACATCGTCGTCATCGATTACGGCTCCGGCAACCTCAGGTCTGCCGCCAAGGCCTTCGCCCATGCCGCAGACGAGGCCGGGATCGCCGCCGAGGTGCTGGTGAGTGCCGATCCCGCCCGCATCCTGGCGGCCGACCGGCTGGTTCTGCCCGGCCAGGGCGCCTTCGCCGATTGCCGGGCGGGACTGGATGGCGCCGCCGGTCTGGCCGAGGCGCTGACCGAGGCGGTCACCACCCGCGGCACGCCTTTTTTCGGCATCTGCGTCGGCATGCAGCTGCTCGCCACCAGCGGCTTCGAGCACCGCGTCACCCCCGGGCTCGACTGGATCGGCGGCCGGGTGGAGGCGCTGGCGCCGTCGGATCCCGCGCTCAAGATCCCGCATATGGGCTGGAACGCGCTCGATTTCGAACCGGGCCGCCATCCGGTGCTGGCCGGGGTGGAGCCGGGGGCGCATGTCTATTTCGTGCATTCCTATGCCATGACCGTCGATGATCCGGCGCATCTGCTCGCCACCGCCGACTATGGCGGCCGGGTGACGGCGATCGTCGGCCGCGACAATCTGATCGGCACCCAGTTCCATCCGGAAAAGAGCCAGGCGGTGGGCCAGAGGCTGATCGCCGGCTTCCTGCGCTGGCGGCCCTGAGCGGCCCGGCCTCGCATCTGCAGGCAAAGCTTCCTTCCGACTTCCGCGACTTCGACAGGACGACAGCCCCGTGATCATCTATCCCGCCATCGATCTGAAGGACGGCGCCTGCGTGCGTCTGGTGCAGGGCGACATGGACCGTGCCACGGTCTTCGCCGACGATCCCGGCGCCCAGGCCGCCCGTTTCCGCGACCAGGGTTTCGCATGGCTGCATGTGGTGGATCTGAACGGCGCCTTCGCCGGCCGGCCGGTGAATGCGGCCGCGGTGGAGGCGATCGTGAAGGCGGTGGATCTGCCGGTGCAGCTGGGCGGCGGCATCCGCGATCTCGCCACAGTCGAGGACTGGCTGTCCCGCGGCCTGGCGCGGGTGATCCTGGGCACGATCGCGGTGCGCGATCCGGCGCTGGTGCGCGAGGCCTGCCGGCTGTTCCCGGGCAAGGTCGCGGTCGGCATCGATGCCCGTGACGGCATGGTCGCGGTCGAAGGCTGGGCCGAGACCTCGACCATGAGCGCGGGGGATCTGGGCCTCGCCTTCGAGGATGCCGGGGCGGCTGCAATCATCTACACCGATATCGGCCGCGACGGCACGCTGCAGGGCCATGATGCCGAACAGACCGCGCGCCTGGCCGAGCGGCTGACCACCCCGGTGATCGCCAGCGGCGGCGTCGCCTCGATCGACGACATCCGCGCGATCAAGGCGGTGGAACATCGCGGCGTCGCCGGCGTCGTCACCGGCCGTGCGCTCTATGACGGCCGGCTGGATCCCGCCGCGGCCCTGGCGGTGGCTGCCGGCCGCGCCTGATCCGACCCTGCCTTCTTCCCACGCGGACGTCCCTTTCCTGCCAAGGACCCGGCCATGCTGAAGACCCGCATCATTCCCTGCCTGGACGTGAAGGACGGCCGCGTGGTCAAGGGCGTCAACTTCGTCGGCCTGCGCGATGCCGGTGATCCGGTCGAACAGGCCCGGCTCTACGACGCCGCCGGCGCCGACGAACTCACCTTCCTCGACATCACCGCCTCGCACGAGAACCGCGGCACCATCCTGGATGTCGTCGCCCGCACGGCCGAACATTGCTTCATGCCGGTGACGGTGGGCGGCGGCGTGCGGGCGCTGGAGGATATCCGCGCCCTGCTGCTGGCCGGTGCCGACAAGGTCTCGATCAACTCCGCCGCCGTCGCCCGCCCCGAACTGGTCGCCGAAGCCGCCGGCAAGTTCGGCAGCCAGTGCATCGTGGTCGCAATCGATGCCAAGCTGGGCGACAGCGGCCGCTTCGAGATCTTCACCCATGGCGGCCGCAAGCCCACCGGCATCGATGCGGTCGACTGGGCGGTCCGGATGGCGGAATACGGCGCCGGCGAGCTGCTGGTGACCTCGATGGACCGCGACGGCACCCGGGCGGGTTTCGACCTGCCGCTGACCCGCGCCATGGCCGATGCGGTCACGGTGCCGGTGATCGCGAGCGGCGGTGTCGGCACGCTCGACCATCTGGTCGAAGGCGTGCGCGAGGGCCATGCCTCGGCGGTGCTGGCCGCCTCGATCTTCCATTTCGGCCAGCACACCATCGCCGAGGCCAAGCAGCACATGGCCGCGGCCGGCATCCCGGTGCGCCTGCCGGGCCAATAGCCCGCCCACTCTCCATGAATATCGTATGAAGGTATGCGTATCTGGTTGGAACCAGATCGCAACTGTCATAATTTTCCCCCTGTTGTTCCAAGGAACCGCATCCCATGTGCTCCACCCACGACACCGATGCGACCGTGCCGGCCGCGACCGGCGCTGCGGACCGTTTCGACGCGGCGGTGGCGCGCATCCATTTCAACGCCGACGGTCTGGTTCCGGCCATCGCTCAGGATGCCGCAACCGGTGAGGTCCTGATGATGGCCTGGATGAACGAGGCGGCGGTGCGCGAGACGCTGGCCACCCGCCGCGGCGTCTATTGGTCGCGGTCCCGCAAAGGGCTGTGGCGCAAGGGCGAAAGCTCCGGCCAGATGCAACACCTGAAGGCGTTCCGTATCGACTGCGACGGCGATACGGTGCTGCTGCTGGTGAACCAGCAGGGCGTCGCCTGCCACACCGGCCGGCGGAGCTGTTTTTTCGACGAGGTGAACCCGGAGACCGGCGACATCACCACCATCATGACCCCAGAGATCGACCCGGAGACGCTGTATGGCCGACGGACGGACTGAACCCATCAAGACCAAGAACGAGACCGCCGGCCAGACCGACTGGGACGTGCTCGACCGCCTTGTGACCACCATCCGGTCGCGCAAGGGGGCCGATCCGTCCAGCTCCTATGTCGCCAAGCTGCTGGGCAAGGGCCGGCTGAAGATGGCCCAAAAGGTGGGTGAAGAAGCGGTCGAGGTCGCCATCGCCGCGGTCGCCCAGGACAAGGACGCGCTGATCGACGAAAGCGCCGATCTGCTCTTCCACCTGATGGTGCTCTGGGCCGATGCCGGCCTCGACCCGGCCGATGTGATGACCACGCTCGGCCGCCGCGAGGGCCGTTCGGGCATCGACGAGAAGAAGAACCGCAAGAACTGAAGGCATCGGAGCCGGGGGTGGCCGCCAGGGTTGACGAACCGGGGCGGCACACCGGAACATGGCGGCCGACCTCAGACCGTCCATCCGGAGCCGCCCTCCCATGGCCTATGATCCGAACAACATCTTCGCCCGCATACTGCGCGGCGAGCTGCCCTGCAAGACCGTCTACGAAGACGAGCATGTGCTCGCCTTCAGCGACATCCGGCCGCTTGCCGATGTCCATGTGCTGGTGATCCCGAAGGGCGCCTATGTCTCGCTCGACGATTTCACTGCCGGCGCCGGGCCCGAGGTGGTCGGCCACTTCTTCAAGGTGGTGGGCGAGATCGCCCGTATCACCGGCGTCGCCGAAACCGGCTATCGGATCATCTCCAACATCGGCGCCCATGGCCATCAGGAGGTGCCGCACCTCCATGTGCATGTGATCGGCGGCCGGCCGCTGGGCCGGATGCTGCCCGACGCCCGCGGCTGACGGTGCGACCGGCCTGACGCAACGGCGGATACCCCTGGTGTCCGCCGTTTTCCGTTCGGCCAGACGGCCAGACGGCCAAACGGCCAAACGGGATACGGCCAGACGGGTAGAGGGAAATGAGCGGCAGATTGAAAAAGGTCCGGCGCCGTCTGGCCGCCGTGGCACCGGGATGGTGGCTGACCCTGGCAGCCCTCGCCGTCACCACCCTGCTCTGGGGGCTGGGGCGGGCGGCGATGCTCCAGGCCGCTCCTCTGCACGGCGATCTTCTGCATGGCGATCTTCTGCATACGGGGCCCCTGCCGGACTGGCGGCCGCCCAGCCTGCTGCTCTCGGCCTGGTCGATCACCCTGATGGCGGTGCTGCTGCTCTCCACCGCCCGGGCCCGCAGCATAGAACCGCTGTTCGGCGGGCTGGACCGCGCGGTCCGGCTGCACCGTCAGCTCGGCCCCATCGCCATCGGCCTGGTGCTGGTGCATGTCGCCCTCTACATCCCCTCGGAACTCAGGCCGGACGGCTCGGTGGCGGGGCTGTTGATCCCCTTCTGGTCCGGTGGGGCCGCAGGCTTCAACGCCCTGATCCTCTGGGTGGTGATCCTCTGGACCGGGCTCGCCTATAGCGGCCGGCTGCGCTACGAACGCTGGCTGTCGCTGCATGGCCTGCTGGGGCCGATCTTCATCGCCACCGCCGCCCATGCCCTGGGCGCCGGCCCGACCATCCGGGCCTATGAACCGCTGCGCTTCTGGATGTGGGTGCTGGTGCTGACCGGCACGGGGGCCTGGGTCTGGCGGGTGCTGCTCTACCGGCGGCTGGCGCCGCGCTACCCCTATCGGCTGCGGGCCTTGCGGCAGGTCTCCGACGACACGCTCGATCTGGTGCTGCGCCCCACCGCCCGGCGGATGATCTACGAGCCGGGTACCTTCGTGTTCATCGCCCGGCCCGGCCTTGCGGAACTGCACCCGTTCTCCATCTCCTCCTCGCCGGCAGAGCGCGATCTCAGGGTCTCGATCCGCATGGCGGGCGATTTCACCCGTGGGCTGGTCACGCTCGCGCCCGACGATCCAATCGATGTCTTCGGCCCCTTCGGCGGCTTCTCGCCCCATCGCCATGGCCGGCATCGGCGGATGATCTGGATCGGCGCCGGCATCGGCATCACGCCCTTTCTCGGCATGCTGCGCTTTGAAACCGTCAACGACGATTTCCGCCGGGTCTGGCTGTGGTATCTGGCCCGCGATGCCGCCCATGCCCCCTATGATGCCGAGATCCGCGAGACCGTGCCCAAGGCCGAGTCCTGGATCGACTACGAGCTGTGGACCACCGCCGATCGCGGCCGGCTGACCGCCGCCCGGGTGCTGGAAACCGTGCGGCCGCTCGATGACGGCATCGCCGTCATGCTCTGCGGCACGCCCGCTTTCGTCCGCGACATGACCCGCCAGTTCCTGGCCGAGGGCCTCGCCCCCGACCGGATCATCGCCGAGGATTTCCGCTTCCGTTGAGCGGCCGGACGGGTCAGCATCCGGGGGTCGGGGCGCGTGCCCTGCCTGCCTGACCCAGCGGCATGGTGACCTGATGTATGACGCAGCCTTCATCGCCCTCGACTGGGGCACCAGCAGTTTCCGGCTCTGGCTGATCGGCCATGACGGCCGGGTGCTCGCCGAACGCCGCAGCGCCGAAGGCATGACCACGGCCGCCACAACCGGTTTCGAGGCGGTGCTCGAAGGCCACCTCGCCGATCTGGGCGTGCCCGCCACCGTGCCGGCGCTCGCCTGCGGCATGGTCGGCGCCCGCCAGGGCTGGGTCGAGGCCGGCTATGTCGACACCCCGGCCCGGCTGGCCGGGATCGCGGCCGGCGCGGTGCGCGTGCCCGGCATCGCCCGCGACGTCCGCATCCTGCCCGGCATCGCCCGACGCGACCCGGCCGCCCCCGACGTCATCCGCGGCGAGGAGACCCAGATCCTGGGCGCCCTTGCCGCCCATGACCTTGAAACCGCCACCCTCTGCATGCCCGGCACCCATTCGAAATGGGGCCGGGTCGCCGAGGGGTGCCTCAGCGCCTTCAGCACCTTCATGACCGGCGAGCTTTTTGCCGCCGTCACCGGCCACACCATCCTCGCCCATGCGGTGGCCGACGCCCCCGACGACGAGGATATGGAGGCCTTCCGCCAGGCCGTCGCCGCGGTCCTCGCCGCACCGGCGCGGATCGCGAACCTGCTGTTCCAGGTTCGCGGCGGTCAGCTGCTGTTCGGCCGGGGCGCCGCCGCCGCGCGGGAGACCATCTCGGGCAGCCTGATCGGGCTCGAAATCGCCGGAGGCCATGTCGCCGACGGCGGCGAACTGGTGCTGATCGCCGCGGGCCGCCTTGCCCGGCTCTATGGCGAGGCCCTCGGCGTAGCGGGCCTGACCCATCGGGTGATCGATGCCGATGCCGCGGTGCTGGGCGGCCTCTCGCTTGCCGCCCGCAGCATCTGGCCATCCCGGACCTGACTGCCACACACCTGACCGGGCCCACCGACGGAGACCTGCCTGATGGATCGCATTCCCTTTCCGCCGATGGCGCGGCCGCTGATCGCCATCCTGCGCGGCATCCAGCCCCACGAGACCGAAGCCGTGGTGTCGGAGCTGATCGAGGCCGGGCTGACCGCGATCGAAATCCCGCTGAACTCGCCCGACCCCTTCCGCTCGATCGGGATCGCGGCGCGACTGGCGCCCGCGCATGTCATCGTCGGTGGCGGCACGGTCTTGACGGCGGCCGATGTCGCCCGCCTGCACCAGGCCGGCGGCCGGCTGCTGGTCACCCCCAACTGCGACCCGGTGGTGATCCGCACCGCCCATGGTCTCGGCATGGTCTCGATGCCGGGCGTGTTCACCGCCACCGAGGCGCTCGCCGCCGCGGCCGCCGGCGCCACCGGCCTCAAATTCTTCCCGGCCAGCGTGCTCGGCCCCCAGGGCATCGCCGCCATCCGCGCGGTCCTGCCGCCCGAGCTGGTGATCGCCGCGGTGGGCGGCGTGTCCGACCGCAATTTCGCCGACTATATCCGGGCCGGCATCACCGCCTTCGGTCTCGGCACCAGCCTCTACAAACCGGGCATGAGTGCCGCCGATGTTCGTGCCCGGGCCGACGCCACCATCGCGGCCTATGATGCCGACCGGGGCGGCTGATCAGAGCGGCAGATCCCGCCAGCCGGGGAAATGGTCCAGCGACCGGCTGGCGGTCGTGAACCAGCCGAAGGGGGTCGTCGGATCGGGCAGGGGGTCTTCCAGCTCCAGGGTCTCGATCTCGCGCCCGCTTTCCAGATCGGCGGGCTTCCAGCCCACCACCAGCGGCAGGGCCCCGCGATCGGCGCTCCGGGTGCCGATCACCAGCCCCACCGCCGGGCTGCGGTCGGTCACCGCCCAGCGTGCCGCCGCCGCCCCGATCAGGGTCAGGCGCAGGTCGTCATCCACCCGGTCGCGAAACCCTGAGCCCTGCAGCCAGACATCCACCCAAAGATAATACGTCCAGTCGAAACTGAGCCCGCGCTCGGCCGCAAAGGCCATGAACGGACGGAAGATACTCATGCCGTTCGACGGTTGGCCGTCCGACAGCTGGCCATCCTCGCCGTCCAGCCTCAACAGTCCCGGGCAGATGTCGAACAGGGTGTGCCAGTAGATCCTGAGGCTGGTATCGACCCTCACCCAGGCCCGCGAGCCGACGCCCAGTTCGTCATGCCGGGCCGGCACCGTCAGATGGTCGAGCAGGTCGTTGTCGATCCGCCGCTCAGACATGGGCCGGCTCCCGCCCCATCACCGCACGCAGCGTATCGATATCGGCGATGATCCGATCCTCGTCCAGGTCGTCGTCGCGCTCATAGGTGATGGTGGCTTCGGGGTCGGTCACCAGCGCACGGCAAAGGGCCAGGGCCGCGCGGGTATCGGCCGCCAGCGCCCGGTCATGGGTGTCGAGCACGATCGGCGGCTGGCCGACCGAGTGGTCATAGCCGGCGACATGAAACTGCCGGGCGCTGCGGATCACCTCTGTCCAGGCCTCGAACGGCAGGCCGCAATTATGGGTCGCACAGACCGCGTTCGACACGTCGAACAGCACCGTGCAGCCGGTCCGTGCAGTCAGGCGCCGGAAGAAATCCGGCGCATCCCGCCCGCCATCCATGATCGAGGGATAGTTTTCAAAAGCGATGGTGCAGCCCAGCCGGTCCTGCCAGCGCGCCACCCGGTCCGCCACCCGCTCGAACTCGCCCGCATAATCGATCTCGGCCAGATGCAGCAGATGCCGGCCCTGATGGGTGAAGCGGGCGATGTGGTCCGACACATAGATCGGCCGGGTTTCGCGGATGATCGCCGTCAGCCGCAGGGCCAGCTCGTCCAGCTCCGCCTCGGGCCGTTCCATGAATTTCGAGAACATGATGTGCAGCCCGACCGGGGCATCGAAGGCGGCCGCGATCTGCGCCGGCGGCACCGCCAGGAAATTGTCGACCAGCAGTTCGACATAGTCGATCCGCCCGGCCGCAATCAGCCGCCGCACCATCGGTGCGGTTGCCCCCAGGGTGAAGTTGAAGCCGATCCGCAAGGCGGCACCTCCGTCGTCGGGCATATCGTCAGGAATGGTATCGGGGATGGGGAGCGGCCGGATGGCCGCTCCCCACATGCCCGCACCCGCTCAGCCGGCGACGGCGCAGATGGTGGCGCAGCGCGCACCGGCGCGGCCGGCGATCTGCAGGGTCTTGCGGGCGCTGATCTTGATCGACATGAGAGCGTCTCCTTTTGACAATAATCATGGGGTCCGAATGATGTATTCATCCGGTCTTCACGTACGCATCAGACCCGTATCGGTCTTAAGATGCTTTCAGGACTCTATGTTTATCCTGATGTTGAGTCGACTCGTATTTTCACCATACCACGAGTCTTTAAATTTGACTCAATCCTGGGGCGCGGCATGCCGTGGGTCGGTCAGAAACTGCGCGTCGGTCAGGGTCTTCAGGAAGGCGACGATATCGGCGCGGTCGCGCGCATCCAGATCGATGCGCACGATCAGATCGCTCTTCCACGGATTGCGCCGGCCGTCGCCGGCATCCGGGCCGGTGGTGATCTGCCGGCCGCCGGCGGCGTAGATCTCCAGCACCTCTTCCAGCGTCCCGACGCTGCCGTCATGCATATAGGGGGCGGTCACCGCCACATTCCGCAGCGATGGCGCCCGGAAGGCGCCCATATCCTCCGCCCGGCCGGTCATCTCGTTCAGCCCCCGATCCGTCGCCGGATAGGCGCCGGCCCCGTCCAGGTCATAAAGCCCGGTGTTGTGGAAGGCGCGGTCGACCACGCGGCTGCGCGCGTGCACCACCTGATCGTTGAAGTTGAAGCTGCCATGGCAGTGATGGCATTCGGCCTTTTCGCCGAAAAACAGGTCGTGGCCGCGCCGTTCGGCCTCGGTAAAGCTCTCCTCGCCCGCCAGCCAGCGGTCATAGCGCGACGAGAACGAGACCAGGCTGCGTTCGTAACTGGCAATCGCGCGGATGATCGAGGTCAGGCTCACCGGCGCGGCCATCTCGGGGAAAGCGGTCCGGAAGGCCGCGACCATTTCCGGATCGGACCGGAAACGGTTCAGCACCGTCTCGCGATTGGCATCGGTCAGGCCCATCTCCACCGGATCGGTGCCGAAGAGCGGCACGGCCATCTGCGCTTCCAGCGTCACCAGCGCCGGGTTGGCCCAGGTCAGGCTGGCATTCCAGGCGACATTGGCCAGCCCCTGGGCATTGCGCCGCACCACATCGCCCGTGGCACCCACCGGATGGGCGCGGCCATCGGCGAAGCCCAGCGCCTGGAGATGACAGCCCGAACAGGCGAGCCTGCCGTTGCCCGACAGTCTGGGGTCGTGGAACAGCCGCCGGCCAAGCTCCACCTTGGCCGGGGTCATCGGATTGTCGGCCGGCACGCGCGGCGGCGGGACATGGGCCGGCAGATCCCAGACCCAGCCCTCCGCACGGGCACCGCCAACCACCGCCAGCCAGACCGCGGCCAGGGCCAGCAACCGCCGGATCATTTCTCCACCACCCGAAAGGCGGTGGCGACGCCCCCGGCCAACCCCAGCCGTTCGAAAACCGCCGCACAATCGGCATCGTCGGGCGCGCTCATGCAGCCCACCGCCCCGCCCTGGTCGCGCGCAAGGTCGGTGGCGGCGAACAGCACCGCCAGATCCAGCACCACGCGCGCGCGGGCTGGGTCGAAGGGAGCAGTCACCACGCCCGGCCGGTTGGGCCGGTCGCAGCTGACGATCTCACCGGTGACCGGATTGCCGGTGCAGCCGGTGGCGCCCAGATGCAGGAACCAGGTGCCGGCCCGGCCGCCATCCGGCCGTGCCACCCCGCCCTCGGGCACAAGTTCCAGCTTCACGTATTTGCGCCCGGCCTGCCATCCCCAGCCCATCGCCGCCAGATCCAGCGGCGGCGGCGCCAGATCGGTGGCGGTATGGTTCAGCCGCTGTGGCACGCCCAGGGTGAAGGCCAACCGCCAGGGGCCGGCCCCGGCCCCGTCATCCACCCGGCCGGTGACGCGGGTATTGGTCTCGGGCGTGCCCTCGCGGCATGCGCCGGTGGCGTCTTCGGCATCGATCAGGGCGACGCCGTCATGCTGCCAGAGCGTTTCGTCCAGCATGACCGGCCAGGCTTTGCCGGCCGCATCGATCAGGGCCAGGTCGTGGACATAGAAGCGGCCATCGCGCAGGCCGGCTGCAACCGCAGGCCTGCCCAGCGCCGCGGCAGGGGTGGCGCAGTCGACCGGCGCCGCCCCTGCAACGATGCCGAAGCCGATGGTGACGCTCCGCTCCGCCGCCAGGACAGGCCCGGCGGCAAGCAGAAGCAGAAGGGTGACAAGGCCGGTAAGGCGGCAGGTCATCATCGGCCCCTCCGCCTCAGAACCGTGCCGTCAGGCGCAGATTGACGCTGCGGCCTTCCTCGTAGGCATAGGTCTCGGCCAGCGACTGGCGGTAGGTGACATAGGCCTCGTCGAAGAGGTTGGTCACCGCCACGTCCAGCCGGTACCAGTCGCGATCGAAGGCGACACCCAGATCATGCACCGCATAGCCGCTGCGCCGGCGGAGCGGGGTCGAGTCGTAATCCTGCGCCGCCGCATAAATGCCGGCATACCAGACCCGCCAGTCCTGGTTCACCGCATAGCCGATCCCGGCCGCCACCTTGTCCGGCGGCGCATAGAGCTGGGCGCCGGTATCGGCATCCTTGGACCGCAGCTTCGAATAGGCGATCGAGACATCGACGGGTCCCGCCTGATAGCTGGCCTCGGCCTCGATGCCGCGGCGTTTCGCTTCGGCGACGTTGCGACGCTGGAAGATCAGCCCGGTGCCGGAAAAGGGCGGCGTGCGGGTGAAGGTGCCGACCACCTGGCTGTCGATCAGATCGTCGACCCGTTCATGGAACACGGTCGCCTTGAAGCGAAGCGCATCGCCCGGCAAGGCCAGATCGTCAAAGGCGAGGGTGAAACCGGCTTCGGTGGTATGCGCGGTCTCGGGCTGAAGCTCGGGGTTGGGGATGAAGTTGAACAGCGCCCGGGTGGCGGTCAGGTTCGGATACATCTCGGCCAGGGTCGGCGCGCGGAAGGCCTCGCCATAGCCGACGAACAGGCCCAGCACCGGGGTTGCCTGCCAGTGCAGCGCCACCTTGGGCGACAGCCGGTCGTGGGACGAGGATGCCTGGCCTTCCGGATCAATTTCATAGCGGTCGTGGCGCAGGGCCCCGATCAGGGTCCAGTCCTCGAAGATCGTCAGCTCGTCCTGGATGAAGACGCCGGTGGCGGTCAGATCGCCATCCGGCAGCACCACATTCGCCGAACCCGCCGTCCGGTTGGTATTGGTGTCGACATAGTGGTCGACGCCATAGGTCAGCTTATGCGCCAGCGCCGCCCCGGTCTCGAACCGGCTGGTGTTCTGAAGCGACAGGCCGCGGGTCTCGGTTTCGGTCGAGGTGGCGTCGAAGGGCGGGGTTTCACGGCTCGTCGTGTCGAAGCGCAGTTTCGTGTAATAGAGCTGCAGGCTGCCGTCCAGCCAGCTGCGGTCCGCATCGGCGAAGGACCAGCGGCCGGAATACTGGTCCTGGCGACGCTCCAGCAGCTGCGAATAGGGAAAGAGGGCGCTGCCGCCGGGATTGTTCGGCCCGGTCAGATCATCGTCGAAGCGCTGATACGAGATGTCGATCCGATGGTCGGGGCCAAGGTCGAGCCCGCCCTTGAACAGGCCCGAGAGCAGATCGCCCTCGTTCTCCAGCTTGTCGCCGGTGCCGGTGCGGATGTTGTCGGTGCTGCGATAGGTCAGCGCCGCCAGGAGGTCGCCATCCACCGTACGGGTGGTGCCGGCCACATGGCTTGAAAAGGCGTGATTGCCGCTCCGCCAGCCCAGGCTCGCCCGGCCGCCGGTGGTTTCCCCCGGCGCCAGCAGATCCTCGGGCTCCAGGGTGCGGATCGCCATCACGCCGCCCAGCCCGCCACTGCCATAGCTGGCGGAAACCGGGCCGCGCACCACGTCGATGGCGCCGATCATGTCGGGATCGATCAGCAGCGGCGAGAGCACGCCGCCCTCGTTGTTCCGCCGCACCCCGTCGACCGACAGGATGATCCGCGGGCCGATGAAGCCGCGGATCGACGGGTTCTGCGCGGCAGGGCGTGGACCACCCCCCATGTCGACATTGGGCAGGCGGCGCAGGATGGTGAGGTCGGCGGCCTGGACATCATCCAGCGCCGTGCGATCGATCTGGCTGACGGAGGCCGGCAGATCGAAGGCTGTGGCTTCGGTGCGGGTGGCGGTGACGGTGATCGCCTCAAGCCGGCTGATCGGGGCGGATTTTACTTCCGCTCCGGAGGCGTCGGTCTCTTCGGCATGGGCAGGGACGGGCTGGACGGTGATACCCAGCAGAAGGGTGGCGGCGGCGGTGCCGGCAAGCGGCAGCCGGCCGCGCAGCACGGGTGCGGCGGGTCGGGTCATGGGGTGCGGATCCGAAAGCGGGCGGGCAGCCGGCGGCCCGGGCGCGGATGGACGCGCAGCCAGGGGCCTGCCGGACCGGACGCCCCGTCCAGCCACCGGACAGGCGGCCGACAGGGGCAGCTCTTGAAGGTCGGATCAGGCCCCGATCGGGGGTGCCCTGGCCTTAAGGGTGGCCAGATACCAGCCGGCCGCAATCAGCCCGCCGGGAAGAGGGGGGGCATCGTGGAGCCGCACCAGCCTGGGGGCCGGCGCCAGGATCGGCAGCGGCGGCGTGGAACTGCCCTGCACCAGCAGGCAGAGCGGGCAATCATCGGCCGACGGCACGGCCTGATCGGGCCGGCCATCGGCATCCGTGTCTGCGGGCCGGTCGTCCCCGACCTGATCGGCCAGAACCAGCCGCACGCCTTCGGCGGTGCAGATCGGCGTCAGCAGCCCGAAGGCCATGGCCGGGGCATAGACCGACCAGATCATCATCTGGAACAGGAAGGCGAGCGCGCCCGCGAGCAGCCCCGCCCGGCGCAGCCGCTCCCGAAGCCGACCGCGCGGCCCCGTGGTCCGATGAGGATATGACACCCGGCGATGCTGCATCCGATGACGCTACACCGGCTCGCGTCCTGCGCACAGGTATTTTCTACCATGCGACCCATCGTCGCAGAGGGCGCCCCTCAGGTGGGCAGGCCCAGGCGGATGCGCATGGCGGTTTCAGAGACCTCCAGCCGGGTCGCCAGATCGCGGATCTCCGTCACGCCCTCGCTGTTGAGCGCCCGGATCAACGGCCAGGGCATCAGCAGCTGCGCCGCGAAACGGTTGGCCTCGGTTTCGATCGCCCCTGAGAGATGGCTGCGATAGAAGGCATCGTCCTGAACACCTCCTGTGGCGACGTCCCGATGCAGCAGGAAATGCGCGATTTCATGGGCAATGGTGAAACGGCGGCGGACTTTGACATGCCGCGCATTGACCACGATCGCCCAGCCCGAGGGGCCGCCCCGTTCGGCATCCCGCACCAGCTTGCCCGAAAGCGACTCCGGCAAGGGCTCGGTCCAGACCCGCAGCCCAAGATCCCGTGCCAGCGCAACGATCTTGACCGGTGCCGACTGTTGATGGCGGGACACGACGTCGGGCACCGCCACGTCCGCAGTGACCGGCGCATCCAAGGCGGCAGGCCACTCCCGCACGGCATCTTCAATCATCCGACATGGTCTCCTGAGGTCCGGGCGCGCCCGGTCTCTGTTCTTCTGCGGCAACGACATTGGCCGAGGCAACCCCCGCGATTCCGCGGTCGATCAGAGCCGCCATGCGCGCCTGGAATTCGGGACCGTCAAGATAGGCCCTGACGGCGCTGCCCAGGGCCTTCTCGGCAACCATCTCCGCCTGGCGTGTCGCCTTGCGAGTAATATAGGTGGCACCGAACAGCGCCACCACCGCTATCAGAAGCGCCACCGCCCCGAGCACGATGGTCGCCGCGGTCATGACGATCGTGGCGGTCTCCACCGAACTGAACTGGGGTGCATTGCGCAGAACGGCGCCGGCAGCCGCCTCGATCGAGTCCAAGCTCGCCTCCCCCCTCAGGATCTACGAGAGGGCAGTTTCCGTTAACAGGTCAAGAACATCAAGTTCATTCGATGATATTCAACCGCAAGATTTAAATTTTTGTTTATCAAGTAATTGGAGAGAGGCTACACCGCCGGCAGCGTGCTCCGCACCGCCCCCGGCGACTGCCCCGTCACCCGCTTGAATGCCCGGCTGAACGCCGCCTGCGAGGCATAACCCAGCCGGTCGGCGACGATGTCGATCGGCAGCCGGTCGCGGCCGATCCAGCGGGTGGCGAGGCGCATGCGCAGGCCGGCCAGATAGCGCAGCGGCGTGGTGCCGGTGGCGGCCAGGAAGCGTTCGGCAAACACCGAGCGCGAGGCACCGGCAAGGCCGGCCAGCTCCGCCACCGTCCAGTCGCGGCCGGGGTCGCGATGCAGGGCCGCCAGCGCCCGGCCCAGGCGCGGATCGCGCAGCGCCTGCACCCAGCCCGAGGCTTCGCCGCAGCCGTTCTCCACCCAGCCGCGCAGGATCGAGGCCGCGACCACATCGGCCAGCCGCGCCAGGATCGCGGCAAAACCGGCGCGTTCGGCGCAGGCCTCGCGCTCCATCGCCTCCAGCATCGGCAGGATTTCGGGCGTGCGGTCGATCAGGGTGGCGACCGACATCACCTCGGGCATCAGCGCCACCAGGGGTTGCATGCCCCCCAGATCGAAGCTCATGCAACCGCTGAACACCACAGCACCCGTCCTGGGGCAGCATTCCGCATCACAGGCCTGCACCGCCTCTACCTGCGCACAGAGCGTCCGGGCCGCGAAATCGTCGAGATCCTGTCCGGGCCGGGCGGGATCGGAGAGCAGGGCATGGATGCCGCCGCGGGGCAACAATGCCGCATCGCCAGGCCCCAGCCGCAGCAGCTCGCCCGAGGGGCTTTGCAGGAAGACCTCGCCGCGGGCCACGAAGTGGAACTGTGCCCGCCCTTCATCAGAGGGGTCGTCTTGTCGCGGCCCGAACCGCACCCCGCGCGGGCGGGCGATCTGGATCCGCCGATAGCGGACACCGTCGAGCCGCATGCCCATCAGCAGCTCGCTCATCGGATCGGACAGAAGCTCGGCCATGGTTCCGGACTTTCGATCAAAGCTTCCGGATCAGATGGCATGGATCGTCCGGCAAGTCCAGCCTACCTTCCGCTCTCTTCCTCCAACCTCCCCCCCTCTCCCCGCCTTCCGTCGACAAGGATCAGATGATGAACGAGGCTGTCGCGACGGCCGCTCCGGCAGGCAGCGCCGCCCCCGCCTGGGGGGCCGTGTTTTCCATGGCGCTCGGCGTCTTCGGGCTGGTGACGGCGGAATTCCTGCCGGCCAGCCTGCTCACTCCCATGGCCGCAGATCTGGGCGTCACCGAAGGCCTGGCCGGGCAGGCGGTCACCGCCACCGCCGCCATCGGCCTCCTCGCCAGCCTGCTGATCCCGGCCGCGACCCGCGGGCTGGACCGGCGGGTGGTGCTGCTCGGCTTCTCGGGCCTGCTCGTCGCCTCCAACCTGCTCGCGGCCGTTGCCTCAAGCCTGCCCGTGCTGATCGCGGCCCGGCTGGTGCTGGGCGTGGCACTGGGCGGGTTCTGGGCCATGTCCACCGCCACCGTGATGCGGCTGGGGCCGGAAGCGGCGATCCCCCGGGCGCTGTCGATGGTCTTCGGCGGCGTCTCGGCCGCCACCGTCGCCGCGGCGCCGCTCGGCAGTTTCCTGGGGGATCAGCTGGGCTGGCGGGCGGTCTTCCTGATGGCGGCCGGGCTCGGCCTCGCGGCCTTCCTGGTCCAGTTCGCCACCCTGCCGCGCATGGCCGCCTCGGCCACCACCCGGCTCGGCACGCTGGTGCTGGTGCTGCGCCGGCCCCGGGTCGGTGCCGGCATGGTCGCGGTGCTGATGGTCTTCACCGGTCATTTCGCCGTCTTCACCTATGTCCGTCCCTTCCTGGAGACGGTGACCGGCGTGGGCATCCAGGGCGTGTCGGCCATCCTGCTCGGCTTCGGCCTCGCCAATTTTCTGGGCACCGGCCTTGCGGGGCCGGCCATCGCCCGCAACCTGAAGGCGGTGCTGGTGGCGATGCCGGCGCTGATGGTCGTGCTGGGCCTGGGGCTGGTGCTGGCCGGCGGCACCGTCTTCGGCGATGCGGTGATGCTGGCGCTCTGGGGCATGGCCTTCGGCGCGGTGCCGGTCGCCTGGTCCACCTGGCTGACCCGGGCGGCCCCCGACGAGGCCGAAAGCGGCGGCGGGCTGATCGTGGCCGCGATCCAACTCGCCATCGCCACCGGTGCGGCCGCGGGCGGGGTCATCTTCGATCTGAACGGCGCCCCGGGGGTTTTCCTCGCGGCCACCCTGGTGCTGGCCGCCGCCGCCCTGCTGATCCTGACGCGCGTCAGGATCAGTCCGCGGGGCACACTCAGTCCGCGGGAAGGGATTTGAGCACGCTGCCTTCGGTCTGCACCGCCCGGGCGCCGAAGGCACTGCCCCGCGCCAGCGCCTGCCCCATCTCCAGCCCGCGCAGCCAGGCGTCGGTCAGCCCGCCGGCAAAGGCGTCGCCGGCGCCGGTGGTGTCGATCACATGGTCGACCTTCCGGGCCGGGCAGCTGATCTTCCGGCCGTCGGCGGCAAAAGCTTCCGACCCCTCGGCGCCGTGGGTGACCACCACCCACTCCAGCCGGTCACCGGCAAGCCGCTGTGCGGCGCCGAGCGGGTCCGCCGCCGCGGCCGGCGCCAGATCGTCGATCGAGGCCACGAAGACCCGCGCCGGCCAGCTGCCGGCCGGCAGGGTCGGTTCATGTTCGGCCGGCGGGATCTGGGCGATCGCCGGCAGGCCGCGTTCGGCGGCGGCCACCAGCAGCCGGCCAGCCTCGGGGTTGCGGCTGTTCAGGAACAGGGCATCCATGCCGTCGAGCACGCTTTCCGGCGGCACCCAGGCCAGATGATGGCCGATCTTCAGGATGGTCCGCTCGCCTTCGGGATCCAGCAGCAGCATGGTCTCGGGCGAGTGGTCGAGATTGCGGTCGAGCCTGGAGACATCCAGCCCGCAGGCGGTCACATCCGCCACCAGCCGGTCGCCCAGCGCATCATGGGCCACGCGGGTGATCAGCGCCGGGTGATGGCCGGCAAGGGCGAGCGCCGTGCCGACATTGGCGCCGGACCCGCCGATGCGCGGGCCCTCGTCCACCCCGCGCGGCCGTCCGCCCGAGACGATGGGCCGGTCCAGGCGGATCACCCGATCGGCATTCAGGCTGCCGACGACGGCGATACGGGCAGGGAAGGGGGCAACCATGGGCGGAATGTCCTCCGATCAGTCAGCGGGGTCGGGTAGCCGCTCGCCGGCCCGACCCCGACCAGTCTGACCGTCGGGGCGCGCCGCGTCGAGGACCGCGAGCAGCCGGTCGAGGGTGGGCCCGTCCAGCGTGGCGATCCGCCGGGCCACCAGATTGGCCAGGCGGGTGGCCCGGGGATCCAGGCCGGCGGGGTCTACCGTCACCTTGGGATCGGACAGCCCGGCCAGCCGCTCCAGTTCCTCGGCCTCGTCCCAGATGATGTTGAAATAGGTGCAGATCTGGATCAGCAGCGACCGGGTCGGCACGCCGCGCCGGCCATGTTCCAGCGCCGAGAGATAGGCGTTGGAGATCTCCAGATCGCGGGCCATCTGCTTCTGGCTGATCCCGCGCGCGGCCCGAAGCTGGCGCAGGCGCTCTCCGAAGGGTGTCACCGCTCGCGTTTGAGCAGGATATAGGCGGCGCCGAAGCCGCCATGCATCTGCCGGGCCTGGGTGAAGGCCAGCACCTTCGACCGGGTCTCGGGCTCGTTCAGCCAGCGCGGCAGCTCGCTGCGGATCACGCCGGCCGGGTTGGTCGCCCAGGGCTCGCGCGGCGGCTCGGGGGTCTCGGGCACGGCCATGCCGCGGCGGCGCACCACCGGCTGCGGCCTGGGCCCCCCCTTGCCGGTGATCACCAGCACGCAGCGCAGGCCGCGGGCATGGGACCGGGCAATGAAATCGACCAGCATGCCGCGGGCCACCTCGCGGCCATGGCCGTGAAGGTCCAGCATCGCCTCCACCGGCATGGCGCCGCGGCGCAGCCGGGCCTGGCTGCGCCGGTCCAGCCCGTCGAAGGCCTTGCCGGTCAGCGCCTGAAGCGGTTCGGGTGCGGCCGGCCGGCGGCCTGAAGATGCGGGCCCGGGCACGGCCGCCGCAACCATGGTCCCCGGCAGCTCGGGAACCGGCGGCAGAGGTGGCGGCGGGGGCGGCACCGCCACCGCGTGACCGGGAAGCGGTTTCACATCGCTCATCGCCGAGCCGAACAGGTCCAGCTCCCCCCGGCTGATGCCGCGGGCGGAACGCGGCACCGGCCTGGCCTGCGGGGCGGGGGGCGGTACGGCGGCCGCGCGCCGGCGGGTGGCGGGCGCCACGCCCTGCTCGTCCCCCGCCGCCGCGGTTGCATGAACCGAGGGCAGATCGGGGCCGCGCAGCGACGAGCGTTCGGCGACGTCTTCCGAGCGCATCGCCCGTTCGAACAACCGCGCCTCGGCCTCGGGATCGGGCCGAAGCGCGTCCTGGTCGCCGGTTCGGGGAGGACGTGCGGGCATGGGCAGGGTCAGACCTCGTCGACGATCACCACATGCAGCCGCCGCGGTCCGTGGGCACCAAGCTCGATCTGCTGCTCGATGTCGCCGGTGCGGCTGGGGCCGGTGATCAGGTTGAAGGTACGCGGCGGGGCACCGCGTTCGGTGCGCAGCCTGGCCCAGACATCCTCGTAGGCGCGTTCCACGCGTGAGGCGGGCAGCACCACGATATGGGTCTCGGGCAGGAAATTCAGCGTGGTCGGATGCTCGGGCCCCGACGCCAGGGCCAGCGTGCCGGTTTCGGCGATGCCGGCGAAGGCGCTGGTCACCGAGACCTCGTCGGCCGCCTCGGCCGGGCCTGCGCGCAGGGTCAGCAGCGGTGCCGCCCCCGCCCAGTCGATCCGGTCGAGCAGCGGGTCGGGCGCCCGGCCGGCGGCCATCGGCAGGTTGCAGGCGGCCATGTAGTCGACCACCGCCGCCGGCACCTCGTCCAGGCGCGCGACCCGGGTCACCGTGCCCGCCACCTTCTGCAGCTGGTCGATGAACAGCGACACCCGGCCGGCCGGGTCCAGATCGGCCCGGGCCGGGATGGTGTTGGGGCGGTGGGCCTCGATCCGGGCGGCGACCCGGGCCCGGGCCTCGGCCTCGTTCGCCGGATCGCGGCGGATGCCGGCGCGCACCGCGCCCAGAATGCGGGCGCGGGCATCGTCGCCCTGGGAGATGGTCATCGGCCCTGCTCCTTCGCTGACCCGCGATGGCGGCGGGCGGTGGCGTCCCCCGGCGCCTGGGTCGGGCGGCCATCGGCCTTCCAGGCGGCCACGAAGCTGCGGCCTTCGGGCGCCGGCATGTCGCGGACACGGGTCCAGCCCCCGGCGAGCGGCAGCCGCTTCAGCCGACCCTGAGACCGGCCCATCCGGCCGAGCAGGGCGGCCGCGGTGCGCGTGACGAGGCGATAGGCCCGGGGCCGTTTCGCGAACCAGGCCCAGACCCCAAGCCCCCAGCGCTGCGAGGCGGGGCTGAGATGGCGTTCGAATTCCCGGGTCCGCCAGGCGCGCATCATCCGCGGCAGCGGGATCCGCACCGGGCAGACCTGTTCGCAGCGCCCGCAGAAGGTCGAGGCATTGGGCAGGTGGCCCGCCTCTTCCACGCCGATCAGCGCCGGGGTCAGCACCGCCCCCATCGGGCCCGGATAGACCCAGCCATAGGCATGGCCGCCGACGGTGCCGTAGACCGGGCAATGGTTCATGCAGGCGCCGCAGCGGATGCAGCGCAGCATGTCCTGGAATTCGGTGCCCACCATGCCCGAGCGGCCGTTGTCCAGCAGCACCACATGGAATTCCTCGGGCCCGTCCAGATCGCCCTCGCGCTTCGGGCCGGTCACCAGCGTGGTATAGGACGAGAACTCCTGCCCCGTGGCCGACCGTGCCAGCACTCTCAGCATGGTCGAGGCGTCTTCCAGCGTCGGCACCAGCTTTTCGATGCCGGCCAGCACGATATGGCGCTTCGGCAGCGACAGGGTCAGGTCGGCATTGCCCTCATTGGTCACCAGGATGATCGATCCGGTCTCGGCGACCAGGAAATTGGCGCCGGTGATGCCGACATCGGCGTCCAGATATTTCTGGCGCAGCACCTCGCGCGCCTCGCGGACCATGTCGGTCGGCTCGGTCAGGCGGCGGGTCTTGCCATAGCGGCCGTGATGGCGCAGGAACAGCTCCGCCACCTGTTCCTTGGTCTTGTGGATCGCCGGCGCGATGATGTGGCTCGGCGGCTCCTTGGCCAGCTGGATGATGTACTCGCCCAGATCGGTCTCGATCGGCTCGATCCCGGCCTTTTCCAGCGCATCGTTGAGCGCGATCTCTTCCGTCACCATCGATTTCGACTTGGTGACGGTCCGGGCATTGCCGGCGCGCGCCAGGTCCAGAATGATCCGCCGGGCATCAGCCGCGGTCTCGGCCCAATGGACCTTGCCGCCCCGGGCCTCCACCGCCTCGGCGAAGCGCTCCAGATAGATGTCGAGATGGCCGAGCACGTGGTTCTTGATGTCGCGCGCCTGGTCGCGCAGCGTCTCGAACTCGGGCAGGGCCGCCGCGGCGGCCGCCCGCTTGGGCACGAAGCCCGAGCGGATCTTGGCGAGCGAGGCCTGAAGATTGGCATCGCCCAGGGCGTCGTGGACATTGTCCTTAAAGCGGTGACTGGTCGCCTCCATCGGATCGCCCTCCCGCTCAGCGCCGGTCCGCGCCGGCGGCGGTGTCGCCGATGGCTGCGGTGTCGGTCATGTCGGCCAGAACCTCGGCCACGTGGCGGACCTGGATGGTGGAGCCCTCGCGCTTCAGCCGCCCGGCCATGTTCAGCAGGCAGCCCATATCGCCCGCCAGCAGCAGATCGGCATTGGTGGCGCGGATATCCGCCACCTTGTTGGAGACCATGCGGCCCGAGATTTCAGGGTATTTCACGCAGAAGGTGCCGCCGAAGCCGCAGCATTCCTCGGCCCCCGGCAGCTCGTTCAGGGTCAGCCCCTCGACGGTGCCCAGCAGCTTGCGCGGCTGTGCCTTCACCCCCAGCTCGCGCAGGCCCGAACAGCTGTCGTGATAGGTGACGGTGGCATCCAGCCTCGCCTTCACCCCCTCCATGCCGCGGACATCGACCAGGAAGGCCATCAGCTCATAGGTCTTCGCCGCCAGCCGGCGGGCCCGCGGCCCCCAGTCCGGATCGTCGCGCAGCAGCTCGGGATAATGGTGCGAGATCATGCCGCCGCAGGATCCCGACGGCACGACCACATAGTCGAAGGGCTCGAAGGCAGCGATCACCTCGCGCGCGATCGCGCGGGCATCGGCCCGGTCGCCCGAATTGAAGGCCGGCTGGCCGCAACAGGTCTGGCTGTCGGGCACCACCACCCGGCAGCCGGCCTCTTCCAGCAGCTTCGCCGTGGCGAACCCCACGCTCGGCCGGAACAGATCCACCAGACAGGTCGCGAACAGGCCGACCGTGGCCGGTTCGCGCGCACGGGCGGGCTTTGCCGCCGTCTCGCTTGGGGTATTCACCGTCGCTCGTCCTTCTGAAGCTTCGGACAGGCCCGCGCTTCTGCGGGGCCGGCCGGCATTTGCGGACGAGGATGGGGCGATGTGGCCGCGGAGGCAAGCCTGCCGCTCACCTCCGGGCGCTCAACCGCCCGCTGCTTCCGTCTCCGGGGCCGGTACGGTCGACGGATCGATGGCGAGCGGCAGCAGCACGGCATAGCTGCCGCGCTCCTTCATCCGCCCGGCGACCAGCTCGGCGAAATCGCCCGGACCCCAGAACACGTCGCCGCGCACCGCCCCCTTGATCGCGCCGCCGGTATCCTGCGCGATCATCAGCCGCCGGAGCGGCGTTTCCGAAAGCGCGCCGACGCCCGCCGGATAGCTGGCATCCAGCCAGACCGGCGCCCCCAGCGGCAGCATCGACCGGTCGACCGCCAGCGACCGGCCCGGGCTCAGCACCGCGCCCATGGCGCCCAGCGGCCCGTCGTCGTCCAGCAGCCGGAAGAACACATAGGAGGGGTTCTGATCCAGGATCGAGACCATCCGGTCGGGATGGGCGGCCAGCCAGGCGCGCAGGCTTTGCAGCGACACCTCTTCGGGCTTCATCTCGCCCTGATCGATCAGCACCTTGCCGATCGATCGATAGGGCCGGCCATTGGCCCCGGCATAGCCCACCCGCAGCACCCGCCCGTCGGGCAGCCGCACCCGGCCCGAGCCCTGGATCTGCAGGAAGAAGGCATCGACCGGGTCGTCGACCCAGAGCAGTTCCAGCCCGCGGCCGTCGAGCACGCCGTCGGCGATCGCCGCGCGGTCGTAATAGGGGGCGAACCGCCCGTCGGCCACCCGCCCGACCAGACGGCGACCGTCCAGCGCATCGTCGAAGGCGCCCAGATCCGCCACCACCAGATCCTCGGGCAGGCGGTAGAGCGGCACGTCGTGCCGGGCGTCGGGGGTCAGCGATCCGGCCAGTTCCGGCTCGTAATAGCCGGTGAACAGGCCGTTGGTGTCGCCATCCGGCTTCGCCACCTGCCAGGCGTTGAAATGGCGTTCAAAGAAGGCACGGGCCGCGCCGGCATCGTCCAGCGGCAGATCCACCGCCGCACCGCAGACATCCCGCCAGTGACCGACCGTGCCGAAGCGCCCGCCCCGGTCGAGCGGCGCCGCCACCGGCCGGCGCAGGATGATCCGGCACGAGATCTGGAAGGCGCCGAGTGCGGCCGACTGGTCGTCGTCGTCCCAGCCGGGCAGGTCGCCGAAGGCGATGCGGGTGAAGCGCAGCCCCTCGGCGGTCACCGCCGGCTGCGGGGCCGGCGGCGTCTCGGGTTCCGGCAGGTTGCGCGTGCTGAGATACCAGCCGCCGATCAGCGCCGCGCCGGCCAGCGCAAGCACGGCGAAGGCGCCCGCAAGGCGCAGGCTGCGGCCGCGCATTGCGGTCATTCGCCGCTGCGGGTCGCGGTCAGGATCCAGTTGGGATCGCTCGACCGGGTATCGCGCTCGAAGGTCCAGAGGTCGATCAGATCGATCTCCTCGGCACCGCCGGCGACCACGCGACCCTCGGCGTCCAGCGTCTGGTTGATCTGGGTGGTGGAGAAGCGCACCGTCACCTGCGCCATGCTGCCGGCCAGCCGGGCCTCGGCGATGCGCGGCTCGCGCACCGACACGATGCGGGTGCTGTGGGTCTCGCCCGCCTGCTCACGCGCATCGATCGCCTGGTTGAAGCCGGCCAGCACCTGCGGCGACAGCAGCATGGCCAGCGTCTGGCGATCGCCCCGGGCGAAGGCGTCGAGGATCATCTCGAAAGCCTGCTGGGCGCCGTCGAGGAAGCCCTTGGGATCGAAGTTGCGATCGGCGCGGCGGATATATTCCACCCCTTCCAGCGCCGGCTGGTCGATCAGCGACATCACCTTCTCGGACATCGGGAAGGGCAGCCCCCGGGCGGGCCCCGGCTGCTGGGCGCCGGCCTCGGCGGCCTTGGGGTCGCCGCTGCGGGGGGAGAGCGGGTTGCGCGTCTCTTCCGGCGGCCGTTCGTGGCCGGTGCGCGTGCCCAGAACGCCACGCAGGCGCAGCGCCACGAACACGGCGACGAGGGCGAAGAAGAGGATGTCGAGATATTCCATGGACATCAGGACCTGGCCGTCGGAGACGTCCGCACGAAGGATTTCGGCGGCGGAACACGATCGGTCGGCCGCGTCCGGCCGGCATTCGCACCCGCGGATCCCGGCACCCGATGGCATGGGTGCGGAAATGGGGTCGCACGAACGCGACGAGGGTTGGACGGCGCCGCCTCCACCCTTACATAAGGGTCGGTTCAGGAAAGGGCAAGCATGGTCGCCGCAGTCTCTCTGCTTCTCGCAATCCTCTTCGTGCCGCTGATCGAGGTCTTCCTGTTCATCCAGGTGGGCAGCGAGATCGGCGCCCTGCCGACGGTGGCGCTCTGCGTGCTGACCGCGGTGGCGGGTGCCGCCATGCTGCGCCATCAGGGTCTGAAGGCCCTGACCGAGGCCCGGGCCCGGCTCAACCGCAACGAGGCGCCGGTCGATCAGGTCTTCGACGGCCTGTTCCTGGGGCTGGCGGCCGTGCTGCTGATGGTCCCCGGCTTCTTCACCGATGCGATCGGCGGCCTGCTGCTGGTGCCGGCGATCCGCCGGCTGCTGCAGACCCAGATCCTCTCCCGCACCCGCTTCGTCATGACCGGCCGCCCGGGGCCGGGCCAGCCCGGCAGCCAGTGGCGCAGCCGTGACGGCAGCGTGATCATCGAGGGCGAATACTCGACGCCCGCCGATCGTCCCGGCCCGGCAGACGGTCGCCGCCGGCCCGACGACGACGAGCCGCCGCTGATCGGCCGCTGACCGACAGGACGGCGATCGACCACCGGTCACCATCCCCGGCGCTGCACTTGCACCGCGCGGGCGCACATGTTACGCCCGACATGGCCGGCGATCCGGTCGGCCCCAGATCAACACCTGCGTCACCCGGAGACCAGCACCCCATGGCCGACACCCAGACGCCCGAGGGCAACGGCGCAGCCGGCGCCGAGGCTTCGCCGCGCTTCCGCCTCGCCATCCAGTACATCAAGGACCTGTCGTTCGAGAACCCGAACGCGCCGCGCTCCCTGATCGCCTCGGCCCAGAGCCGGCCGAACATCCAGGTTTCGGTGAATGTCGGCGCCCAGCCGCTCGGCGACGACAATTACGAGGTCGAGCTGAAGCTGTCCGCCTCGGCGAAGCACGAGGAAAACACCACCTTCCTCTGCGAGCTGTCCTATGGCGGCGTGTTCATGCTCGAGAACTTCCCGCAGGAGCAGATCCAGCCCTTCCTGCTGATCGAAGGTCCGCGCCAGCTCTTCCCCTTCGCGCGCCGCATCATCGCCGATGCCACCCGCGACGGCGGCTTCCCGCCGCTGATGCTGGACCCGATCGATTTCGTGCAGCTGTTCCAGGCCGAGCAGCAGCGCCGCGCCCAGCCGCAGTAAGCCGCAGAGGCGGCGGCCCGGCCGCTGCAGCGCAGCCGTCTGCCTGAAACGCCGCCGCCCCGATCAGGGGCGGCGGCGTTTCGTTTTCAGAGCCACCGTCGTCCCAGAACACCCTCTTCCTGGAAGGATATCGGAATGCCGGGCCCCTTCCGCCACATCCTCCCGGCCCTTGCGCTGTGGCTTCCTGCAACCGCGGCCGGTGCCAACCCCCTCACACTCTGCACCCTCGTGACCGATCCGGCCGATCACCGGGTGCTGCTGCGGGAGGGCGGGGCCTGCGCCGTGCCGGTCACGCCCGCCTCGACCTTCAAGATCGCGCTTGCGGTCATGGGTTTCGAGACCGGCATCCTCGGTGACGCCCATCATCCGGTCCTGCCCTGGCGCGCGGGCTACCCGGCCTGGCGAGCATCGTGGAAGCAGGATACCCACCCCACCCGCTGGATCGATGAGTCGGTCGTCTGGTACTCGCAAGCGATCACCGCCCGGCTCGGCGCAGACCGTTTCGCGACGCTCACCCGTGATCTCGGCTACGGCAATGCCGATGTCTCGGGCGATCCCGGGGCGGATAACGGTCTCACCCGATCGTGGATCGGCTCGTCGCTGCGGATCTCGCCCGAAGGCCAGATCGATTTCCTCACCCGGCTGATCACGGGCCGGCTGCCGGTCTCAGCACGGACGGTGGCGCTGACCCGAGAGATCCTGGAGCAGTCACCACAACCGCAGGGCTGGCGCGTCTGGGGCAAGACCGGTGCCGCAAAGCGCCCGGCCGCCGACGGCCAGGGCGCAGACAGCCAGGGCGCGGAAGGATCGCGCGGGGCCTATGGCTGGTTCGTCGGCTGGGCAGAACAGGGCCTGGGCGACACCACCCGGCGGGTGATCTTCACCCGGTTGATCCTGGACGAGCGTGGCTTCCGGCCCGGCGATCCCCCCGGCCCGCACGCCCGCGACAGCCTGTTCGCCGATCTTTTCGGCACCGACGGGCTGCTGCGCTGACGCGTCAATCCTCAGCCAGCCAGATCGCCGCCTTCACCTCCTTCAGGATAAAAGCCTGATGGGCCTCCAGCTCGGCCGGGGTGGGCGTGTGGACCCGGGGCGGCCGGGCGATCGTGCGGCGGCGGCCGTCGGTCTCGCCCGGTCCGCCCCGACGGTCGGCGGCCAGGTCGAAACCGCGCTGGCGGTCGCCCAGAAGGTGCAGATACACCTCGGCCAGCAGCTGGGCGTCGAGCAGCGCGCCGTGCAGCAGGCGGTTGCTGTTGTCGACGCCGAAGCGGCGGCAGAGCGCATCCAGGCTGGCCGGCGCGCCCGGAAAGCGGATGCGGGCCATCTGCACGGTGTCGATCGACCGCGACATCGGGATGGGCTGGCGCCCCAGCCTGGTCAGCTCGGCATTGATGAAGCGCATGTCGAAGGCGGCGTTATGCGCCACCAGCGGCGCATCGCCCACGAAGTCCAGAAAGCGGTCGGCGACCTCGGCGAAGACCGGCTCGGTCTTCAGGCGCTCGGCCGTCAGCCCGTGCACCGCCACGGCCGCCTCGGGCACGTCGCGCTCGGGGTTGATATAGACATGGAATTCGGCACCGGTGCGCGCCTGATCCAGGATCTCGACGCAGCCGATTTCGACCAGCCGGTCGCCGGTGGCGGGGTCGAAGCCGGTGGTTTCGGTGTCGAAGGCGATCTCACGCACGCTTCTCGTCTCCTCGTTCGGCAGACGCGGATAAAGACGATCTCAGCCGCCGGGGCGCCGGCGCGGCCCCGTGGGCCGCCGGATCCGTGGCCGGTGCCAGTGATGCTTCCACATCTGGTGGCGATGCCGGCCGAACCCGTCCAGCGCCAGTTTCAGCGACCGGAAGGCATGGCCATGGCCCAGCCCGGTCTGGATCACGGCATCGGCGCCGCGGCGCTTTTCGGCATCCGGCACCTGTTTCGACAGAATGTCGCGAAACTTGGCCCGCGTCATCCCCGGACGGGCCAGCACCCGGCGGGCCTGCACCCAGTTGGGCGCGCTCACCACCAGCACGGCATCGACATGGGCATCGCCGCCGCCTTCGAACAGCAGCGGAATGTCCAGCACCACCATCGGTGCGCGCCGGCGGGCATGGGTCGCGATGAAGCGGCGCTGCTCGTCGCGCACCAGCGGATGGATGATCCGCTCCAGCGCGCGCAGCTCCGCCTTGCGCCCGAAGACCCGGGCGCCCAGCGCCACCCGGTCGATGCGCCCGTCCTTCAGTGCCTCGGGGAAGCGCTCGATCACCGGCCGGAAGGCGCGGCCGCCGGGGGCGAGCAGGGCATGCACGGTCGCATCGGCATCGAAGACCGGCACGCGCAGCCGCCGGAACATCTTCGAGGTCGTCGACTTGCCCATGCCGATGGAACCGGTCAGGCCGATGATCAGCATGGGGCCTCCGCTCCGATCAGATCGGCGGCGACATGCCGGCGCAGCGCCGCATCGACCACGGGCCGCACCCCGAACCAGCGCTCGAAGCCCGGCACCGCCTGGTGCAGCAGCATGCCCAGCCCGTCGACCGCGACCAGCCCGCGGGCGCGGGCCGCCGCCAGGACCGGGGTCTCCAGCGGGTCGTAGACGATGTCCGACACCACCAGCCGGTCATCCGCCCGCGCAAGATCGATCTCGAGCGGCGGCTGGCCGTGCAGCCCCAGGCTGGTGGTGTTGACCAGCGTGCCGCACCCGGCCAGCAGATCCGATCTGGCCGCCCAGTCCACCGCCTCCAGCACCGTCGCCGGGCAATGTGGCGCCAGATCACGGATCAGGGCCGCAGCCCTTTCGGCCGTGCGGTTGGCGATCAGGATCCGCTCGGCGCCGGCCTCGGCCACGGCATAGACCACGGCGCGCGCAGCCCCCCCCGCCCCCAGCACCAGGGCCGGTGCCGCCGCATCGCGTGCCGGCGCCCCGGCCGCCAGGGCGGCACCGAAGCCCCAGGCGTCGGTATTGGTGCCGGTGATCCGGTGGTCCTCGCCGAAGACCAGGGTGTTGACCGCACCGATCGCGCGGGCCACCGGCTCGACCTCGTCGCAGAGCGGCAGCACCAGTTCCTTGTGCGGCAGGGTCAGATTGACGCCGCGGAAGCCCATGCGGGGCAGGGCCGGCAGGGTCTCGGCCAGATCCCCGGGCCGGATCGCCAGCGGCAGATAGGCGCCGTCGATCCGGTGGCGTGCCAGCCAGAAGCCGTGCAGGCGCGGCGACCGCGAATGGGTGACGGGGTGTCCGATCACGCCGGCCAGCCGTGCGGCGCCGCTGATCCAGACGGGATGCAGGGGTTCGGTCATCGGGCGCCCGTCCGTCAGCTCGGGATCACGCCGCGCAGGCGCAGGAAGTCCAGCAGCTCGATCAGCGGCAGGCCCAGTATGGTGAAATAGTCGCCCTCGACCTTCGAGAACAGCTGCGCCCCCAGCCCCTCCAGCTGATAGGCGCCGACCGAGCCCAGCACCGCCTCTCCGGCCCGGTCCAGATACTGGTCGATGAAGGCGGGGGACAGCGGGCGCATGGTCAGCCGGGCGCGGCCGATGGCATGCCAGACCCGGGCGCCGTCGATGGTGACCACCGCGGCCGAGATCAGCTCGTGGCGCCGGCCCGACAGGGCCTCCAGCGTCGCGCGGGCGCCGTCGCGATCGGCGGGCTTGTCGAACCAGCGGCCGTCGGCCACCAGCATCTGGTCGCAGCCCAGCACCGGCACCCGGCCGGCACGGCCCGAGATCCGGCGGGCCTTCATCTCGGCCAGCATCACCGCCACATCCTCGGCCGGCGCACCCTCGGCGGCCATCGCCTCTTTCACCGCCGTCTCGTCGATGCGGGCGGGCAGGGCCAGGAAATCGAGCCCGGCGCCCTTCAGCAGCTGCGCACGGGCGGCACTCTGGGAGGCCAGGATCAGCCGCGGTTCCGCGGCGGCGTCGGTGTCGTCACGGGTCGGCACAGGGGTCATCCGATCAACTCTCCCCCAGATGGCGCAGATACATCTGATAGATCGCGGCGGCGGTTTCCTCGATCGACCGGCGGGTCACGTCGATCACCGGCCAGCCCTTGCGCTCGAACAGCCGGCGGGCGGCGATCACCTCGGTGCGCACCGCATCGATGTCGATATATTCCCCGTCATCGGGCTGGTTCAGGCTCAGCAGCCGGTTGCGGCGGATCTGCACCAGCCGTTCGGGGCTGGTGGTCAGCCCCACGATGAACGGCCGGGTGGCGCCCTCCACCTCCTCCGGCAGGGGCTGGCCGGGCACCAGCGGCACATTGGCGGCCTTCACCCCGCGATTGGCCAGATAGATCGCGGTCGGCGTCTTGGAGCTGCGCGACACGCCGACCAGGATGATATCGGCATCGTCGATGTCCCAGAGCGACTGGCCGTCATCATGGATCAGCGCGAAATGCATCGCATCGATCCGGGCGAAATATTCCTGGTCGAGCATATGCCGCCGCCCGGGCCGGCGGGAGACCGACACCCCCAGATAGCCGCTGACGATGTCGGTGATCTGGTCCAGCACCGGCACGCAGGGGACCTTCAGCCGCCGGCAGGCCTCTTCCAGCCGCTCGCGCAATTCGCTGAGCGCCAGCGTATACATGACCAGGCCCGGATGGGCCTCGATCGACTGGATCACCTTTTCCAGCTGCGCCGGAGAGCGGACCAGCGACCAGACATGCTCGCGCGCATCCACCCCGTCGAACTGGGCCAGCACGGCACGGGCGACCGTGTTCACGGTCTCGCCGCTTGAATCCGACACCAGATGCAGGTCGAACAAAACCTGTTCGCGATGCAGATCTGCACCATGGCCGCCGCCGCGCAATGCCGGCGCGGCACCCGCTGCCCCGTCGGCAGAGGGGCTGAGCGCGGGGGCTGCGGGGGGGGGGCGCGGCGGCGCCGCGGTCGGCTCGTCTTCGGCCATCCGGATCTCCAGCAAGCGTCGTCGGGGGCGATGTTCGCGCCCTGTTCATGCCCCGTTCACGGCTGTGGATAACCCGGAATTACGGGGGCCGAACGGGGTCTGGCGTCGGGCGCTCATATTGCGTCACCGCTCTTCATCTGTCATCCGCCGAGCCGTCTCCATGTGGGCAGCCGCCCGGGGATGGCGGCGACGGAGCGAGGACGGCCGTCGGGGAGGGTGGAGTTTTCCACGTTATCCACGACATTATCCCCCGAGACTCCGCGCGCGACTCCGGAGTTATCCACGCGGGCCTCCCAAGGGTGCCGCCAGATCGTCCACATGGGGGCTTTTCTGTGGATGGTTTGTGAATGGGTGGGGATCCCCGATATCCACAGGCACCCTCTATCCTCTACAACCTTTCCATCCCGAATCCCTTCCTTTCTGCAGATGGGGCCTTGTCCACAGGGCGAGAGAACTGCAGTCTGGGGCCGGAACATGCGGTTCGCATGGTTCGAACGAAAGCCGGAGCGCAACGGGGTTGTGCAGCCGAACGGGTGGCTTTTGCCATCATCAGGCGTTGCCGTTTCGGCAACGCCATGCCGATCCGGCAACGGCAGAGACGTTCGGTCGCAGCCGAAAACGAAAATCGCCCACGGACTCCGCTGGAATCGAATCTTCCGAACGGGCATGATCCGCGCGACCGGCGGCAGGGCCGGCCGACCGTCCTTTGCCGACGCGGCCGTCTGCCTGCCAGAGATCCGAGGACCGCATCGATGACCGAGACCACCAAGCCGCTGCTCGCCGCCCTCAAAGGCGGGCATCCGGATCGGACCCCGATCTGGCTGATGCGTCAGGCCGGCCGCTACCTGCCGGAATATCGCGAGCTTCGGGCGCGCTCGAAGGGGTTCCTCGATCTCTGCTACAGCCCGGATCTCGCCACCGAAGTGACCCTTCAGCCGCTGCGCCGCTTCGATCTGGATGCGGCGATCCTGTTTTCGGACATCCTGGTCGTGCCCCACGGGCTGGGTCAGACGGTCTGGTTCGCCGAAGGCGAGGGGCCGCGGCTCGATCCGATCCGTGATGCCGCGGGCCTGGCCGCGCTCGATCCCGAACGGGTCACCTCTTTCCTGGCGCCGGTCTACGAAACCGCCGCGCGGGTGAAGGCGGCACTGCCCGAGGGCCGGGCGCTGATCGGTTTTGCCGGCGCCCCCTGGACCATCGCGACCTATATGGTCGAAGGCGGTTCCAGCAAGGATTTCCTCAACACCAAGCGCTGGGCCTATGGTGACCCGGACGGCTTCCAGGTGCTGATCGATCTGATCGTCGATGCGACCGTCCGTCATCTGGAGGCGCAGATCGCCGCGGGTGCCGAGGCGGTGCAGATTTTCGACAGCTGGGCCGGGGCGCTGGACGAAGACGGGTTCGATCGCTGGACGGTCACGCCCATCCGCAGCATCGCCAGCCGGATCCGTGCCGCGCATCCGGATCTGCCGATCATCGGCTTTCCGAACCGGGCCGGCACGCTATATGAGCATTTCGTCCGGAATGCCGGTGTCGATGCGGTCAGCGTCGACCCGACCTGGAGCGTGGAGGCGATCGCCACCCGTCTCCGGCCGCATGTCGCGGTTCAGGGCAATCTCGATCCCGGCCGTCTGGTCGCGGGCGGGCCGGATCTCACCCGCAGGGTGCGGAAGATATGTGACCGGCTGGCTCCGATGGGCGGTTTCGTCTTCAATCTCGGCCATGGCGTCCTGCCGCCGACCGATCCCGGCCATGTCGCCCAGGTGATCGCTGCAGTGCGCGAGGCCGATGCCGCGAGAGTCTGATACAGGTTATGATCAAGGAACGTGACAATAAGGAAACGGGACGAATCGCTGTCCTGTTGTTCAATCTCGGCGGGCCCGACGGGCCGGATGCCGTTCAGCCGTTCCTGTTCAACCTGTTCTTCGACCCGGCGATCATCTCGCTGCCCCTGCCGCTGCGCTGGGCGATCGCGAAGCTGATCAGCACCCGTCGTGCGCCCTTTGCGCGGGAAAACTACGCCCTGATGGGCGGCGGCTCGCCGCTTCTGCCGGAAACCCTGCGCCAGGCCCGGGCGCTGGAGGCGGAGCTGTCGGGTCGCGGGCAAACGGTCAGGGCATGGCCGGTGATGCGCTACTGGCATCCCTTCGCGCCCGAGGTGGTGGCCGAGGTCAAGGCCTGGGCGCCCGACCGGATCATCGCCCTGCCGCTCTATCCGCAGTTCTCCACCTCGACCAGCGCCTCGTCGCTCAAGGACTGGGATCGGGCCGCTCGCAAGGCCGGGCTCAGGGTGCCGACCTCGACCGTCTGCTGCTGGCCGGTCGAACCCGGCCTGGTCGAGGCGCATGCGAGCCTGATCGTGGAGCGCTGGCACCAGGCCGAGGCCGAGGCACCGGGCCGGCCGATGCGCATCCTGCTCTCGGCCCATGGCCTGCCGAAGAAGATCATCGAGCGGGGCGACCCCTATCAGTGGCAGGTGGAACAGAGCTGTGCCGCGGTGATGGACCGGGTGGCGGCGATGCTCGGCCGGCCGCTTGAGACCATCGACTGGCAGGTCTGCTATCAAAGCCGGGTGGGGCCGCTGGAATGGATCGGCCCCTCGACCGATGCCGAGGTCGAACGGGCAGGGCGGGACGGTTGCGGCCTGATCCTGGTGCCGATCGCCTTCGTCTCGGAACATGTCGAGACCCTGGTCGAGCTCGACGTCGAATACCGCCACCTCGCCGAAAAATCCGGCGTCGCGCCCTATCTGCGGGCGCCCACACCCACCACCCATCCGGCCTTCATCCGCGGGTTGGGCGATCTGGTGATGCAGGCGGCGGGGCGCGAGGGGGTGGCGCCCGATCGGGCAGGGCCGTCCTGTCCCGCAAAATTCGGCCGCTGCGCCTGCCGCGCCCATACCTGACGCACGACTCCCTGCCGCGACCGCAACCAGCCATCCGAGACGAGGCAGCCAATCCCATGATCGACGCATTCGCCGGCGCCTATCCCTGGTTCAAGGCCCTGCATGTGATCTCGGTGATCGCCTGGATGGCCGGCATGTTCTATCTGCCGCGGCTGTTCGTCTATCACGCCGATGCCGCCCCGGGGTCCGAACTGTCCGAGCGCTTCAAGGTGATGGAGCGTCGATTGCTGAAGGCGATCATCAATCCGGCGATGATCGCCACCTGGCTGTTCGGCATTCTGATCCTGACCACCGGGGCGGTCTCGCTGTCCGAAGGCTGGCTGCATGCCAAGATCGCCCTGGTGCTGATCATGTCGGGCATGCATGGCGCCTTCAGCGCCTGGCGCCGGGCCTTTGCGGAAGATCGCAACCGCCATTCCGCGCGCTTCTATCGCTGGATGAACGAGGTGCCGACGGTGCTGATGATCGGCATCGTGATCCTGGTGATCGTGAAGCCCTTCTGATCGGGCCCGACCCTTCGGGCGGGCCGCATGACAGCCCCGCCGGTGGCCCGGATCGGGCCGCGCGGGCGGTGAAAACTGCCGCAGAGCTCCGAAATCGACCAAGGTCGCAACGTTTTCGCGCGTATCGGGTTTGACAGCGGCCATGTGACGCGCTAACTGATTAGGCATCGGCACGGTTGACGTGCCGGTGAAGCCGGTATCGTGACGTTCGTCCCATGCCTGCGGCATGCCGGGACGGAACGGACAGACGGACGTCGCCGGGCGACATGCTTCACCCGTCACCACCCGCGCCGCCGCATTGGCCGGGCGGTGGGCATTCAGGGATCGCAGTTGCGGGTACCGGTCCGGATCGCCAGGCTCTCTGCGCCGACGCGGTCTTTCAGTCCTCTCCTCGTCGATCGAACCCCTTCAGGACCACATCCGTTTCCGGAACCGAACCGGGCCGTTACCGGTTCGTGATCGACGTCGATGATCCTCGACGTCTCCGCTCACATGGTTTGTGTCCGGCCGGCGCCCTGCCGGCCCGTTCTGGATGACCGGACTGTCCGGGTGGTTCGGCCCGACCATTCGACACACACGCACGCAGCCTGTCTGCCGGGCTTGCGTAAAACAGGTTGAGCCAGGCGTCGCCCCGGCTTCGTCGTTGAACGGGATCCCGCCATTCCGGCGCCCCCCGTCCGTCGACCCCCGATCGGAAATCCATCGCATGAACCTTCAGGAACTGAAGACGAAAACCCCGGCGGAGCTGCTCCAGTACGCCGAGACCCTGGGCGTCGAGAACGCCGGCACGCTGCGCAAGCAGGATCTGCTGTTCGCGATCCTGAAGCAGTCTGCCGAACAGAACGTCGCCATCCATGGCGGCGGCGTGCTCGAAGTGCTCCAGGACGGTTTCGGCTTCCTGCGGGCGCCCGAGAGCAACTATCTGGCGGGGCCGGACGACATCTATGTCAGCCCCCAGCAGATCCGCCGTTTCGGCCTGAAGACCGGTGATACCGTCGATGGTCAGATCCGGGCCCCCAAAGAGGGCGAGCGCTATTTCGCGTTGCTCAAGATCAACAGCATCAATTTCGACGCGCCGGACAATGCCCGGCACAAGATCAATTTCGATGATCTGACGCCGCTTTATCCCAACAAACGGCTGAACCTGGAACTCTCGGACCCGTCGAAGAAGACCACCACCGCCAGCCGGGTGATCGACCTGGTGGCGCCCTTCGGCAAGGGCCAGCGCGCGCTGATCGTGGCGCCGCCGCGCACCGGCAAGACGGTGCTGCTTCAGAACATCGCCCATGCGATCGCCACCAACCACCCCGAGTGCTATCTGATCGTTCTGCTGATCGACGAGCGCCCGGAAGAGGTCACCGACATGATCCGCTCGGTGAAGGGGGAGGTGATCAGCTCCACCTTCGACGAGCCGGCCTCGCGTCATGTCCAGGTCGCCGAGATGGTGATCGAAAAGGCCAAGCGGCTGGTGGAGCACAAGCGCGACGTCGTGATCCTGCTCGACTCGGTCACCCGCCTGGCGCGCGCCTACAACACCGTGGTGCCGTCCTCCGGCAAGGTGCTGACCGGCGGTGTCGATGCCAATGCCCTGCAGCGCCCGAAGCGTTTCTTCGGTGCCGCCCGCAACATCGAAGAGGGCGGTTCGCTCACCATCATCGCCACCGCGCTGATCGACACCGGCTCGCGCATGGACGAGGTCATCTTCGAAGAATTCAAGGGCACCGGCAATTCCGAGCTGATCCTGGACCGCAAGCTGGCCGACAAGCGCACTTTCCCGGCGATCGATATCGGCAAGTCCGGTACCCGCAAGGAAGAGCTGCTGGTCGACCGCGGCACGCTGTCGAAGATGTGGGTGCTGCGCCGCGTGCTGATGCCCATGGGCACCATCGACGCCATGGACTTCCTGCTCGACAAGCTCAAGCACACCAAGAGCAATGCGGACTTCTTCGATTCCATGAACAGCTGACCGCCGCTGTTCCACGTGGAACGCCGTATGGAAAAGGCCGCCGCCCCGGGATGGGACGGCGGCCTTTCTCGTCTGTGTTCCACGTGGAACGATATGGTCGCCCGATCCCGGGGCGCTCAGGGCAGCAATACGGTGGCGCCGGTGGTGGCGCGGGCTTCCAGATCGCGATGGGCCTGGGCGGCTTCGGCCAGCGGATAGGTGCGGGCGGCACCGACCTTCACCTTGCCCGAGCCGACCACATCGAACAGATCCTTCGCCGTGGCGCGTAGCTCTTCCTTGGTCGAGGTGTAGTGGAAGAGGGAGGGGCGGGTGACATAAAGGCCGCCGCGCTGGTTCAGCACCACCAGATCCACCGGGCCGACCGGGCCCGAGGACTGGCCGAAGCTCACCATATAGCCGCGCGGCTGCAGGCAGTCGAGCGAGGCCATGAAGGTGTCCTTGCCGACCGAGTCATAGACCACCGGCACGCCCTTGCCGCCGGTCAGCTCCTTCACCCGCGCCACCAGGTCTTCCTCACGATAGAGGATCGGGTGGTCGCAGCCATGGGCGCGGGCCAGCTCGGCCTTTTCGGGCGAACCGACGGTGCCGATGACGGTGGCGCCCAGCGCCTTGGCCCACTGGCAGGCGATCAGGCCGACACCGCCGGCGGCGGCGTGGATCAGGATCGTCTGGCCGGCCTGGACCGGGAAGGTGCGGCGCAGCAGATACTGCGCGGTCATGCCCTTCAGCATCATCGAGGCGGCGGTCTGGTCGTCGATGGCATCGGGCACCGGCACCACCCGGTCGGCCGGCATCAGCCGCTCTTCCGAATAGCTGCCCATCGGGCCGCTGGCATAGGCGACCCGGTCGCCGGGCTTCAGATCGTCGACGCCGTCGCCCACCGCGACCACCACGCCGGCACCTTCCATGCCCAGGATCGCGGGCAGGGGGGCGGGGTAGAGACCGGTGCGGAAATAGACGTCGATGAAGTTCAGGCCGATTGCCGTGTGACGGATGCGGATCTGGCCAGGCCCGGGCCCACCGACCTCGACCTCGACAAACGCCATCACCTCGGGGCCGCCGGTCCGTTCGATCCGGATCGCCTTCACCATCGGGTATCTCCTCCATATGCGCACGTCTCTGGGGACGCAGGGGTGTTTCGGTTCCCGATGATCGGCGAGGCCGGGCGATCGTGCAATGCCCCTGCCGGATCCGCCGCCGGAACGGCCTGTTTCCGCCACGACAAAAGAAAGGGGGACAGCCCGTCAGGACCGTCCCCCTTTGTCTGCGTCATGCCGCCGTCTGTCAGGCGATCGTGCTCTTCAGGAAGGCGAGGGTGCGGTCATCGGCCTTCAGCGCCGCCTCCTGCACGAAATTGGCACCGCCCGGGCGGGCGAAGGCGTGGTTGCAGCCCTCATAGACATGCAGCTCCACCTTCGGGTTGTCGGCCAGCGCCGACTTGATCTTCTCCTGCGACTCCGGCGGCACGAAATCATCCTTGGCCGCCACATGCATCAGCAGCTTGCCGCCCATCGACGCCGCCTCGCCCAGATTGTCGTCCAGCGCCACGCCGTAATAGGCGACCGCCGCGTCGATATTGGTGCGGGCTGCGGTCAGGAAAGCCAGGCGGCCGCCCAGGCACCAGCCGATGGCGCCCACCTTGCCGGTGCTGCTCTGGCCGCGGATATAGTCCACCGTCGCGGCGATGTCTTCGACGCCCTTGTCCGCGTCGAAACCCTGGAACAGCTGGAAGGCCTTCTGCCAGTCGGCCTCGCTCTGATCGGTGATCATCACGCCCGGCTCCTGCCGCCAGAACAGGTCGGGGACGATGACGGTGAAGCCCTTGGCGGCGAAGCAGTCCGCCTGATAGCGCATCAGGTGATTGACGCCGAAAATCTCCTGAATCAGAACCAGCGCCGGGCCGCTGCCGCCCTGCGCCGTCGCCAGATATGCGTCAAACGTACCGCCGTCCCTGGCGGTGATCTGCACCATGCTGCCCACTGTTCGGCCCCTTTGCTTGTCTGGTCGGGATGCGGAATGAACGGCCCGGCGCCAGGTTTCCGTGGGGCAGCCCGCTTTCCGGTGTGCGGAACACGAGGCGTCACAGAAGCCGCGGCTGCCGTTCCGGCGTCCGGGCCCGCTCAAGGTGAAGCAGAAACCGTTTGGTGTCAACGCCACCCCGCGCAGAGAAACCTCCGATTGAATATCCACCCCCCACCACCCGGTGGCAGGGGATGACGATCGGGATCGGATTGGCGCCACAGGCCCCGCCCACGGCGCGGGCCACCGACCCCACCCGGCGGGCCATGTCGCCATAGGTTTCCGTCTCACCATATGGAATATCGAGCATCGCGGTCCAGACGGCGCGCCTGAATTCCGTGCCGGCGGGGTTGAGCGGCAGGTCGAAACGGTTGCGCGTGCCGGCGAAATACTGCCGGAGCTGGGTCTCGGTCTCGTCCAGAATCCGCGCGGCATCGGGCCCGGCCTTTGCCGCCTCTGCGGCCGATGCCGCATCGCTGGGGTCGATCCAGTCCAGCGCCAGCAGCGCCTCGCCGTCGGCGGCCAGGCGGATCGGCCCCAGCGGGGTGTCGGCCATCAGCCGCGTTGCGGCGGCGCGGGGGCCGGTCGTGCGCAGGATGGCGTCGCGGATGCGGGCACCCGGCTGGGTGGATGTCATGATCGGACAGGCTCCGGAGCAAGGGCGGCGGCCAGTGCCGCGGGGTCGTGCAGCGGCAGCCCGCAGCGCGGGCCTCGGCAATGATAGGCCGTGGGCCGGCCGTCTGCCATGCCCTTGCCATAGGCGGGATGGCCGGCGGGCAGGGGGGCGCCGGGCTCGATCCGGCGCAGATCGAGCAGGGGCCTGCCGCTGGCCGCCGCCGCCCTGAGCAGCGCGCGGGTCGCCTCGTCGCCGGCGGGGCCCACCACCACCACCTGGTCCGCGGTCTCGAGCAGCAGGGCCGCGACCATCAGCGATGCCACCCCGAAGGGGTTGCCGTCGACCTCGGCGCCGAAGGCCGCGATGGTCGCGCGGGCCGCCTCGGCATAGGCGGGGTTGCCGGTGGCGAGCGCCAGCCGGGCCAGGGCCTGCGCCATCAGCCCGTTGCCGGAGGGCTGGGCGGCATCGGTGCCGGGGCGGCTGCGCACCGGCAGCACCTCGGCATCGTCTGCCGTCATGTGCCAGCCCCCGCCCTCGGCCATGTGATGCCGCATCACTACCTCCGCCCAGCTTTCCGCCCGGGCCAGGCGTGCCGTACCGCCCTCGGCCTGGTCCAGCGCCAGTGCCGCCAGGATCATGGCGGCGTGATCGTCCAGCAGCCCCGGCCAGACCAGCCGGCCGTCCCGCGCCGCATGGCCCAGACGGCCGTTGCGGTCATGGCTCGCCAGCACCGCGTCGAAGGCCCGGGCGGCCCGGGCCACCTGGTCCGGCCGGTCGAAGATCATGCCGGCTTCGGCGAGGCCCGCGATCATCAGCCCGTTCCAGTCGGCCAGCACCTTGTCGTCGCGGCCCGGATGGCTGCGCGACCAGCGCCGCTCGTGCAGCCGTGCCGCCATCGCCTCAAGCCGCGCCTCGTCCTCTCCGCTCAGCGGGTCGGGATGGGCCAGCCGGTTGGGGATGGCGCGGCCCTCGAAATTCCCGCCCGGCCGGATGTCGTAGACCCGGCCGAAAAGGGCGGCATCGTCCGCGCCCAGAACCGCCGCGATCTCGTCGGCCGTCCAGAGGTAATAGAGGCCTTCTTCGCCCTCGCTGTCGGCATCCAGGCTGCTGGCGAAGGCGCCGTCACCTGTCTCCATCTCGCGCGCCAGCCAGGCCATGATCCCCTGGGCGGCCTCTGCGAAGACCGCGGCATGGGGCGCGCTGCCGGCCCGGGCCCAGGCGCGGGCGTAGAGCGGCAGCAGCTGGGCGTTGTCGATCAGCATCTTCTCGAAATGGGGGACCAGCCAGTCGGCATCGACCGAATAGCGGGCGAAGCCGCCGCCCAGATGGTCGTGAATGCCGCCCGCGGCCATGCGGCGCAGCGTCCGGTCCAGGGCCGCGCGGGCGGCCTCGGTCCCATTCTCTCGCCCGATAGCCGGGCCGCCCGGGCTCGCCAGCGCATCGAACAGGGCCAGCAGCGGCGCGTTGGGGAATTTGGGCGCACCGCGCACGCCGCCGCGCTCCATGTCGAACACCCCGGCGATCCGGGCGGCCGCGCCGGCCACGGTATCGGCCGATGGCACGGGCCCCGGACGGCGGGCCGCCAGCCGGCCCAGACGGGCACCGATCGCCGATGCGTTGTGGCGGACGTCTTCCGCCTGATCGTGATATATTGTCGCGATCTGCTCGAGCATGTCGCGGAAGGCGGGAAGTCCGTGGCGAGGTTCGGGCGGGAAATAGGTGCCGCCCCAGAAGGGCGCACCATCGGGCGTGAGGAACATGGTGAGTGGCCAGCCCCCCGGCTGGCCGAGAGCCTGAAGAGCGGCCATGTATACGTCGTCGACATCGGGTCGTTCTTCGCGATCGACCTTCACGTTGACGAACAGCCGGTTCATGACGGCGGCGGTCTCGGGGTTCTCGAAGCTCTCATGGGCCATCACATGGCACCAATGGCAGGCGGCGTAGCCGATCGACAGCAGGATCGGCCGGTTCTCCGCCCTGGCGCGCGCGAAGGCCTCCGGGCCCCAGGGCAGCCAGTTCACCGGATTGTCCTTATGCTGAAGGAGGTACGGGCTGACTTCCCTGTGGAGTGAGTTTCCGGACATCTTTTAAACCCGAGAGTGTGTTGGCGCTTGCAATCGGTGCGGGGATCGCGGACTGTCCAGGGTACGTGGCGTCAGTGGCGACCATCGGCAAGCGCAGACGAGCCAAAGCAAAGATCAGGGAATCTGCCCGATGAAGATCTCCATCGACCTCGATTGCACCCCCGAAGAGGCCCGCCGCGCCGTTGGCCTTCCGGATCTGACGCCGCTGCACAACATGTTCCTGACCGAGATGCAAAAGCAGATGGCTCAGGCCATGAAGACCATGGATGGCGACAACATCATCCGGAGCTGGATGCCGGGCGGGCAGGGCTGGGACCAGATGCAGAAATTCTGGTCGGGGCTCGCCACCGCTGGCACCACCGGGGGCGTGAAGAAGGACGGCTGAGGTGAGTGTGGTCCGCAACGACCCGCCGCTCTATTACGAGCGGCACATCTTCGTGTGCACCAACGAGCGGCCCGAGGGCCATCCGCGCGGCTGCTGCGAGGCCGGCGGGGCGACGAAGCTGCGCAATTACATGAAGGCCCGCGCCAAGGAGATGGGGCTCAAGGGCGTGCGGGTGAACAATTCCGGCTGTCTGGACCGCTGCGAACTGGGCCCGACGCTGGTGATCTATCCCGAAGGCGTCTGGTACGGCTATCGCAGCACCGACGATATCGACGAGATCCTGACCACCCATGTCGCCGAAGGCGGCCGGGTCGATCGGCTGATGCTGAAGCCGGGCGATGACGAGATCGCCAAGGCCGACATCGCCGAGCGGCGCGCCGCCGAAAAGGCCGCTCGCGCGGCGGCGAGTGGCGGCTGACGGTTCCGGCCGTTCGGCCTGCTGACCATACGGCCCGCTCCGACTGTTCGGGCTGCTGTTCATGCAGGGCCATCGGGCTATGATGGGCCGGCATCCCGAGGGACGGGATGCCGGCCTTTCTTGTCCTGCGCCTGCCTGATCGGACCCTGAATTCCCATGACGACATCGGCGACCTCGCGCCCCGGGACCATCTTCGCCCGGGCGACCCCGCCCGGCCGTGGTGCCGTGGCGATCATCCGCCTGTCCGGCCCCGACACCGATGCTGCCCTCGGGGCATTGACGCCCGGGTGCGCGCTGCCCGAACCCCGCCTGGCCAGCCTCCGCCGGATCGCCGATCCGGTCTCGGGCCGGGTGATCGACGAGGCGCTGGTGCTGCGCTTCCCCGCCCCGGCCAGCTATACCGGCGAGGACGCGGCCGAGCTGCAGCTGCATGGCGGCCCGGCGGTTGTGGCGGCGGGGATCGAGGTGCTGGGCCGTCTGCCCGGGCTCCGGCCGGCCGAGGCGGGAGAGTTCACCCGACGGGCGGTGCTGTCCGGCCGGATGGATCTGACCGCGGCCGAAGCCGTCGCCGATCTGATCGCCGCCGATACCGCCGGCCAGGCGGCGCAGGCCCTGGCCCAGCTGGGCGGCCGGCTGGGGCGGCAGGTGGAGGGGTGGCGCGTGCGTCTGATCCGCGCCGCCGCCATGATCGAGGCCGAGATCGATTTCCCCGACGAAGAGGTGCCCGACGGCATCGCCCTGACGGTGGCACCCGAGCTTGAGGCGATCGCGACCGAGTTTCGCGCCTGTCTGGCCGATGGCCGATCGGGGGAGCGGCTGCGCGAAGGCGTGGTCGTGGCCGTGGTCGGCCGCCCCAATGCCGGCAAGTCGAGCCTGGTGAATGCGCTGGCCGGCCGCGAGATCGCGATCGTGACCGATCGTCCGGGCACCACCCGCGATGCGATCGAGGTGGCGCTCGACCTCGACGGGGTGGCGCTGACCCTGATCGATACCGCCGGGCTGCGCGACACCGACGACCCGATCGAGCAGGAGGGGGTGCGTCGCGCCCGGGCCCGGGCGGCCGAGGCGGATCTGCGTCTGGTGGTGATCGATCCCGAGACCACCGACCCGGCCCAAGCGATGGCCGAAGCAGGGGTGCTGCCGGGCGACCCGATCGTCTTCACCCGCCGGGACCGTCTGGCGGGTGATGCCGCCGACCGGCTTCGGGCGGTGGTGGCCAGGGACCATCCGATGGTGCTGGTCTCCTGCGTCACCGGCGCCGGCATGGGCGATCTGGCCGCCACTCTGGCCGGGCTTGCCGCCGGGCTCACCGGCGGCGGGGAGGGGGCGATGATCACCCGGGCCCGCCACCGGGCGGCGCTCGATCAGGCGGCGATGGCGCTCGACGCCGCCGCGGCCGGGCTCACCCATCCGCTGCCGATGCTGGAGCTGGTGGCCGAAGACCTCCGCCGGGCCTGCGACGCGCTGGGCCGGATCACCGGCCGGATCGATGTCGAACACCTTCTGGATGCGATCTTCCGTGAGTTCTGCATCGGGAAATGATATCTGAAGGGCGAGCCCGCGCGGTATCCGCCCCTTCAGACCATGTCTGAACTGCCCCGGCTTTTCGTGTGTGGCACAGGGGGTTGGCGGCGGATGTTCCACGTGAAACGCGCGGCTCCGCCGGAGGGTCCCAGGCCCGCCCGCCATCATCCGCCCGCCCGCCATCACCAGCCCGCCCGCCATCATCCGACCACCTCACCCGACGACCAGACGAGACCATGATGCCCAGCGATCTGCCCCGTTCCACCCCGGCCACGCCAGAGGCCGTCGTCGATCCGTCGGCGGTCGATGTCATCGTCATCGGCGGCGGCCATGCCGGTGTGGAGGCGGCCGCCGCCGCGGCGCGGGTGGGCGCGCGGACTGTCCTCGTCACCCATGCCTTTGCGACCATCGGCGCCATGTCGTGCAATCCGGCGATCGGTGGCATCGGCAAGGGGACGCTGGTGCGAGAGGTCGATGCTCTCGACGGGCTGATGGCCCGGGCGATCGATCGGTCGGGTATCCAGTTCCGGGTGCTGAATGCCAGCCGCGGCCCTGCGGTCCACGGGCCGCGCGCCCAGGCCGACCGCCGGCTCTATGCCGCGGCGATGCAGGACCTCGTCGCCGGCACCGCCGGGCTCCGCATCGTCGAAGGCGCGGTCGATGATCTGATCGTGGCGGAAGAGGGCACGGGCCCGCGGGTCGCCGGGGTGGTGCTGGCCGATGGCCGCCGGATCCGGGCGGCTGCGGTGGTGCTGACCACCGGCACCTTCCTGCGCGGCATGATCCATATCGGCGATCAGCGCATCCCCGCCGGCCGGGTGGGGGAGGCGCCGGCCGTGGCGCTGGGGGCGCGTCTCGAAGCCCTGGGCCTGCCGATGGGTCGGCTGAAGACCGGTACGCCGCCCCGGCTCGACGGCCGGACCATCGATTGGGCTGCGCTGGCCGAGCAGCATGGCGACACGCCGCCCAAGCCGTTCTCGGTGCTGACCGACCGGATCACCGTGCCGCAGATCGCCTGCCATATCACCGCGACCACGCCGGCGGCCCATCAGGTGATCCGCGATCATCTGCACGAGAGCGCGGTCTATTCCGGCCGCATCGCCGGCCGCGGCCCCCGCTACTGCCCGTCGATCGAAGACAAGGTCGTGCGCTTCGCCGACCGCGACAGCCATCAGATCTTCCTGGAGCCCGAGGGGCTGGACGATCACACCGTCTATCCCAACGGCATCTCTACCAGCCTGTCGGCCGAGGCCCAGGCCCGGATGCTCCGCCATATCCCGGGGCTGGAGCGGGTGTCGATCATCCGTCCGGGCTATGCCATCGAATATGATTTCGTCGACCCGCGGTCGCTGCTGCCGACGCTGGAGAGCCGGGTGATGCCCGGGCTTTACATGGCCGGCCAGATCAACGGCACCACCGGCTATGAAGAGGCGGCGGCGCAGGGTGTGCTGGCCGGCGCCAATGCCGCGCTGGCGGCGGGCGAGGCGGGGGGCGATCGTCGCCAGGGCGCCCGGCTGCTGCCCGATCGCGGCCGCTCGCTCACCGGTGTGATGATCGACGACCTCACCACCCGTGGCGCCGACGAGCCCTATCGAATGTTCACCTCGCGCGCCGAATACCGGCTGCTGCTCAGGGCAGACAATGTCGATCTGCGGCTGACCGCCGAAGCGATGGCCCTGGGGCTGGTGGGGGCCGAACGCCGTGCCGCCCACGAGGCCAAGCTGGCCGCCCTCGACGAGGCCCGCAGGCTGGCCCGCAGCCTGACCCTCACCCCCGAACGGGCCCGCGGTCACGGCATCCCCGCCAACCGCGACGGCCGGCCGCGCACGCTGCACCAGCTGCTGGTGCATGCCGAGGCGACCCGTCCCGTGCTGACCGCGATCTGGCCCGAGCTGGCCCGGATCCGCGCCGACGTCTACGAGCAGATCGAGATCGAGGCCCGCTATGACGGCTATCTCGGCCGGCAGGAGGCGGATGTCTCGGCCTGGCGCCGGGAAGGCGGACTCGCCATTCCCGACGGGTTCGATTATGGCCGGGTCGGCGGCCTGTCGGCCGAGATGCAGGAAAAACTGAACCGCAGCCGGCCGGCGACCATCGCCGCCGCCCAGGCGATCCCCGGCGTGACCCCGGCGGCGCTCAGCCTGGTGATCGGCGCCATCCGGCGCGGCGCGGCACTGGCGGCGGAGTAGGGCAGATGGCACGCAGGCCCGATCCCCGCCGCTTCAGCTCCAGGCCGGCGGCTCAGCCGCGCACGGCCGGCCCCGCCGGCGCCGACCACGACATCATCCGGCCGCGGATCGATGCGCTGCTCGCCGGGGTTCCACGTGAAACTCTCGACCGGCTGGAGATTTACGCCGAAAGGCTCATCCGCTGGCAGGGGGCGATCAATCTGGTCGGCCCGGCGACCCTGCCCGAACTGTGGCGGCGGCACATGCTCGATTCGGCCCAGCTTCTGCCGCTGATCGGCCCGGCTGCCGGCCGGCGTCTGGTCGATCTGGGCTCCGGCGCCGGCTTTCCCGGGCTGGTGCTGGCGGCGCTGGCCGATCTGGATGTTCATCTGGTCGAAAGCGACACCCGCAAGGCGATCTTCCTGCGGGAGACGGCCCGGGCGATGGGCATCACCGTCACCGTCCATGCCGAACGGATCGAACGCCTGCAAGCCCTGGGCGCCGAGCTGGTCTCCGCCCGCGCGCTCGCCCCATTGGACAAGCTTCTTGAGATGGCCATTCCGCTTGCCCGCCCGGATGCCGTATTCTGGTTCCTGAAAGGCGCCCAGGCCGAGGCCGAGATTGCAGCCGCCCGCACCCGCTGGACAATGCAGGTGGTATGCCATAGAAGTATGACCGACGAGGGTGGCGTCATCCTTGAAGCGAAGGGGCTGTCTCGTGTCCAAGACCGTGACCAATCCCGCTGATGCGGCGCCTCAGGGCACCGGTCGCGTGCTGGCCATCGCAAACCAGAAGGGCGGCGTCGGTAAGACCACGACCGCGATCAACCTGGCGACCGCGCTGGCCGCGGCGCGCAAGCGGGTTCTGGTGATCGATCTCGATCCGCAGGGCAATGCGTCGACCGGGCTGGGCATCGGTGCCAGCCAGCGGAATCCGTCGAGCTATGATGTGCTGATGGGCGAGGCGAGCCTTGCCGAGGCGATCGTCGAAACCGATGTGCCCGGGCTGGCGGGGGTGCCGGCGGTGGTCGATCTGACCGGTGCCGAAATCGAGCTGATCGAGCGCCCGGCCCGCGAGCGCCGGCTGCGCATGGCGCTGGGTGCCGAGGGACTACCGCAGTACGACTACATCTTCATCGACTGCCCGCCCTCGCTCGGCATTCTGACCCTGAATTCCCTGGTCGCCGCCGATGCGGTGCTGGTGCCGCTGCAGTGTGAGTTCTTCGCCCTGGAGGGTGTCAGCCAGCTGGTGCGGACGGTCGACCGGGTGCGCCGCTCGCTCAACCCGCGGCTCGACATTCAGGGCGTGGTGCTGACCATGTTCGACAACCGCAACAACCTGTCCAACCAGGTCGCGGCGGATGTGCGCAACTTCTTCGGCGACAAGGTCTACAAGACCGTGATCCCGCGCAATGTCCGCGTGTCGGAAGCGCCCAGCCATGGCAAGCCGGTGCTGCTCTATGATCACCGCTGCGCCGGGGCCAAGGCCTATATCCATCTGGCAGGTGAGGTGCTGAAGCGCGAACGGGGGGTGGCCGCGTGAGTGCGGAAGAAACCGGCGGCCGCAAGCGCGGCCTGGCGCGTGGCCTGTCTGCGCTGCTCGGGGATACGGCGATCGAGGATGCGGCCCCTGCGACCGCAACGGCCGATGTCCGGATGATGCCGGTCGAGCGGCTGCGCCCCGGCCGCTATCAGCCCCGCCGGCATTTCGACGAAGAGGCCCTGTCGCAGCTGGCCGCCAGCCTGCGCGAACGTGGCGTGGTCCAGCCGATCCTGGTCCGGCCGCTCGATGACGGCGGTTTCGAGATCGTCGCCGGCGAGCGGCGCTGGCGGGCGGCGCAGCTTGCCCGGCTGCATGAGGTTCCGGTCATCGTCCGCCATATGGCGGATCATGACGCGCTGGAAATCGCCCTGGTCGAGAACATCCAGCGCCAGGATCTGACGCCGCTGGAAGAAGCCGACGGCTATCGCCGGCTGATGGGCGAGTTCTCCTACACCCAGGAGGAACTCGGCCGGGTGATCGGCAAGAGCCGCGCCCATGTCGCCAACATGCTCCGCCTGCTGAACCTGCCCGAGGCGGTCAAAGAGATGCTCGACGACGGCCGGCTGTCCATGGGGCATGCCCGGGCGATCGCGACCGCCGACGACCCCTCGGCCCTGGCGAAGCGGATCGTCGATCGCGGGTTGACGGTGCGCGAGGCCGAGACCCTCGCCCGGGGCGAGGCCGAGAAGCGGGCTCATCGGGAGGGCGCGCAGCGCAAGCCCGTGGGCGGCCGGCCGCGCCGTGCCGATGCCGCCGGCAGCTCGACCAAAGACAGCGACACGCTGCGCCTGGAAGAGGATCTGAGCGAGAGCCTGGGCCTGAAGGTGTCGATCAACCCCGTCTCGCCGACGGCGGGGTCGATGACCATTGCCTATGGCTCGCTCGAAGACCTCGACGACCTGCTGGCCCGGTTGGGCGGGCGCGGCTGACGCCCCGATCGCGGGCAGATTTCCGGTCAAAAATTATCGATCGTGGAGGCGGGTTTTCAGGCCTCAGCGGCGGCGTTTGCGCTGCCCGGCTTCGGCGGCAATACCCAGCAATGCCTGGCCGACCAGGGTCTCCTGGGGCAGTCCCTGCTTGGCCCGCGCCTCGGCATCGGCCAGCCGGCCCAGGGCCCGGGCAAGGGCCGCGGTGGGCCACACCGCCAGGGCGGCCCTGAAACTGCCGGTCTGCTTGAAGAACACCGGGGGCTTCAGCGATTTCATCGCCATCTCCGGATCCGCACCGGCATCGATCTCGGCGCGGGCCTGAAGCAGCCGGCCGAAATGGCGGGAAACGGCGCGCAGCAGGGCAATGGCGGAGGTGCCTTCGGCAAAGGCGCGGTCGAGCGCCTGGTCCAGCGCCGCGGCATCGCCGCCGGCCGCCGCCAGCGCCACATCGTCCAGCGCCACGGTCCGGGCATCGCCGATCACCGCTTCGACATCTTCAAGCGTGACCCGGCCGCGGCCATGGGCGTAGAGGGCCAGCTTGTCCAGCTCCATCCGGGTCATCGCCCGGTCGGCGCCCAGAGAGCCGGCCAGCGCCATCAGCGCATCGGCATCGGCCTGGAGCCCCGCTTCCGACAGGTGGTTGCGGATCACCTCGGCCAGATCACGGCCTTCATCGGCATAGCAGGCGATGGCGGCCGCATTGGCGGCGGTTTCGAACAGCTTGCGAAGCTTGGATCCCGGTCCCAGCTCGCCGCCATCGACCACGATCAGCGCATCGCCGGCCGGATCGTCCAGAAAACCGGCCAGCGCCGGCGCCTGGGCATCGCCGATATCCCTGAGGCGGACCACCCGCCGGCCGCCGCCGAAGGCGATGGCGGCCGCTTCGTCCGCCAGCCGGGCCGGATCATCCGACAGGGTCTTGCCGTCGAGGGTGGCGATCCGGAACGGATCGGTGGGGTCCGGCACGACCGCACGCACCAGCCGGTCGGCCCGTTCCTTCACCAGCCCGCGATCGGGACCATAGACCAGAACCGCCCGCCAGGCGGCATCGGGCCGGCCGCTTTTGGTTTCCGCATCACGGGGGGCGACCTTCACCATCCGCTCGCCGCCGCCCTAAACCTCGCCATGCTGGTCGAAATAGATCGACAGCCGGGTGTGGACCTCGCGCGCGGCTTCCTTCAGCGCACGTTCGATCGCATCCTGCCGCGATACCAGCGTCGCATAGGGGGCAGAGATCTGGTCATAGCCGTTGATCTGGGTGACCGTGCCGTCGGCCAGCAGCCTGTCGGCGTTGTTCTCGCCCGCATGGGGCGCCATCAGGCGATAGCTCACCACGATCCGCACATTATAGCGGCTGGCGGTGGCGTCTTCGTTGATGGCAAGCCCGGTCTCGGTGATCCTGATCGAACTGTCGAGCCGGTAGCGCCCGGGATGACCGCGGCCCTCCCCGGCAAGCAGGCGTTCCAGGCTGTTCCGGTAGATCTGGCCAGCCCGGTCGGGCACCGGTCCGACCGCCACCGCGGCCAGCTGTTCGGTGACCGCGGGGCGGTTGGCGGCGGTGTCGCCATAGAGCGGCCGGAAGCCGCAGGCCGACAGCGTCAGCGCCGCCGCGGCCATGGCCGCCGCCAGCACCAGCCGCCGGCTGCGGCGGCTGGCGGGCCCGGTCGGGCTGATGCGATCAGCCGATGAGGTTGAGAATGCGGTTCGGGACATAGATCACCTTCCGCGGGGTGCGGCCGTCGAGAGCGGTCTTGACCTTGTGGTCGGCGAGGGCACGTTCCACAGCCGCATCCTGATCCAGATCCGGCGCGACATCCAGCTTGCTGCGCACCTTGCCGTTGACCTGCACCGGCAGGGTGATGGTGTTCACCGTCACCAGCGTCGGGTCGAAATCGGGCCAGGGCTGTTCGGCCAGCAAGCCGTCATGGCCGGCCATCCGCCACAGCTCTTCGCCCAGATGCGGGGTCATCGGCCCGATCAGCCGGATGACGGCATCCACCGCCTCGCGGGCGACGGCGGCATCGGCGGGCGAGGCCGGGGTGAAGTCGAACAGCGCGTTCGAAAGCTCGCGCAGCCGCGCCACACCCTTGTTGAAGTGGAAGCGCTCCAGATCCTCCGACAGGTCGCGGATCGTCCGGTGCAGCTTGCGGCGGATCTCCAGCGCCGCGCCCTCGGCCGCCGCCAGGTCGGCGCCGATATCGGTGCCGGGGGCGGGCAGGGCGGCGGTCCATTCATCCACCAGCCGGTACAGCCGGGCCAGATAGCGGTGCGCGCCTTCGGCGCCCGCATCGGTCCATTCCAGGTCGCGTTCCGGCGGGCTGTCGGACAGCATGAACAGCCGCGCGGTATCGGCGCCATAGGCCTCGATGATCGCCATCGGGTCCACGACGTTGCGCTTGGACTTGCTCATCTTCTCGATGCGGCCGCGGGTAACCGGTCGGCCGGTTTCCACATGGACCAGCTGGCCGTCGGCGTCTTTGGTCACCTCTTCGGGGAAGACCCAGCGGCCCTGATCGTCCTTGTAGGTCTCGTGCACCACCATGCCCTGGGTCAGCAGCCCGGCGAAGGGCTCCTTCACGTCCAGCAGTCCCACCTCGCGCATGGCGCGGGTGAAGAAGCGGGAATAGAGCAGGTGCAGCACGGCATGTTCGATGCCGCCGATATACTGGTCCACCGGCATCCACTTATCGGCCGCTTCGCGCGGGAAGGGCCGGTCGGTGGTCAGGCCGGTATAGCGGGCGAAATACCAGCTGCTCTCGAAGAAGGTATCGAAGGTGTCGGTCTCGCGCCGGGCGGGCTTGCCGCAGCTCGGGCAATCGACATGCGCCCAGCTGGGGTGGCGGTCCAGCGGGTTGCCCTGGCCGTCGAACACCACATCCTCGGGCAGGGTGACCGGCAGCTGGTCTTCCGGCACCGGCACCACGCCGCAATCCGGGCAGTGGATCACCGGGATCGGGCAGCCCCAATAGCGCTGGCGCGACACGCCCCAGTCGCGCAGGCGGAAAGTGGTTTCACCCTTGCCGATGCCGATCTTCTCAAGCTCTTCGATCGCGCGGCGCTTGGCATCCGCGACCGACAGCCCGTCCAGGAACCCCGAATTGACGATCACGCCGTCGCCGGTCAGCGCTTCGCTGCCGATCTCCAGCGGGGACGCGTCCTCCAGGCCCGCGGGCCGGACCACCGGCTTCACCGGCAGGTCGTATTTGCGGGCGAAATCCAGGTCGCGCTGGTCGTGGGCCGGGCAGCCGAAGATCGCGCCCGAGCCGTATTCCATCAGCACGAAATTCGCCACATAGACCGGCAGCTTCAGCCCCGGCACGAAGGGATGTTCGGCATCGACCGGCAGCCGGTAGCCCTTCTTTTCGGCCTTCTCCAGCACCTCTTCGCTGGTGCCGGTGCGGTTGCACTCTTCGATGAAGGCGGCAAGCTCGGGGGCGGATGCCGCCAGCGCCTCGGCCAGCGGGTGGTTGGGGGCGATGCCGCAGAAGGCGGCGCCGAACAGCGTATCGGGGCGGGTGGTGAAGACCTCCAGCCCGTCCAGCCCCTCGGGCGCGCCCTCAAGGCGGAAGCTCAGCCGGGCACCTTCGGAACGGCCGATCCAGCGCTCCTGCATGGTCTTCACCCGGTCGGGCCAGCGGTCCAGCGTCGACAGGCTGTCCAGCAGATCGTCGCCGAAGGCGGTGATCTTCAGGAACCACTGCGACAGCTTGCGCCGTTCCACCAGGGCGCCCGAGCGCCAGCCGCGGCCCTCGATCACCTGTTCATTGGCCAGCACCGTCTGGTCGACGGGGTCCCAGTTGACCCAGCTTTCCTTGCGATAGGCGAGACCGGCTTCCAGGAACTTCAGGAACATGCGCTGCTCGTGGACGTAATAATCCGGCGCGCAGGTGAAGATCTCCCGGTTCCAGTCATAGGACAGGCCCATCGACTTCAACTGACCACGCATGGCCGCGATGTTGTCGTAGGTCCATTTGCCCGGATGGATGCCGCGCTCGATGGCGGCATTCTCGGCCGGCATGCCGAAGGCGTCCCAGCCCATCGGATGCAGCACGTTATACCCCTTGGCGCGGCGGTAGCGTGCCGTCACGTCCCCCAGCGTATAGACGCGGACATGGCCGATATGGATGCGGCCGGAGGGGTAGGGGAACATCTCGAGCACATAGTATTTCGGCTTCGACGACGCTTCATCGGTCGTGAAGGTGCCGTTCTCGTCCCACACCTGCTGCCACTTGGGCTCGATCGCCTTGGGGTTGTAGCGGGCCATTTTTCCGGTACGAAGTGCGGGTGACCGCAACCGGCACCGCCCCCTTGTCGAAAGGGGCATGCCGCTGCCGGTCACCCGGTTGGAGAGGATGGCGGCGGGGGCCTCCCTGCCGCCAGGCTTGGGAGGCGCCGTCAGCTCGCCGAGCTTGAAACGCGCAGCTGGCGGGCGCGGGTGAGGATGGCGTCCTCGATGCGCGTCGCGACCGCGGGCTCGACGGGCTGGTCGACCCAGGTGCCGGTCTCGTCGCGGCGCTGCTTGAAGGCGGCCACGCGGATGCCGTCGGCCCGGAGCTGGCGGTCGAGGATATAGACGGTGAGCTTCATCCGCTCACCCGGCGTCTCGGGGGCGCTGTACCAGTCGGTGATCAGCACGCCGCCGAAGGGGTCGGCGGAGGCCAGCGGCATGAAGCTGATGGTGTCGAGCGAGGCCCGCCACAGGAAGCTGTTCACGCCGATCGGCGAGGCGCCGCCGGTGCCGTCGCGGCTCTTCTCATTGTCGAAGATGTTGAGACCGCCGTCGCCGAAGATGGTCTGGCGCTGGGTCTCGTAGGTGCCGCCGGTTCCGCCGGGGATCGAGCGCGGATAGCTGGCTTCGGTCTCCACGCCGCTGCAGCCCGCGAGCAGCGCGAGCGCGCCTGCGAGCGTCGCGTACCGCAACAGATCCTTGCCCGTGACTGCCATGGCCGTTCCAAACCTCTCTGGCTATTGTCCGACGTGGTCCCGCCGGCGTTGTCTCTGGTCCCGACAGGGCGTCGCCGAAATCTGTCCGAGAGAGGCATTTGCGCTCCGTCGGATGCTTCGGTCGGCTGAACTATATGGCAAGCCGCTTCCTGCCTCAACCGAAGCCGATAGCAGGCCGTCCGCGGCACCGGGCAGCCCCGGTAACCGGATCAGGGGGCCGTGACGCCGCCGTGTCATCCCTGTTGCAATCCTGCTACATTGTGACGGAAATCACTGACGCGTCGTATTGCGCCGCGTTGACGGCGCGTGCGCTGCGGAAGAACATGAACTTGCCGCATGGGCGAATTCCCCGCACGCCCGGCGTCCGGATGGCGGCCAAGACCGCCGACCGTGAAGAGCTTCCGGCCAGCATCAGGCCAATCACGACCAGGCCGGAACCCGAAGCGGGCCGGCCGACCAGACTTGTATCCCGGACGTCCCGGCACCCGGCCGGACTGAAAATTTCTGAACGTTCTCACCAGGGGACCCGACCCGATGAAGAAGATCCTGCTCGGCAGCACTGCCATCGTCGCCGCTGCCGCCGCTTTCGCCGCTCCCGCTTCGGCGGCCGAGAACATCAAGCTCGGCCTCGGCGGCTATTATCAGAGCGCCTTCGTCCTGATCGACGAGGATGTGGCAGATACCCGCACCGACAGCATCAAGCAGGAAGGCGAGATCTACTTCCTGGGTGAGACCACGCTCGACAACGGTGTCACCGTCGGCGTGAACGTGCAGCTCGAGGCCTATACCACTGCCAGCGCGAGCGGTCCCGGCGACCAGATCGACGAGCATTTCGTCTATTTCGAAGGCGGCTTCGGTCGGGTGCAGCTGGGTGCCGCCGACTCGGCCGCCTATCTGATGCACTATTCGGCCCCGACCGCCATTGCCGGCCATGGCGTCGACAGCCCGAACTTCTTCCACGCCTCGCAGCCGGGCACCAATGTGCTGGCGTCGAACTACACCTTCCTGAACACCACCGGCGACGCCAACAAGCTGACCTACTTCACCCCACGCTTCTCGGGCTTTCAGCTGGGTCTGTCGTATACGCCCAGCCTCGCGGGCGGTACGGGCGGCTCGTCGAATTCCTATGGCAACCTGCCGAACAACAATGGCGGTGTTGATCCCGCTGATCCTTCCCGTCAAGAGAAGATCGTGGAAATCGGTGCCAACTACGTGAACAGCTTCGGTGGCGTCGACGTGGCCATCGCGGTTGGCTATCTCACGGGGCAGCAGGAAGCGGACCGGGCAGGCTCCGATGATCAGGAAGCCTTCACCGTGGGCGCGCAGCTGGGCTATGCCGGCTTCACCTTCGGCGGTGGCTACCAGAAGAACAATATGGGCCTGCAGCTCGATGAGGACATGGAGCAGTGGAATGTGGGCCTGACCTAGGGCGTAGACTCATAAGCTCAGGCACCAGATCCTCGCGGCCACGAGCTTGACGGCGGCGAGATAGTTCTCCGGTCGCTTGTCGTAGCGAGTGGC